>JAQBDA010000125.1:0-29813 GCA_032124675.1 Chloroflexota bacterium
TGTTTGGGCGGGAATCGCCCGCCCAAACACCCCCAGTCTCTCTACAAACTGCGTGAGCCCTTTAAATATTACTTCCCCGCTCAGGCTGCTTTCTGCAGCCCTATCTTTGCTTGCTCTCCGTCGAATTCAAGTTCAGCAGTGTGCGGGTCAGATTCCACCTGGGACATCCCCTCATCCAGCGACAGAGCCAATACTTCGCCCATGATGTACTGGCGGTGAGCAGCGATGGCCTGCGCCAGCTCAGGGCTGGCGTCAACCTGCAGGTGTATGCGGTCGGCGATATCCAGCCTAACCTGCTTGCGCAGTTCCTGTACATGGCGGACGAACTCGCGCGCCAGTCCCTCCAGCACCAGATCGTGGGTCAGGTCGGTCTGCAGGGCAGCCAGATAAGCGCCTTCGGAAGCGACAGCAAAACCGGAGCGCGCCTCAGCACGCACTTCGACTTCTTCAGGCAGGATGGTGTAAGGGCGACCATCGATTGCGACCAGCAGATTGTGCCCGGCCAGCAAGGCGCGCGCAGTGCCTTCGGTGTCCAGGTCCAGTATGGCAGTGCTGATCCTGGGAAACAAAGCCGTGTATTTCCCACCCAGCTGCTTGGGGAGCGGCTTCAGGCTGTAAGATACCGCCTCGCCAGCCGAACCCAGGGCGCGCACCTGCTTGACGTTCAGTTCATCTGCCAGCAGGTCAGCATATCTTGCTAGCACCTGTACTTCGTCTTTGCTGCTCACCGAAAAGGCGATCGCAGAGAGCGGCTGGCGCACTTTTATTCCGGCCTGGCTGCGAGCCGCATGACCAAGCGAGGCCAGCTTCATCACCAGCCGCATATCATTGTTCAGGGCAGCATTGATCCGGGTTGGGTCTGCTGTAGGCCAGTTGGCAAGGTGTACTGATTCAGGTGCCTGTACATCCCAGGAGCGTACCAGGTTTTGGTACAGCTCCTCAGCCAGGAAAGGCATGAAGGGCGCAAGCAGCTTGCTGACAGTCAGCAGGGATTCATGTAGAACGGCATATGCAGCTTGTTTATCGGCATCGGCTTCGCTCTTCCAAAAACGGCGCCGTGAGCGGCGCAGATACCACTTCGAAAGGATATCGACGAATCCGGCAACCGGGCGGGCAGCCCCGGTGACATCGTAGTTTTCGAGAGCTTCGGTCACGTTGTGGACCAGTGCGTTCAGTTCCGAGAGCAGCCAGCGGTCAAGGGCTAGCCCGCTCTCATCTTCAGCTCTCGTATCTGCTCCCAAATCTAACGGGTAGGGTGCAGGCTGCCATCCATCCAGATTGGCATAGGTAGCGAAGAAAGAGTAAACATTCCAGAGGGTAAGGGTGAATGTGCGCACCACATCACCGACCAGATCGGCAGAGAAGCGCCGCTCCTGCCCGGGCGGGCTGGCAGTGTACAGGTACCAGCGGAAGGCATCTGCGCCGTGCTGGTCGATCACCTCTCTGGGGTCGACCACATTCCCTTTGGATTTCGACATCTTCTGCCCGCTCTCATCCAGGATCAGGCCCAGGCAGATCACGTTCTTGAAAGCCGGCTGCTCGAAGAGCAGGGTGCTGATTGCATGCAGCGAATAGAACCAGCCCCGGGTCTGGTCGACAGCCTCGCAGATAAAATCCGCCGGGTACTGATGCTTGAAGATTTCCTGGTTTTCGAATGGATAATGCCACTGGGCAACCGGCATAGCACCCGAGTCGAACCACACATCGATCAGCTCAGAGACGCGCTGCATCTGAGCGCCGGATGTCGTGCTGCAGTCCGGGCAGGGGAAGCGCACCCCATCCACGAACGGCCGGTGCAGGTCCAGCCCCGAGAGATCCTCCCCAGTTAATTCTGCCAGCTCGGCAATCGACCCAACGCAAACCTGGCGCTGGCAGAACTCGCACTCCCAGATGGGCAGTGGTGTGCCCCAATAGCGCTCTCTGCCCAATGCCCAATCGACGTTGTTCTCCAGCCAGTTGCCGAAGCGCCCGTCTTTGATATGCTCCGGCACCCAGTTTATGCCCTGGTTGAGCTCTACCAGCTGCTCTTTGAACTGGCTGGTGCGAAGATACCAGGTACCTCGGGCCAGGTAGATCAATGGAGTGTCGCAGCGCCAGCAGAAAGGGTAGGTATGGGTATTGGTTCCGGATTTTAGCAGCAGGCCGCGCGCCTGCAGGTCCTGAATGATCAGTGGGTCAGCGTCTTTGACGAACCTGCCGCTCCATGAGCGCACCTCGGGAATGAATGTGCCATCTCCCGCGACAGTCACCAGCACCGGCAGGTCTAATTCTTGGGCAGCCTGCATATCCTCCGCGCCAAAAGCGGGGGCAATGTGCACCAGTCCGCTGCCATCCCCGGTGGTGACGTAGTCGCCAAGGATGACATGATAGGCGGGCTTGTCTGGAAGCAGATACGTGAACAGCGGTTTATAGCGCCTGCCTTTCAGCCGGCGACCCTTGAATGTCTCTACCACCCGCACCTGCTCCTCACCAAACACATCGTCCAGCCGGGCAGCAGCCAGGATCAATCGCTCCGTGCCGCCATCCGGTATCGTCCGCTCGATGGTTGCGTACTCTACCTCCGGGTTGGCAGCCACCGCCACATTGCCGGGCAGGGTCCAGGGAGTGGTGGTCCACACCAACAAAGAAGTATTAGGCTCGTCTACCAGCGGCAGGCGAATGTATATGGAAGGATCGTCGGTGTCCCGATAGCCAAGAGCTACTTCGTGGTCAGAGAGCGGCGTGCCGCAGCGCGGGCAGTAGGGCACGACTTTATTGCCCTGGTAGAGCAGGCCTTTCTCCCATAACGATTTTAATATCCACCATACCGACTCGATGTACTCGTTGGTGAAGGTGACGTAGGCATCCTCCAGGTTGACCCAGAAGGCAATCCGCTCGGTCAGCCGCTCCCAATCCTGGATGTAGTCGAAGGCGGACCGGCGGCAGAGCTTGTTGAACTCGGCGATCCCGTAGGCCTCGATCTGGGCTTTGCTGGTGAAGCTGAGCTTCTTTTCGACGCCGATCTCGACTGGCAGGCCATGGGTATCCCATCCACCCCGGCGCACGACATGGTAGCCGCGCATTGTCTTGTAGCGCGGGAAAACGTCTTTGAAAGCCCGCGCCAGCACGTGATGCACGCCCGGCTTGCCGTTGGCGGTGGGCGGTCCTTCGTAGAAGACGAACTCCGGGCTGCCCTGGTGCAGGGTGCTGGATTTCTCGAAGATGTGCTCGCGCCTCCAGAAGCGCAGCACATCTTCTTCCATCAGGTTCAGGTTGAGCTTGGGGGAGACAGGTTTGAACATCTTAATTACGCTTCACGCCTAAAACCAACTCCTGACCATCCACACGCTGGGTCTCTGTGTACGCTCCTTCGGGCGGCTGGCCGTCCACCAGCTTGGTCGTCAGAGTCTCTGTCTGGATGTATTCACCCCAGGTCTGGAAGACAGACTTCAGCTCTTCGCCGGCTGCATAATACGTCGTGATACGGTCGGCGATATCAAAACCGGCCTCCTTGCGCATGGATTGGATGCGGCGCACCACCTCACGCGCCAGGCCCTCCGCTTTCAGCTCGGCGGTCAGGGTGGCATCCACCGCCACAGTCGCCAGCTTGTCGGCGGCAACTGCCAGACCTGCCGCAGGGCGAGTCTCGATCAGCACTTCCTCAGGTGCCAGCTCGATCATCTCTCCATCCAGGTCCAGAGCGATTGGCAGCCCGGCAGCGACGGCATCTGCAACCTTCGCCGGGTCGAGGGAAGCCAGTCCGGCGCGCACCCGGGGGAACTGTGCCCCAAAGCGCGGCCCAAGCAGCTTGTTATCGGGTAGGATGTTGTACTCCACCAGCGCTCCGGCTTCATCTACGAACTCGAGTGCCTTGACATTCAGCTCGTCAGTAACGATCTCGACCATCTCCGGGGTCAGGCGGCGCTTTCCGGCGGCATAGACCAGGGCTTTCGCCAGCGGTTGGCGCACTTTCAACCCGGCAGTATTACGGGCGCTCAATCCCAGGCTGGCGACCTGGCGTGCCAGCGCCATCTGTTCGAGCAAGTCCTTGTCGATGGCAGTCTCATCCACCATAGGCCAGATTGTGTGGTGCACGCTCTCGTAGGCCTGCGGATGCACCGAGCGCACCAGATTCTGGTACATGGTTTCAGTCATAAAGGGGATGAAAGGCGCCAGCACGCGGATGAACTTAACCATCATGTGGTACAGGGTGGCATAAGCCGTGTTCTTATCATCATCGTGCTCGCTCTTCCAGAAGCGCCGCCGGCTGCGGCGCACAAACCAATTGCTCAGGTCATCCAGCAGACCTTCCAGCGCCAGTGCAGAATCCAACGGATCGGATTCTGCCAGCGAGTGTCTGACTCTGCCCACCACCTGGTTCAGGCGGGCGATGATCCAGCGGTCGAGTAGATTATCGCTGTGCGGTGTGGGACCTTCGGGGTGAGCGGGGTCAAAGCCCTCTCCTATGGAGGTGAGCGCCGGTTCCCAGCCATCCAGGCGGGCATAGGTGACGAGGAAGCTGTACACGTTCCACAGCGGGATGATAAACCGCCGCCGGGCTTCGTCACCGCGGTTGTAGCCGAAGAGCAGGTCGTTCTCCGGTTTATGGGCGCAGTACAGCCAGCGCATGACATCTACCCCCATGCGGTCGGCTGCCTCGTTGAACTCGATCATATTGCCCGAGGACTTGTGCATGGCGCGCCCATCCTCTGCCTGCAGGGTGGCGTAGCCGAAATTCTCCATAAAGGGCGGGCTGCTGTCGATCACAGTTGCCATCGCCAGCAGGCTGTAAAACCAGTTGCGGAACTGCCCGGGAAAAGATTCGCTGATCCAATGTGCCGGGTACCAGGTGCGCCAGTACTGTGGGTCGCTGCGGTAGCGCAGCGTGCTGAAGGACACCACGCCGGCATCCAGCCAGGGATTGCCGACATCCGCAATACGGCTCATACGTCCCTGGCAGTCCGGGCACTCGAGTTTGACATTGTCGATGTACGGGCGGTGGGGAGTGTGCCCACTGAATTCTTCCCAGCCGGAGACCGTCCTCTTTTCCAGCTCGACTTCATCTCCGATCACGTCGTAGTGCCCGCAGTTATCGCAAATCCAAATCGGCAGAGCCAAACCCCAGTAGCGTTTCTTGCTGATCAACCAGTCGTGCATGTTGCGCAGCCAGTCCATCTCGCGTGCGTGACCAAACTCCGGGATCCATTTGATCTGGTCCACCACGTCCATCATCTGGTAGCGCAGGCTGCGGTCTTTCTCTTCCTGGGTGAGCTCCTGGCGCGGTTTTTCGTAAACTTCACCCATGCTGATGAACCACTCGTCGACCAGGCGGAAGACCAGCTCGGTCTTACAGCGCCAGCAGGTTGGGTAGCGATGTGTATACGCCTCTACATGGTACAGCAGCCCTTTGCGTTCCAGGTCATCGAAGATGGGCGTGGAGATATTTGAGACGTGCTGCCCGCTGAGCCAGCCGAAGCCATCGACGAAATGCCCCTCATCCTCCAGCGGGGCGATAAATGGCAGGTCGTACTCTTTGCCTAGCTGGAAGTCTTCCGCCCCGCAGCCAGGTGCGATATGTACGATGCCGGTGCCCTCGCTCTCGCCGACCTCCTCCCAGGGGATCACCTGGTGTGCTTGAAAGGCGTTAAGAGCGATCTCGCGGGTCAGCTCGGTCAGGTGGGTATGCCCGCCTGCCTGCCGGGCGGCTGGCAGCTCGTCGAACGGTCCGTCATAGGTCCAACCGACCATCTGGCTGCCCGGCAGCTCTGCCAGCACCTGGTAATCGCCGCGCAGCATGTGCAGGGTGCCTTTTGACAGGTAAAGGATATTCTCGCCCTGGCGCACCTTTACATACGTCAGGCCTGGACCGACGGCAGCTGCCACGTTGCTGGTCAGTGTCCAGGGGGTCGTCGTCCAGATGAGCAGGGATTCTGGCAATCCGGTTTCCTTATCCAATCGCGGCGTGGGGGCTGGTTGGGTCTGACCGCTGACAACAGCTTCGCGTAGGGGGAAACGCAGCGTGACAGAACGGTGAGTCAGTTCGGCGTAGCCATCGGTGACGATCTCATGCTGGCTGATTGCAGTGGCGCAGCGTGGGCACCAGGGCATCACGTCCGCGCCGCGGTACAACCAGCCGTTCTGCCAGCACTTTTTCAGCATGGTCCAGATCATGTAGTTATTTTCGTTCGAGAAAGTGAAATAGCTCCCGCCCAGCTCAGGCAGCCCCAGCCGACCGACGATCTGTTCCAGCGTATCGGTGACCGGTCCAGAGGGTCCTTGTACCGTCACGGACTGGGATGGGTCTTCCATCAACTTCTCCGCAAGCCAGCGCAGGTGGTCAGGGTAGTTCCAGTCCATCCAGTAGCCAAGGCGAATGGACTGCTCGGTCTGCACAGCCGCATAGCGCAGGACGCGCGCCTTGCATTTGCGCACAAATTGTTCGAGACCGTAGTCTTCGATATCCTTCTTGCTCTTGAAGCCCATCTCCTTTTCGACTTCTACCTCGACCCACAGACCCTGGCAGTCGAACCCATTCTGGTAGCGCAGCTTGCGGCCGCGCATCGTCCAGAAGCGCTGGAAAAGATCCTTATAGGTGCGTCCCCAGCCATGATGCGCCCCCATCGGGTTGTTGGCCGTGATCGGTCCGTCGATGAACGACCAGGGTGGGTCCTCTTTGTGCAGCTCACACAGCTTTCGAAAGGCGTCCGTACTTTCCCAGAACTCTAGCAGCTCTTGCTCCTGAGTTGGGAAGTCGACATTGGCTGGGATTTCTTCGAAGGACATGGGTTCTCCTAAATGGTAGATATCAGGTGATAAGGTATCAGGTGAATAGGGCTCGATATCGTTGTGAATGGTATTTTCAGTCTTGAAATCCTGATAACCAAATTCCTTATTCCTAATTGCCTGAATAACAAAACTCCCATCCCAAATCAGGGACGGGAGCAAATATTGCGCGATACCCGCGGTACCACCCTGGTTCCCGCCTGGCGGGCACCTCAGTTGGGCGTAAGAGCTGTCAGCGCTCAGATCACAACATTGTCAATCTGATAGCTGGCTGCTGAAAGCCAGAACACCCCGCCATGGATAACGGCTGGCGAGACCGGCGCATTTACTAAGGAAAGGTAATCAGGGATTGGGCGATAAGGTGATCAGGTTGAACAATATCCATTCCCTGATTCCCTGTTTGCCTGTTTCCTGATCCCTTCGCTGTTCAACTTGCGGCTCCGGATTGATTTTCAGCCCGCTGGTCAGCCCCGGCTCGCACCATTTCCCGGGGTCGCTGGCAGATCATGCCGAGCTTACTCGTTTCCATCGCTGCCCTTGCTGTTTTATGGGCGAGATTATGCCACAGAGTAACCAGATGGTCAACCGGAGAAAAGATACAGCGCAATATACCAGGACGAATTTTGTATACTATGTCGCTTTGTTTTATCCTGGCTGCGTTTATCGCTATAATGAATATGGGAAGCAGAATGGCGCAGTCACTCAATGGACTACCCAGCGATTAGATGACATACGCATATGAGGAGGTATAAGGTGACGGTACTCAAAGATTACGATCAATTTCTCGGCCGGCATTGGGAGACCGGCAGTGTAAGCAACTATTATGCATACCGGGGGGTAACCGCCCCCCACACCGGGCGACCCTATTCGGAAGCACTGCTGATGGGCGTCAGCGGCGGGATTGTGATGGGCTACTTCTCATTCGCATATGAGGGGTATGACCCGATGGCGAACATCCTGACCCGCAATACATTCGACCCCTGGGATACGATGCTGGGGCGGTTGGGTGTGGTGCAGAACGTGAAGCAGACCGGAATATCGGAAACCGGTGTGAAGAATCTGGAGGAGACGCTTGCAGAAGGTCTCCCGGCGATCGTCTGGGCGGATATGTTCAGCCTGCCGTACAATGCCCTGCCTCATGATGAAGGTATGTGGGGGATGCAGCCGGTTGTGGTTTACGGCTATGATCGGGATGCCGGTCAGGCGTGGATCGCCGACCGGTCGAGTGTACCTCTTCGTGTTACTCCTGATGAACTGGACGCAGCCCGCGGACGGGTCAAGAAGTTTAAGAATCGGCTGATCACGCTGGAGCCGCCAGATCCAGATAAGCTGCCGGCAGCAGTTCGTAAGGGTATCTGGGACTGCATAAAGCTGTTCACCGAAGCCCCACCGAAGGGCTCCAAGAATAACTTCGGACTGGCAGCTTACCGCTGGTGGTCGGAACTGCTCACCAATCCGAAAGCGCGATTGAGCTGGGAGAAAGAGTTCCCCGCTGGGGGGAAGATGTACTCTGGGCTGACCTGGGCGTTCAACCATATCAACACTTTTGGTAACGATGGTCATGCCGAGCGGGATCTATACGCGATCTTCCTGGAAGAAGCCAGCCAGATATTGGGCAAACTGGCACTGCAGCAGGTCGCCGAAATGTTCCGGGATAGCGCCCGGGCCTGGGATGAGCTCTCGACAGCCCTGCTGCCGGATGATGTGGCAGAGCTGGCTGAGACACGGCAGCTCATGCTGCGCCGTCACCGGCTGTTCCTGGAACAGGGCAGCGCCGCATTGGACGATATCCAGCAGGTGACCGCCCGGCTGGCGGAGATCAAGGCGCAGGTCTCGGAAAGCTTCGCTATGGATGATGCCGGAGTGATCGCGATGCGCGCGGATATCAGCCGGCATGTGATGCGAATTCACGACATTGAAATGGAGGCGGTTGAGGAGCTGCAAGCAGCAATGGGATGATGGGTTGTTTTTCATCCAGGTGGTGTATTATCCGGCAGTGTAGCCGCCGGATAATACACCACCTATATATTTAAGGGGAGCAGGGCAAAGTGTATAATTATCCTTGAACGAATAATATATAGGTGCCGGCAGATATCCGGCAAATGGAGTAATTGATTTGGACAACAGCTTCAACTCCACCCTGATTGAAACACAAAACCTTGTCAAGCGGTACGGCGATAAAATTGCCGTGGATAATGTCAGCTTCGAAGTATATGGTGGGGAGGTGTTCGGTTTCCTGGGGCCGAATGGTGCCGGAAAAACAACCACCATCAAGATGATCGTGGGTCTGCTGCAGCCCACCTCCGGTCTGGTGAAGGTTGCCGGCTACGACGTTCTGGCGCAGCCTATGCTCGCCAAAGCGGCTTGCGGCTTCGTGCCGGATACGCCGAACCTGTACCCCAAGCTCTCAGGGAGGGAACTGCTGCGCTTCGTAGGTGACCTGTATGAAATGGATCGCCAGCGGGTTGAACGGCGCAGCGAGGAGCTTCTACGGCTGTTTGATCTGTCCCAGGCAGGCGATGATCCGATCGACTCCTACAGTCACGGCATGCAGCAGAAGACCGTCCTGGCTGCTGCGCTGCTGCACGACCCGAAGGTGCTGGTGCTCGACGAGCCGACGGTAGGGCTTGATCCGCGCTCGGCGCGCCTGATCAAAGACATGCTGCGCCAGTTAGCAGATCGCGGCGCGGCGGTTCTCCTCTCAACCCATATCCTGGAGATCGCCGAGCGCATGTGCGACCGGATCGGCATCATCAACAAAGGGGAATTGATCGCAGTCGGTACGATGGATGAACTGCGCGCCATGGGCAAGGGTGAGACCAGTCTGGAGGATATTTTCCTGGGTCTGACCGGCGGCGCTGAGTATGCCGAGATCGCCGAGGTACTGCAATGAGCGTTATTGGTCTGGCAGGTGTGCAGCCTGGCTCGAGCATCTGGCGTTATGTGATCAAGCTGATGCGGCTGCGCTGGGTTATTTTGTACAGCAGCTTCCGGCGCGCCAGGCTGCGCGGCAAGATCGGCATGTTTGTTCTGCTGCTGCTGGTCTTAGGTGGGTTGGCGTTTGCATTCTGGTTGAGCTGGCTGCTGCTCGGTTTTTTACGCTCTCCCCAACTGGGGGAGTTTGTGGGTGATGTTGGGCAGCTGCTGGCCAGTGTGCCGGTGCTGGTCGTGACGGCAGCGTTCATCGGCATCCTGGTGACCAGTTTTGGCGTGCTGCTGCAGGCGCTGTACCTGGCCGGTGATATGGATTTCCTGATCAGCGCCCCGGTGCCTGTCCGGGCGGTCTTCATTGCCAAGATGCTTCAGGCTATTTTGCCTAACTTTGGGTTGATATTGCTGTTCGGTCTGCCGGTATTGTATGGTCTGGGTGCTTCAGGGGGGTTCAATATCCTGTACTATCCCCTAGTGCTGGTCGAACTGGCACTGCTGGCTCTGGCTGCATCTGGAATGGCAAGCCTGCTGGTGATGGCTATCGTGCGCATCGTCCCTGCACGCCGAGTGGCCGAGGTGCTTGGTTTCGTCGTGGCAATCTTTTCATTCACCTGCTCCCAGTCCGGGCAGTTCTTGAACTATGCTGATGTTTCCAGCGACCAGGCAACGCAGGTATTGAGCATGCTGACACGCTTCAATAATCCCTGGTCGCCATTGTCCTGGGCGGGGCGCGGTCTGGTAGACATCGGCGAGGGACGCTGGTTGAGCGGAGTCGGTTTGGTCTTGCTCACCTTGGTACTTACCGTTGGGGTATTTGCCCTTTCCCTGGTCACTGCAGAGCGGTTGTATTTTTCCGGCTGGGCAAGGGTGCAGGTCAGCGTGACGAAGAAAAAGAAAGCCGCCCGCTCACCCGGCAGAGCGATGTTGGGTGGCAGCGGTCTGGCATCCTTGGTCGAGCGGGTTGTGCCGCCTGCGGTTCGGGGCATCATCGGTAAAGATTATCTGGTGCTGCGCAGGGACCTGCGCAGCATGTCGCAGTTGGTTACGCCGCTCATCCTGGGGATCGTCTACGCATTTATGCTGGTGCGCCGCGGCGGCGAGCCGCCTGCCGGGCGTGGGGAAGCGCCGCAGGTGTTTATGGAAGTGCTGAGCAACCTGCTGGTCTACGGCAATGTTGGCATCGCTCTGTTTGTGAGCTGGTCGCTGCTCTCACGTCTGGCAATGATGGGTTTCTCGATGGAGGGGAAGAACTACTGGCTGCTGAAGGCCGCACCGGTCAGCCGGGTGAAACTAATCGTTTCTAAATATCTGGTAGCCTATCTGCCTACCCTGGCGCTGGGAGTAGGGTTCCTGGTGATCATCTCTCTGGTGCAGCGAACCAGCTCGGGAATTCTGGTATTCAGCCTGCTGGTGGTTGCCCTGACCATTGCAGGTACAGCCGGACTGAACCTGGCTTTTGGCGTGCGGGGGGCGAAATTCGATTGGGAGGACCCGCGCAAAATATCACAGGGGGGCGTTGGGTGTCTCGGGACGCTAGCCAGCGTGGCTTTCCTAGGAGTCAGCTTGGTGCTGTTCTTCGGTCCCTCGCTGCTGGTCGGTGTGTTCGGTGGTCCGGAAGCTGCCGGTCAGCTGGTCGGCCTGGTGCTGGGCGGGACGGTGTGCCTGGTCGCGGCAATCGTGCCGCTTTGGCTGGTGCGCAAGCGGGTGGACAGGCTGGCAGAAGTGTAGGTGGGGAGGGGTGTTGGAAACCTGGGGTGATTTCGCAGCCAGCGAGCCTGAACTGGCAAATATCGGTAAGCAAATGCTCTTTCAGTCTCGTATTGGGTTTGCCTTTCTTGCCACTTTACGAAAGGATGGCGCCCCTCGCCTGCATCCGGTCAGCCTGGTAATCTCCAATGGTCACCTATACATACTCATACCTACGGAATCTCCAAAATGCGCCGATCTCAAACGAGATGGCAGATATGCAATGCAGGCATTTCCGTTACCAGGAGGAGAAGGCCAGGAATTTTACGTAGCAGGTCGAGCTGAGGTCATCCGAGACCCTGCCATAAGACAGGCGGTCATCGACGATACTCAAATCCGAGTGCAAGAGAGCCTTAGAGAGACGTAGGTAGTGTAGCGTTAGTGTACAGGTTGAGTGGGTTTGCGGAAGCCAGGATGGCTTCCGCAAACCCACTTTCATTCAATGGGTCCTCACTCCTCCAGGGTGCTCTTATCCCCCTCTGGCAAACCTAAGGCACGTGCCTTCAGCAGCCGCCGCATGATCTTGCCCGAGCGCGTCTTGGGCAGGCTGTCGACGAAAGTGACATCCTCCGGGCGGGCGATCGGGCCGATCTCGTGCCCCACGTGCTGGCGCAGCTCTTCTGCC
The DNA here is from genome assembly GCA_032124675.1 of Chloroflexota bacterium. Lineage (GTDB taxonomy): Bacteria > Chloroflexota > Anaerolineae > Anaerolineales > UBA4823 > JAQBDA01. The sequence goes on from JAQBDA010000125.1 coordinate 12,065, forward strand.
AGCTTGTCGCTCTTCTCCATACCGGCATTCAGGATCACATAAGCGTGGATAGCGTTGCCTTTCAGTTCGTGCGGCAGACCGATGGCAGCCGCCTCCGCCACAGCAGAATGGCTGACCAGGGCGCTTTCTACTTCGGCTGTACCCAACCGGTAGCCGCTGACCTTGATTACATCATCCATGCGTCCAATGACCCAGATATAGCCATCCTTATCCTTGCGGGCTGAGTCGCCTGCCTGGTACATATTCCCGAATTTGCTCCAATACTGCTCCTTGTATCGGTCCGGGTCATTTAATATGGTGCGTAGCATGCCCGGCCAGGGCTTCTTTATCACCAGGTAGCCTTCATCTCCTTCAGCCACCGGTTTCCCATCGTCATCGACCACATCGGCCTCGATGCCAAATAGCGGGCGTGTGGCAGAGCCGGGTTTGAGCGGGGTGACCGGCAGGGGTGAGATCATAAAGCCACCGGTCTCGGTCTGCCACCAGGTATCCATGATCGGGCAGCGCTCGCCGCCGATCACGGTGTAATACCATTTCCAGGCCTCCGGGTTGATCGGCTCGCCCACGCTGCCCAGCAGGCGCAGGCTGCTCAGGTCGTGGCGCTTAGCCCAGGCATCGCCAAAGCGCATCAGCCCGCGGATAGCTGTTGGGGCGGTGTACAGGATGCTGATGCCGTAGTGCTCGACCATCCGCCACCAGCGGTTAGGGTAGGGATGGTTGGGCGCTCCTTCGTACATAAAGCTAGTTGCGCCGTTGATCAGTGGGGAATAGACGATGTAGCTGTGACCGGTAACCCAGCCGGGATCAGCGGCGCACCACCAGCGGTCATCGTCCTTCAGATCGAAGACGTATTTCAGGGTGGTGTAGATATAGACCATGTAGCCGCCATGGGTGTGGACCACGCCTTTGGGACGCCCGGTGGTTCCGGAAGTGTACAAGATGAAGAGCGGGTCTTCAGCGTCCATCTCCTCCGTTGGGCTGGAAGGGCTGTTGGCGATCGGCAGGCTCATCAAGTCATCGTACCAGTAGTCGCGCCCGGCTTCCATATAGATATCCTGCCCGGTGCGCTTGACCACGATCACACTCTCGATCGTACCCTGGCGGGCTATGGCTTCGTCGGCGATATCTTTCAGGGCAACGATCTTGCCGCGCAGCCAGCCGCCGTCGGCAGTAATCAGCAGGCGGCTCTCGGCATCCTGGATGCGCTCAGCCAGCGCTTCCACGCTGAAACCGCCATATACCACACTGTGCGCCGCGCCTACCTTGGCACATGCCAGCATGGCAATCATCTGCTCAGGAATGCGTGGCATATAGATGGTGACGATATCGCCCTTACGCACGCCCATGCTGCGCAGCACGTTGGCAAACTTGCACACCTCACGGTTCAGGGCATGGTAAGAATATGTGCGCGTATCGCCAGGCTCGCCCTCCCAGATCAAAGCCAGCTTGTTCTTCCGGTAGGTCTTCAGGTGGCGGTCAAGGGCGTTGTGTATGATATTGGTCTTGCCGCCCACAAACCATTTGAAGAACGGGGCATCGCTGTTATCCAGCACCTTGTCCCATTTCTTGTACCAACCCAGCTCCTCAGCGCACTCGCCCCAGAAACCTTCCGGATCATCGATCGAGCGTTTGTATAGCGTTTCGTAATCCTTTATATGAGCGCCGGCGACCACTTCCGGCGCGGGGTAATACACATCGCCATCCATCTGCTTCTGATCTGCGGCTGGTTTGTCCATCGTTCTCTCCTTTGGCTTGGATTTGAATGACCGAACTGAAAAAGCTGTAATTATTGCGCAGGGGTTCAAGGATGATTTTACGGGTTTGGACTGTGGTTGTCAATGTAAAGTGACGGGAACAGGCCTGGTGCCGCATAAATTTGTTTGAAATCACGACTTAATAGACATAAATGCCCAACATTACCCACTTGACAAACTCTATTTTTAGGCTAAAATAAGATTTAGGTTCAACTAAATTTATTGGCTGTCGCACGCACTTTTGTAGTATTTCATCGGATAGACAGCGTACATAGGATCACTGGTGAGGTGAATTAATGAAGATGAAGGTATCCCGACGATCATTTATCAAAACGAGCGCCTTGAGTCTGCTGGGCGCCTTCGGCGCTGCAGCTACTGGCCTGGCGGTGAAAGAGACCATGGCGGCCCCTCTGAAGCAGTCTGAGCAAGGAGGTCATCAAGGCATGCCCGGAGTCGTGGGCGAGGTGGATCATGAGAAGAATGGCTTCAATCCAACCGATATTCTGACCGACTTCGATTACGGCCAAGTATCCACCCTGGAGAACGGCCAGACTTTACGCGAATACTTTATCGCTTCATACAACCGGAACATTGAGGTCGTCCCAGGCATCGAGTACGCTGCCTGGACCTACAATGGGCGTATACCTGGTCCTACGATCCGCTGCACGGAAGGCGACCGCATCCGCGTCCATTTCAGCAACGGCAGCTCGCATGGGCATACCATGCACTTCCACGGCATCCACTCGGCGGAGATGGATGGTGTGCCGGGAACCGGTCCGGGGGTGATCGAACCTGGTGAAACCTTTACTTATGAGTTCGACGCAGAGCCTTTTGGCCTGCACCTTTACCACTGCCATGCATTTCCGCTGGCACGCCATATCGCCAAAGGCCTCTATGGAGCCTTTATTATCGATCCAAAGGAAGGCCGCCCACCGGTAGATCACGAGATGGTCATGGTGATGAACGGTTTCGATGTCGATTTCGATGATGTGAACGATTTCTACGCCGCTAATACGATCCCTTTCCATTACGGGAAGCACCCCATCCGCATTAAGGTCGGTGAGAAAGTGCGCGTTTACCTGGTCAATATCCTGGAATTCGACCTGATCAATTCCTTTCACCTGCACGCCAATTTCTTTCACTACTATCCAACCGGGACCAGCCTCACGCCCATCGAATTCACAGATACCATCATGCAGACTCAGGCACAGCGCGGCATCCTGGAGTTCAGCTATAAGTTCCCGGGACTCTACATGTTCCATGCCCACAACACCGAGTTCGCCGAATTGGGTTGGACCGGCAACTTCGAAGTTGTGGAGTAAGGAGGTGGTATATGGCTGACCAGACAGAACCCAAATCGAAATCGTCGGCATTCAACCTCACTACGGCTGTCCTGCTGGTCCTGCCGTTGGTTTTGTTGGGGGGCGTAATCGCCTTGTTTCTCAATAACCGCGGCGGGCTTAATCTCTCAGCACCGGCCCCGATTGAATCGTTGTCGATCGAGCGCACAGTTCTGACACCAGGACATATCGAAATCCATGTTCGCAATGCCAGCCCCAATGAGCTGACCATAGCCCAGGTGATCATCAATGATGCCGTCTGGCAGGCAAGTGTAACGCCTGATGCAGCCATCCCTCGTCTGGGAAAAGCCACCGTCCATCTGGACTATATGTGGTCGGAGGGAGAGGCTTACGGGATCACATTGTTCACCAGTAATGCGATTCCATTCGATGTGGAAATCCCGGTGGCGTTCGCCACTCCCCAGCCGCGCGCCAGCACCTTCTGGAGCCTGACCCTGATTGGTATCTACGTAGGCATCATCCCGGTCTATCTGGGCTTGTTGTGGTTCCCGGCATTACGCCAGCTGGGACGGCGTGCGATGACCTTCTTGCTGGCGCTCACCGCGGGCCTGCTGGTTTTCCTGGGTCTCGATACGCTGTCCGAAGCGCTGGAGCTGACCCATTCAGTCCCCGGCCCCTTTCAGGGTGTAGGGTTGGTAGGGATTGGCGTGGTAGCGACTTTCTTCCTGCTGGATGCGATCTCCCGGCACCAGGTCGGTACGGGACGCAGCGAAGTCGAACAGCGCCTGACACTGGCATATATGATCGCGGTAGGGATCGGCCTGCATAACCTGGGTGAGGGTCTGGCTATCGGTGCGGCTTACAGTTTAGGAGAGGTGGCTCTCGGCGCGTTCCTGGTGGTCGGATTTATCGTCCAGAATATCACTGAGGGCCTGGGGATCATCGCCCCGGTGCTGCGCGACAGGCCCGGGGTAAAGAACCTGGTCTTGATGGGTCTGGTTGGAGGTGCGCCGGCGATTCTGGGCGCCTGGATCGGCGGCTTCTCCCCATCTCCAACAATGGCGGTGCTATTCCTGGCGGTTGGTACCGGGGCAGTCTTCCAGGTTGTGTACGAGATCGCCAAACTGATCCAGAAGGACACCACCCGCCAGCCAATGCCTTTTACGGTTTTTTCCGGCATCGTCACGGGCATGTTGGTTCTTTGGGTGACCGGTCTGTTGATAAAATGAGCACGAAAGGATGGTAGATATGGATATGGAACGTGTTTTTCAAATTACAGCAGTAGTTCTGCTGCTCTCTGGCTTCTCGGTCTCGATCTATTACCGCCGTAAGGCGAACCAGACGGAGGACGAGATCGATGTCAAGGAAGAGGGATCGCTGATCCTCAACCTGCGCCGCATCCTCGGCCTGCTGTTGTGGTTATCCGCCTTTGCTTACCTGATCAACCCGGCCTGGATGGCATGGTCTCAGCTGCCGCTGCCTTACTGGCTGCGCTGGGTTGGGGCCGGCATCATGCTGGTCTGTGTGCCGCTGATCTACTGGGTATTCAGCAGCCTGGGGAAGAACGTCACGCCCACCGTGGTCACACGCCAGGAGCACACATTGGTGACTCATGGTCCCTACCGCTGGGTGCGGCACCCGCTGTATACGGTGGCCTTTCTCTTATTCGTAGGATTAAGTCTGCTGGCGGCGAACTGGTTCATCGCCTTGGTGCTGGTGCTCGGCATCATCCCGATTTCCATGCGCACACCGCTTGAAGAGGGTCGCCTGGTCGAGCGTTTTGGAGACGAATATCGAGCCTATATGCAGCATACCGGGCGCTATCTGCCGAGATTCTCCAGCCTCAGTCTGCAAAAAGAACTATAAGGTGCATAGATGTCCCCTGCTTCATTGTTTACCGTTCAACTTACCGGGCTGCTGGCAGTAGCCGGAGCATTGATCTACTCGGTTGGCGATGTGCTCCTGCTGGCAGGGAAAGCCAGCCTGGCCGATTATCCGAAGTTACAGCCTTATGCCAAACAGCTTTCCGGCAAGGAGCGCATCGTGGCACTTCCCTGGTGGAGACTGACCTTAGGAGGCTTGCTGGGGGTTGGGGGTCTCTGCTACGCCGCTGATCCTGGCTGGTTTCTGACAGGTCTACCGGGGTCTGCTGCCGGCGAACATCACTGTTAATGCAGGAAATTTGTCACTCGACAGAGGCCGGGGTATACAATACAATTAGCTAAATATAAATTTAGACTAACCTAAAAACATTATGCTGCGCGATAACCTGACCCAATCTGTAGAAGACTATTTGAAAGCCATCTATGACCTCACCCTGGATCATGGGAGGGCTTCCACCAACCAGATCTCCCAGCGCATGGGGGTGAAACCGGGATCTGTGACTGGCATGCTCAAGCGTCTGGCAGCCAACGATCCCCCACTGCTGGACTACCACAAGCACCGTGGGGTGGCGCTCACCCCGGAAGGGGAGCGTGTGGCACTTGAGCTGATCCGCCACCACCGCTTGCTGGAGCTGTATCTTCACGAGAGGCTGGGCTATACATGGGATGAAGTGCACGCCGAAGCTGACCGGCTGGAACATGTGATCTCTGAGGATTTCGAGGAGCGCATTGCCCAGGTGCTGGGTGACCCTCTGCACGACCCGCATGGCGACCCGATTCCCACCCGTGATCTGCAGATCAAGCCTGATACCTGGATGCGGCTTGCGGACTTGCGGATGGGCCAGCAGGCGATCGTCCAACGGGTCGAGGATGAAGACCCGCAGCTGCTGCGCTACCTGCTGGGTATCGGTCTGGTGCCACAGGCACACCTTTGTGTCGTAGATTACTCGGGGTTCGATGGCAACCTGAGTCTGGATATCTCCGGGGGGGACAGCCAGATCGTGCTCGGGCCACGTGTAACCCGTCAGATATTCGTCGAGTTGGAATAAACATTGAAGGGATGAATATGGCGAGTCCTTTGAGTGCATTATTAATAGGCGTGTTCCTGCTGGCAATCCTGATGCTGCTGTTCTGGCCGGATAGCGGGTTGGTCAGCCGCTGGCGGCAGGTACGGCGTATGTCGAACCGGGTCCTGCTGGAGGATGCCCTGAAGCATCTGCACAAAACTGCGGTAAAAGGTCAGCACCCGAATCTGCAGAGTGTGGCAGGGGAGTTGGGGATCAGCGTCAACCGGGCAGCAGAGCTGATGGACAGCATGGAAAAGCAGGGTCTGGTCGCTCTATCGAACGGAGAGCTGCGCCTTACCCCAACCGGGCAAGATTACGCCCTGCACATTATCCGCGCCCACCGCCTATGGGAGCGATATCTGGCAGAAGAGACCGGCTACCGCGAGGCTGAGTGGCATGGTCAGGCAGATTACTACGAGCATATGCTTACGAAAGACCGGGCAGATGCCCTGTCGGCACAGTTGGGCAACCCTGCCTACGACCCGCATGGTGACCCCATCCCAACTGCGGCGGGAGAGATGAAGCCGCATGGGGGGCGACCGCTGACAGCCCTGGATGTTGATCAACCGGCGCGCATCGTCCACATCGAAGATGAGCCCGAAGCCGTTTATGCGCAAATCCTGGCAGAGGGGTTGTACCCAGGCATGGAGGTGCGGGTGATCGAGGCTGCACCACAGCGGATCCGCTTCTGGGCCAATAACGACGAACATCTGTTGGCGCCGCTGGTGGCGGCGAATATCTCTGTTCTGCCCTCCCCGAAGATGGAAGCCGCGCTGCCTGCCGGAGCCGAGCCGTTAAGCGCCCTTAGACCGGGCCAGAGCGGTACGGTGATCAATATCTCGCCGGGCTGCCGCGGGCCTGAGCGCAGGCGCATGCTCGATCTTGGTATCCTGCCCGGCACCCTGGTCAAGGCAGAAATGGACAGCCCTTCAGGTGACCCAACTGCGTACCGCGTGCGCGGCGCATTGATTGCCCTGCGAGACGAACAGGCAGATTTCATAAATATTCAACGTGTCAAGGAGGCAGCTTCGTGAAAGCTCAACCTGATGTTAATCACCAGTCTGCATGTGAGACCTGCCCGGCGCACAACGCAGCCAATCTGCTCAAGCTGGGCGTGGATATGCAGGATTGGGACTATGTGGTGGGGCTGGCAGGCAACCCGAATACGGGAAAAAGCACGGTTTTCAACGCCCTTACCGGTCTGCGCCAGCATACCGGCAACTGGCCGGGCAAAACAGTATCCCGTGCAGAGGGTGGATTCGAATATGGCGGCAGCCGCTACAAGCTGGTTGATCTGCCAGGCACATATTCACTCTTGGCTACCAGTCTGGACGAAGAGATCGCCCGCAATTTTATCCTGTTCGGGCAGCCGGATGTCACCATCGTGGTGGTCGACTCCACCCGTCTCGAGCGCAATCTTAATCTGGTCTTGCAGGTGCTGGAGATCACCGACCGGGCGGTGGTGTGCTTAAACCTGATGGATGAAGCCCGGCGATATGAACTGCAGATTGACCACCGCCGTCTGGCGCGCGACCTTGGGGTGCCGGTGGTGCCCACTGCTGCCCGCCAGGGAGAGGGTCTGAAGGAGCTGCTGCAGATGGTGGGCGAAGTCGCCTCCGGGCAGATCTCCGGCAGACCGCATCGCCTGCAGAACGAACCACCCGAGCTGAGGCAGGCGGTTGCCCAGCTTGTAGGGCAGATCGAGACGCTCTTTCCCGGTGTGCCCAATGCCCGCTGGGTGGCTCTGCGCCTCCTTGATGGTGATGAGGAGATTATCGAAGCTCTGCGCAAGGGCGAGCTGGGCGATCTGAGCCGCGGCGAGTTGGAGCAGAGAACCCCGGACCTGGACTTGAAACTGGAGGCGGCTTGATGAACTCTCAAACAACTGCCGGTCCAGAAGATATCCTGGCTACCGCCCAGGCGCTGCGCTGGGAAATAGGCCCTGATTTCCACGAGAAGCTGATGGAAGCGCTGTATGAGGATGCGGCTCGCATCGCAGACCGGGCAGTTACCAGACCCGGCGAGCAGCCGAAGTTTGACCTGGACCGCACGATCGACCGGGCGGTTACCAGCCGGATATGGGGCTTCCCGCTGATGATTGCCTTATTCACATTGGTATTCTGGATCACGATCGTTGGGGCGAATATCCCCTCCGCCTGGTTGGCAACGCTGCTGATCGACACGATATACCCGGCGCTGCACCGCCTGGCTGATACGGTCGGTTTGCCCTGGTGGCTGAGCGGTTTGCTGATCGATGGCATGTACCTGGCGACTGCCTGGGTGGTCAGCGTGATGCTGCCGCCCATGGCGATCTTCTTCCCACTGTTCACCCTGCTGGAGGATTTTGGCTACCTGCCGCGTATGGCTTTTAACCTGGATAATATCTTCAAGAAGACCGGTGCGCACGGCAAACAGTCCTTGAGCATGATGATGGGTTTCGGCTGCAATGCTGCTGGTATCATCGCAACCCGCATCATCGACTCGCCGCGCGAGCGGTTGATCGCCATGCTGACCAACAATTTCGCCTTGTGTAATGGTCGCTGGCCCACCCAGATCCTGATCGCCACCATCTTCATCGGGATGCTGGTTCCGGCTCACCTGGCTGGTTTCGTCTCTGCTATGGCTGTGGTTGGGATCGCAATGTTGGGGGTCCTGCTGACTTTTGCTCTATCTTGGGGTCTGTCTCGCACGGTGCTGCGCGGCGAGGTATCGACCTTCAGCATGGAGCTGCCCCCCTATCGACCGCCGCGGGTCTGGCAGACCATCTACACCTCGCTCATCGACCGCACGAGCTATGTCTTGTGGCGGGCAGTGGTTTTTGCCCTTCCGGCTGGAGCTGTAATCTGGCTGATCTCTAACGTGCATATTGGCGGTGTAAGCATCGCCGAGTATATGATCGATATCCTCAACCCGCTGGGGCTGCTGATCGGTCTAAACGGGATCATCCTGGTAGCCTATATTGTCGCCATCCCTGCCAACGAGATCGTCGTCCCAACGATCCTGATGCTGACTGTGCTGGTTGCCGGCGTAAGCGGGGTCGGCGGGGGTGCCGGGGTCATGTTCGAGCTCGATTCGGAGAGCGCCGTCCGCAGCGTGCTGGTTGCCGGGGGCTGGACACTGCTTACTGCGGTCAACCTGATGTTGTTCAGCTTGGTACACAACCCGTGCAGCACGACGCTGTACACCATGTATAAAGAGACCGGCAGCCGCAAGTGGACTGCACTGGCTGCCCTGCTGCCGCTGGGGTTGGGCTTCATCATCACATTCTTCGTGGCGCAGATCTGGCGCCTGCTGACCTGAACCAGCAGGGTGCAGGCTGGCGGCAGGAGAGGTATAACATGACAATCGAATTCAAGCGCACTTATTCAGGTGCTCCCTGGGAAACCCGGGTGGGCTACTGCCGGGCACTGCGGGCTGGCGAGCACATATTCGTGACCGGGACAGCTCCGGTAGACGAGGACGGCGGCTGCTTCGCCCCTGGCGATGCTTACACCCAGACCAGACGCTGCTTCGAGATCATCGAGAAGGCACTCTATGCACTAGGTGCGGACCTGAGCTGCGTGGTGCGTACGCGCATCTACGTCACCGATATCTCGCGCTGGCAGGAATACGGCCGCGCGCACGGTGAGCTGTTCGCTAACCATCCACCGGCAACGACCATGGTTGAGGTGAGCGCATTGATCGACCCGCAGATGCTGGTCGAGATCGAGGCAGATGCCATATGCCCGGTTGAGAATTGAGGCTTTGCCGCCTGTGTGAGATAATTGGATCGCTCACTGGGATCTTTCTAACGCCAGGTTGTACAAAAAAGGAGGCAGTTGGATGCAGGTGTTGGGAATCGATATCGGCGGGTCTGGCATCAAGGGCGCGCCGGTTGACCTGGAAACCGGGGATCTGCTGGCGACTCGTTATCGGATACCTACCCCTGAGAGCGCCAAACCGCGGCCGATGGCAGAGGTGGTGCAAAAGATCGTCAGGCGATTTGATTGGCAGGGTCCGCTGGGGGTAGGTTTCCCGGCGGTTATCCGAAATGGGGTGGTGAGGTCGGCAGCCAATATTCATAATAAATGGATCGGCACGCAGCTCTCCGACCTGCTGTTCGAGACTACTGGCTGCCCAACCTATGTGATCAATGATGCCGATGCAGCCGGTCTGGCAGAGATGACCTATGGTGCCGGGCGTGACCAGCAGGGGGTGGTGCTGGTGGTCACGGTCGGCACAGGATTGGGCACGGCAGTGTTCACCGATGGACACCTGCTGCCGAACACCGAGTTCGGGCATATCGAAATCGATTGTATTGATGCGGAGTCACGCGCCTCTGATGCCGCCCGCAAGCAGGAGAAATTATCCTGGAAGCAGTGGGCGATGCGGTTGGATGAGTACCTGCTGAGCCTGGAGCGCCTGCTCTGGCCTGACCTGATCATCCTGGGGGGAGGGGTGGCAAAGAAGCACGATAAGTTCTTCCATTACCTGAGTGTAGAAGCACAGGTCTTGCCGGCTGCCTTGCTCAATGAAGCTGGGATTGTGGGAGCTGCGCTGGCAGCGCACAACCGCAGCCAGGGCAGCGATAAGAGGCGTGCAAAGGTATGAGGTTTATCACTTCAGCTTCTACCGAAGCTGATATTGAAGACACCCTGAAATCGCGATTCATCAACCGCAAGCGAAGACTTGGAGATGCTGCTCATCCCGCCTAATGCGTAACGTCTAATCTTAACTGAAAAACAAAACTGCGCTTTGGAGAAGTCCTGGCAACTAGCTCCTTAGCGCAGTTTTTGAGTGAGGAGAATGCACTTACTATTTTACATATATACCTGAAGGGAACCTGAAGGTCAGATAATAGTTTAGTGAGAGATCGTGCCTTAACAAGGGCCTTTACAAGGCATGCAGCAGCTGTTCCAGCGATAAAGGTCCCTGGCGCAGGACCACCAGCTCCTCCTGGCTGCAATCTACGACGGTAGAAGATACCCCACCCGGCGTGCGGCCCCCATCCAGGACGAGCGGCACTCTGCCGGAGAGCTGATCCAGAACTTCTTTGAGGGTGGTCGTGCTGGGACGTTCGGACAGGTTTGCAGAAGTGGCTGCCAGCGGCCCGCTGAGTTTGAGCAGTGCCAGTGCAAGCGGGTGGTCCGGGACGCGCACGCCTACGGTTGGATAAGGAGACAGGACTTCAGGCAGGGATGGGTGGCGGGGCACGACCAGAGTCAGTGCTCCAGGCCAGAAACGCTCCGCCAGGCGCTGGACGCGTGCGTCGATCGTGGATGCAACCCTGGGCAGGTCGGCCCGGTCGCCGAGCAGGATGGGGATAGCCTTTGCGCTCTGGCGCCCCTTGACATTGTAAAGCTGCTGGATACCAGACGGGTTATGCGCCAGTGCCCCGACACCGTATACGGTGTCGGTAGGGAAGACCACCAGGCTCCCTTGCAACAGCAGGTCGTAAGCCATTTGAAGCGCATGTGGTTCGTCTGCGGGCAGTACAATCGTCTTCATGATGCTTATTTTGGTGCTGCGCACTTTAGAAGTGTGTGGCATCTCCTGGAAAACTAACGGTTCAGGTCCCAGACGATGCGCAGCCCTTCCAGGGTTAGCCAGGGAGCGATGATCTGGATGACCGTGGTTTCACGGGCGATAACCTCAGTCAGACCGCCCGTGCCAATCACTTTCATCTCAGGACCCAGCTCCTTGCGGAAACGGGCGACCATGCCTTCCACCAGCGCGACGTAGCCGAAGATCAGACCGGACTGCATAGCGTGGGTGGTATTGCGACCGATAGCAGCCGGAGGGCGCTGCAGGTCAACCCGTGGCAGCTTGGCTGTACGCAGGAAGAGCGCTTCGGCGGCGATATCGATCCCTGGGGCGATCGCGCCGCCCAGGTATTCACCCTGGGCTGAGATACCGTCGAAGGTGGTAGCGGTGCCGAAATCGACCACGCAGGCAGGGCCTCCGTACAGGCGTTGGACTGCTGCTGCATCCACGATGCGGTCAGCACCAACCGCCCTGGGGTTTTCGTACAGGATGCGCACGCCGGTCTTCACCCCTGCGTCCACCACCAAAGGGTCCAGCCCCAGGTAAGTGCGGCAGGCTTCGACGACTTTGCCGGTCAGGGGCGGCACCACCGATGCCAGGCAGATCCCGCTCAGTTCAGCGGTCCTGCGCTCGGCATGTGAGAGCAGTCCCAGGAACTGCAAGCCGTACTCATCCGGCATGCGGTCGTGAACGGTTGCCAGCCGCCAGCGCGGTCCCAGGGTCTCGCCGTTATACAAACCCAGGGTTATGTTGGTGTTCCCGATATCGATGGTCAGCAGCATGGTTCCCCTCCAGCAGTAGCTTCCTCAAGGACGCGGTTGTGTTCGTCGACCGTCAGGCTGCCTTCGTAATGCAGGTCGGCTGCGGTGACCACCGCGCGATGGATCTTCGATCTTAACAATGTGCGGTACATGTTCAACCTTCTAAAAGGATATTATCTATCAGGCGGGTCTTGCCGACAAAGACTGCCATGGAGAGCAGAGCCCTGCCTTGAATACCCCCCTCGATCTCCTGCAGTGTCTGCGGGTCGGCGCAGGAGACGTACTGCAGGCGGGCAAGCGGCTCGGCGTTGATGGTATCCGCCATCACCTGGCGCAGGCACTCGCCGGATTTCTCTCCCGAGCGGTATGCCGTGTGAGCGGCGTTCAAGGCGCGCCACAGTACGGTGGCGGCCTGCCTTTGCTGAGGAGCGAGATAGGTATTGCGGCTGGACATCGCCAGACCGTCCGGCTCGCGCACGATAGGGCAGATCACGACCTGCAGCGGGAAGTTCAGATCGCGCACCATCTGCTGGATCACCAGCGCCTGCTGGGCGTCCTTCTGACCGAAATAAGCCTTATCGGGCTGGACGGCATTGAACAGCTTGGCAACCACGCTGGTTACGCCCCGGAAATGACCTGGGCGCATCGACCCTTCCAGTGGCAGGGTCATCTCGTCCACGGAGACCCAGGTCTGGTACCCGTTGGGATACATGCTTTCTGCTGTCGGCATCCACACCAGGTCGACACCTTCACTCTCCAGCAGAGCCAGGTCGCGCTCCAGGTCGCGCGGGTAGGCTGCCAGATCCTCCGTGGGACTGAACTGGGTTGGGTTGACGAAGATGCTCACCACCACGCTGGCGCAGTCGGCGCGTGCGGCGCGCACCAGGGATAGGTGCCCTTCGTGCAGGTAGCCCATGGTGGGGACAAGAGCGGTAGGTTTGGGGAGTCTGGTGCGGGCAGCGCGAAGCTCGAGAATGTCGGATACGGATTGCATTGAATGTCCTGCTGAATTTGTTTAGCTTTCGTCGTTGGACTCGTGGTATAGGGCCTTGACCAACTGCCAGACCAGCAGGTTGACCGGGGTGGGTACGCCAGTCTGTTCGCCGGCGCGCACGATTGCCCCGCAGATGGCGTCGATCTCGGTAGGTGCGCCGCGCTGCAAATCCTGCAGCATGGAGGATCGGTTGGCAGCGGTGCGCCTGGCGACCGCTTCGACGGCTGCGGCGGGGTTGGTGTCGTCTAAAGGGTAGCCCAGGGCGGCAGCAACCGCGGCGGTCTCACGTGCCAGGGAGACCATCAAGGCGCGGGCGGTGGGGCGCTCCAGCAGCTCGCCGTTGGGTACCCGCAGCAGGGCGGTCAGCGGGTTGATGGCGGCGTTGATGACGAGCTTTCCCCACAGCAAGACGTCCGGGTTGGGAGCGTCCTCGACTGTGAAGCCGGCTGACCGCAAGGCATTGATCAGGGGTGCCAGCCGGGAGTGCACGCCGATGGAGATCGGGCCATCTCCAGCCGCGACCACCCGCCCGGGAGCGGCAAGGTTGGCGCCCAGCGTGGTCACGCCAAGTGCAACCCGCGCGGCGCCCAGGATATTCACCAGCATCTCGCGGTTGCCGATGCCGTTCTGCAGGCTGAGCGCTGCGCCACCCTTGTCCAGACACGCCTTCAGCTGCCGGGCAGCGCGCTGGGTCTGCCAGGATTTGACCAGCACCAGCGCCAGCTGTGCCCCGCGGCATGCCTCAGGATCATCGGTCGCCTGGACCGGGTAGGTGTGCTGGCGTCCATCTGATTCAACCAGGGTGACGCCCTGTTCTCTCAGCGCGTGCAGCCCGGCCTGCCAGGTACCCAGCATGATAACGGCTTCCCCGGCAGCCGACAGGCGGGCGGCGAATAGGCACGCCATAGCGCCGGTGCCTACGATGAGCAGGGGGGGTGATGTGGGGGTCATGGGTTCAGTCCAACCTGGGGCCGCAGGTCTTTAGCGCAGGCCATCCATGAAGCTCTGCCACTCATCATCGAGCATTTCGACGGTGTGCTCCGAAGAAGGGAAAGAACGCTCTTTGACCTGTTTGATGTAAGAGGTGAAGGCGCGCTTCATCTCCCCGTGCAGGTCGGCATATTTCTTGACAAATTTGGGCGTGAAACGGTCGAACAGCCCCAGCAGGTCGTGGGTGACTAGCACCTGACCGTCGCAGCCGTCGCCGGCGCCGATGCCGATAGTGGGGATCTCCAGGCGGTGGCCGATGAGTGCTCCCAGGCGGGCAGGGACCGACTCCAGGACGATGCTGAAGCAGCCGGCTTCTTGCAGGATCAATGCGTCTTCCAGCATGCGCCGGGCGGCAGCCACCTCTCGCCCCTGAGGGCGGAAGCCGCCGAGCTGGTGTACGCTCTGCGGGGTCAGCCCCAGGTGACCCATCACAGGGATGCCGGCGGAGACGATTGCCCGCACAACGTCCACGCGCTCACGACCTCCTTCCAGCTTAACGGCATCCATTCCGGCTTTCTGTAGGAAGCGACCGGCGTTGCGCATGGCGTCTTCCACCGAGGCCTGGTAGGACATGAAGGGCATGTCGCCGATTAGCAGGGCGTATTGGGCGCCGCGCGCCACCGCCCGGCAGTGGTGCAGCATGTCTTGCATGGTGACGGGCAGCGTATTGGGGTAGCCCAGGACGACCATGCCGAGAGAATCGCCGACCAGGATCGAGTCGACCCCAGTCTGGTCCATTGCAAGGGCGGTGGGGTAGTCGTATGCGGTCAGCATGGTGATCACCTCGCCGCGCAGCTTCTTTCGGCGGAAGGTGAGCGTGGTGATTTTCTTGCGTTCTGTGGGTGCGCCGGGGGACCCGGCAAGGGGTGTTGTCATGGTACCCTCCATGGTCAGGTAGAGTCCGGATGGATGGACTTGCTGTGTTACCGTCCCGGTCGCTGGCGATCCGGGCAAGGGTTATTATCATGGAAAACGCCAGGATTGGCAAGGAGTTGAGTCCGCGAATGTAGCCTAACTTGTTAGGCGCGGATGGATCGCGAATTAGGAACTGCGAATTAGCAATTGCGAGTTAGGATGATAAGGACTGCCAATCCTGTCCCCAGGAGTTGTGCTGCGCTGAAGCGGGCTGAGCGTGGCAGGGGTCGTTCAGGGCGTGTAGCCCATGCGCTCCAGGTACGGCCCGAACTTCTCCGCCATCATCTCCTGCTGCGCGGGGGTCGTGCGCTGGCGGAAGCGCCCGATCACGCCTCTGTTGAAATGGATGCCCTTCTGCCCGCTCTGCGCCTGGGCACCCCGAGCACGCTCGGGCCGGTATTTTTCCAGCGCGGCCTGTACAGCCGGATCGTCAGAGTCGAGGTTCAGGAAAGCCACCAGGCGAGCGGCCTCGCTCTCGTAATCCGTGAGCAGCTCTTCGTAGCGGGCGTGCAGAGCCTGCGAGCAGCTGTCCCAGGCCTGCCAGATGCGCAGGTATTCGAGCATGAACTCGACCGCTTTGTCGAAGTCGGTCAGGTGCGAGAAGGCGTTGGGGCGTCCCTTCTGCAGGGCGCGCTGCCCGTTATCGTAGGCCGAGAGCATGGCGTCGCGCGGGTCGCGGTAGATGTAGGCGGTGCGCAGCAGGTCGCCGCGCATGAGGCGCAGGGCGAAAGGGGTGGGCGCGGCGTGGGCCTTAATGGCGAAAGTATTCCCCAGCAGGGAGGGCACCAGGACAGCCAGCAGGCGCCTGGGAGTCAGGGCGCCGATGTTGCAGTTGACCTCGGTCAGCACGCGCCCCAGGCCGTAGCGCTTGCGTACCTGACGGGCGTCCTGCCCGCCCCCGGCGACCATCAGGTCGTGGGTCAGGTTGTAATACCAGCCGGAGCCGGCGCGCGGCATGCCGGCGGAGAGGATGATCATTGGGTAATTATAAAGCGAAAGGGTGGGGGGCGCACATTCTCATCTCGTTGGCAGACAAGCATCAGCACCTGGCTTGAAGCCTGTATTGTTCTCTTGCCAGCAGGGATAATGTCTCTGGGATCAGGATTTTGCGTATCTGTTGGAAGCGGTCGTTCGGCAGCAGCGTGTTCAGATCTTCATTGATGATCTTTTGGGTAACGTGTTCTTTTATAAATGCGGTTAATTTCATCAAATAATCCTTGGGCTCCAGTCCCGTTCTTTCTCGGATTACCGATGCGTGATATTTGTATCCGTGGACAAAGAAGGAATGAATGTCGTAGATGTCCCTTCCGGCAATGGTGCGCTGGAGAGAGTACCGGTCGGTGACCGCCACTAATTTGTTGGCAAACATCGTCTCCACGGTTGGGCAGTTCATCAGACGGTCGATCTCCGCAAGGTACTGCACCCGGTATTGGTTCGCTTTCACGATCACACTGCTGGCGCTCACTTTCAGTGTGCTGCGCTTTCCCGGTTCAGTTGGGTAGCGCAGTTGAAAAAACAGAGCCTTGTCCAACTCCCCTGAAACCGTCAAGCCTTGATAATCGAAGACTTCGTGAAATTCAGCCCGCAGCGCGGTCTCATCTGCGCTTTTCAGAACATCGAAATCCAAATCGACTGAAAACCGGTCCAGATATCCCAACATCGCAGCGCCAGTGCCGCCCTTAAGTGCCAGGCTTTGCGATAGGACCGGCCGGTCGATGATCTCGATCAGCAGCCGGTTCAGATAGGACTTGTGGATCAGGTCATCCGGTCTGATATTCAGCATGGATATCCCACTTCTTCTTGAATATGCCTTACCTTTTCGAAGTCAATATTTTCGCGCAGGTCGAAATGATAACTTGGGTTGAAATAAAGCATATCTGCCGCTGCCCTTTCGGTGGTGGCGATATAGCTGCCGTTCTGGTTTACGATTCCAGCCGGATGATAGAGATATTCGTCCTTGAGTTTTCGGAAAAGAAATGACATCCCCTGCACTACCACCTTTTTGTGTAAGCCGCTTACGAAAGTATAGGCGTATGTAATTTGGGTGATGACGCCTTCCTGTGCCAAGACCGATTCTGTACTCAAGTATGTATACCGGTGGATGATCGCTTTTCCCAACTCTATTGGGTCCAGCTGCTGAATCGGGACAGTCGAATACAGTCCCTTAAAAATTGGGATCAATATCCCTTTCTTGACATAGCGTTTAATCGTCGTATAAAGGGTATTCTTATTGCTGATATCCCACAGAACAGCCAGGTCGTTGGTGTGGTAGAGTTTGCGATCCAGTTTGATTAGTTCGTTTATCCTGTACATTAATGTACAGGATAACATAACACAATGGGTAGGTCAAGGAGTTCATTCTCTGGCCAGAGCTTCCAGTGCAGGGCAGAACTGTTCTGAAATCAGCCACCTGGCGGGCAAAGGTCTCGTCCACACCAGCAGAAGGAATTGGCGCCTCCAGCGGGGTGATGACGATCTGGCGTCCTGTCTATACCAGAGCTACCACAAGTTCCCTTGGAGCGATGGAGCGCTGACCAGATCTGGTCGCTTATCCCGTCCAG
>JAQBDA010000126.1:0-2519 GCA_032124675.1 Chloroflexota bacterium
GATCTGCCGCACCTTCTGGCACCACTCGCTGGATTGCTCGTTCTTCGCCTGCCTGTGGTACACCCCCGCACCAAGCAGGTAGATATCGGCGATCTCGATCAGCACTGCGTCTTCATCCAGGTAACCCAGACCCTTCTCCAGCCATTCCAGGGCGGTCTCGTATTCGCTCTGCCGCTCGTAGACCTCGGCCGTCTTGCGGCTCAATTCTGCCAGGTGGCGCTGCTTTTCGAGTGAATCCGGAGACCCTGCTACGATGTCTGTGCCGAGTTCAAATTGTTCGAAGGCACGATCGTACTGGCCGGTCAAACTGAGTACTTCGCCCAACGTCTCATGGGCTCCAAGGCGGTCCTGGCTGGTATCCACCTCGTCCCCCAGGTTTTCCGCAGATTCCAGGGCGCGCTCGGCAGACAGGATGGCAGTATCGTTGGCAAATTCCCGCTGGGCGTTCCAGGCCGCGAACAGGTTGTAGCCCATTGCTTTCTGCCAGGCCTGTCCTTCGTAGTAATGGTAGGCCAGCAGGTCAGTTTGTTCGCTTAAATTGTGGCTGAAAATTTCTTCGATATAGCTTCCGATCTCCCGGTGCAGCGAACGGCGCTGCTCGAAGGGCAGGCCTTCATAGACAACCTCGCGGGTGGTGAGGTGCATGAAGCGGTAGAGCTCGGTCTCGATGACCTGGATCTCGGTTAATCCCAGTTCACTCAAATAATTCAAACGCTCGTGCAGGGCGGTTCCCAGGTCTTCATAGGGGTAAACCCCGTCCAGGGTGCGGTAAGCGAAGACACGGCCGATCACGGAAGCTACCTGCAGGATATTGCGGTCTGCAGCCAGCAAGCGGTCGATGCGGCTGATGATTACCCCGTGGATCGTGTCCGGCAGCTCGACCTGCGACATGTCCTGGATAACCTGGAAATTGCCTTCCGCATCTCGCTCCAGGGCGCCGGCATCGATCAATGCACGTACCACTTCCCCGATGAAGAAGGGGTAGCCGCAGCCCCGTGAGAGGATGATCCCGTACATGTCCTGGGGCAGCTCTAATCCGCCCAGCATGTCGTGGATCAATGCCTTGCAGGATTTTTCAGAGAGATCAGCAAGCTCCATGCCCACAGCATGCGGGTATGCAGTCCACTCGGGTAAGCCGATATCCGGGCGGTGAGGCAGCATGAAGAGAATTGGCTGACCAGAGATATTGCGCGCCACGTAATCGATCAGATCCTTGGAGGCCGGATCGGCCCAGTGTGCATCTTCAATCACCAGCATAAGCGGTTGTTCATTTGCCCTGGCCTTGAGCAGCTTGACGGTTAGATCCAGGACACGCTGGCGGCGCAGCTTGGGGTCCAGGTCACGGGTCAGGTCGTTGTCGGGGATCTCCAAACCCAGCACCGTTCCGAGCACTGGTGACCAGTCTCCTTCATCGATAGCCTCGAGGCCGCGCTCAAGGGCAGAGATTCGAAATGCGGTATCTTGCTCTCCATCTGCCATTGAAATACCGAACAGCTCGCGCAGCACTTCAACCCAGGGGTGGTACGTCATGGTCTTGCCGTACGATAAGCAGGTGCCGATCAGCAGGTGCATGCCCTGTGAATCGCCATACCAGGCTAATTCTTCTGCCAAACGGGTTTTGCCAAGACCTGAAACACCGCTGATCACCAGCACGCGCGCCTTGCCGGAAATCGCCTGCTGGATGGCAGCGCGGCCCACTTCGAGCTCCCTGTCTCGCCCGATGATCGGGCTGGAAGCCAACCTGGTCTTCCAATGGGTTTGTTCTTTGATCCCACGCACGGCGAAATTCTTAACCGGGTCGGTTTTTCCTTTGACCTTGACGGCCTCTTTTTCGACCAGGTCGAAAAGTTCCTCAGCCTGCCGGGCGGTGCTTTGACCAATCAGCACTTCACCTTCCTGGGCGATACCCATCAGGCGGGCGGTCAGGTTGACCTGGTCGCCCATCACGGTGTACTCCCGGCGCTTCTTCGAACCTGTATTGCAGCCAAACACGAAACCACTGTTGACACCGATGCGCTGGGTGAGCGGTGAGGTCTCAAATTGGTCCTTGAATTCAGGGATGGCATCTAAAATCCGCCTGGCCTCCCGGTTTACATCAGCCAGGACCTGGTTCATTTCTACCCCAGCCCGTACTGCCCGCTGTGGGTCATCCTCGTGTGCCTGCAGGGCACCGAACAGACCCAGGATGCGGTGACCCTTGGAGTAGGCATCCAGCCGGTTGACCGTGCCGCCAAAGCGGGTGATCACCTCGCTCATGGTTACGAAATGGCAATTTAAAATGGTGGTGATTGAAGCCTCGTGCTCGCTACCCAGTTTTTCGATGATCGGGTCGATGCCGAGGAAATTAGTGAAGGTGATCGTCACCGGACGGTGCGACCCGTAGACTGCAATGCGGTGGGGTTCATCGGCGATACGGGTGAAAAGCTCCTCCGGGACGAAAGGCCGCAGCCCACCAGAGATCTCTGCATCCCGCAGCATATTCTGGATCATGATTTCAGCACCCAGGCCTGCATCAGGGG
>JAQBDA010000127.1:0-10166 GCA_032124675.1 Chloroflexota bacterium
GAGTGGATAGGTGATTAAACTCAATGGAGGCTGAAATGAGTGATCCAGCGCTGCTGTACCTGTCTCGGGCGGATGTGGAGAGCGTCTCCCTGGACATGAAGACCATCATCGACCTGTTGGAGAAGGCGTTCCTCGAGAAGGGACACGGCAAGGTGGAGATGCCCCCCAAGCCCGGCATCCACACCCAGCCGGATGCGTTTATCCATGCTATGCCGGCTTATATCCCTTCACTGCGTTCGGCAGGTATCAAATGGGTGAGCGGCTACCCGGAGAATACTGCCCGAGGCTTGCCGTATATCAGCGGGCTGATGGTCTTGAACGATGTAGAGACCGGTCTTCCCTACGCAGTGATGGACTGCACCTGGATCACTGCCTACCGCACCGGAGCGGCCTCTGCCCTCTCGGCGCGCTACCTGGCTCGTTCAGATAGCCGGGTGGCGGGCATTCTGGCTTGCGGAGTGCAGGGGCGCACCAACCTGGAAGCCATGGCGGCACTTTTCCCGATAGAGCGGGTCTATGCCTATGATATCCTGCCGGAGGTACAGGCGCGCTACGTTGACGAGATGTCGGCGAAATTGGGTCTGGAAATCATCGGTGTGGAGGAGCCGCGTCAGGCGGTAGTGGAGAGCGATATCGTGGTCACCTCCGGCCCGATCCTGCAGCAGCCCGACCCGACGATCGAAAAGGGCTGGCTGAAAGAGGGCGCGTTTGCCAGCGCGGTGGATTTCGACAGCTACTGGCTGCCGGCAGCCATGGCGCATATGGATAAGATCGCCACAGACGATCACGCCCAGTTCCGCTACTACCGCACGGTGGGCTATTTCCAGAACACCCCCGACCCGTATGCGGATCTGGGAGAGCTGGTCGCCGGTCTCAAGGCCGGGCGCGAGACTCCCGGTGAACGCACGCTGGCGATCAACCTGGGTCTGGCGCTGGACGATATGGCAGTTGCTCCGGAGATCTACCGCCGCGCCCGGGAGCGCGGCATCGGCACGTCTTTGCTGCTCTAAATGGCGATGCGCAACTGTTTCCTGCTCCTGGCTGTGGTCCTGCTTTGTGGTTGCGCGCCAGGTCAGCCGGTTGCAGATACCGGGCAGGTGACCGCTGCGACGATGCCGCAGACATCCACGGTCAGCGCGTTGGAGACAGATACACCCTCGCCTGCAGCAAGCGAAATCGCTACTGCCAACGACCCGGCGGTTGTGACTTCGACGGTAGAGAATATGAGTGACTTGGTTGCGGATGTAACCTCAGTGCAGGTCAGCGGGAGCGAAGGCGCCTACCAGTTTTCGGTGCAGGTCAGCAGTCCCGATATGGGCTGCGACCAGTATGCCGATTGGTGGGAGGTGCTGACTGAGCAGGGGGAGCTGGTCTACCGGCGGGTGCTGCTGCACAGCCATGTAGGTGAACAGCCGTTCACCCGCTCCGGCGGTCCGGCAGCCATCCGGGCCGGGACGGTGGTGTGGGTGCGGGCACATATGAACACCGGCGGGTACGGTGGTCTGGCGATGAAGGGCTCCGTCCAGAATGGCTTCGAGCCGGCCGAGCTCAGCCCGGGTTTTGCCGCCAACCTGGCAGATCAGCCGCCCTTGCCAGACGATTGTGCATTCTGACCTTTCTTACACATTCACACGCCAGGGCGGGGTGGTCCGCAAGAATTAGCTATGTTTCCCGCCTCGGCTCTGACCAGAGCCACCAACCCATCCATATTACGCCAACATCGAAAATCACCCAGCTAAAGGGCAGCTGCATGGTGTTCAATATTAGCGCCAATAAAGCTCCTAGCATTATCATCCAGGCAGAAGCGGTTGGTAATACTTTAGCCCGTAAGGATGCCAGGCCAAAAAGGAACCAGCCGATCGTAACCAGGATTAGCGAAAGGGCTAAACCGATACCAGGCTGGGTTGCCATGGCATCCAGGAATGCGGGAATTTCCTCTGCCATAACCGGGAAGATAAAGAGCATTACCCACGCAAACCCAAAGATCAGCATCGTCCCGATTGTGGCAATGACGAATGCAGCCACGCCAAATGCGTGCATCTTCTGGCTCTGACGAGCGAAAAGTGCTATCAATCCCAGCATGAGAAGCATCAGCATGACCAAACTGACAGCGTATAGGACAGACCATGAAGATGTCAAGGCGGCGACGCTGAACGCCTGCTGTCTTAGCGTAGCAACGAACACGATCTCAATTATAATACTTAGGATCCCTGCAAACAGAGCAGCGAGCCCTCCCCAGCGTATGAGAATATTGGTACGCATGTGAATATCTCCTTGGAAAGTTGCTTCCCAATCTTTGTTCCTGATATTGACGAAAGAATTTGACTTATTAAAGCGTTAACCAGGTTGGGGGACAAGACCTAGCTGTTGAAATAAGCCAAGGTTATCTGCATGCTGCCAGCCTTCGATCAGGTTACCTCCCTCCAGGTGGAGGATGTGTGAACCAGTCACGATCAATTGTTTGCCTGTGGGTGGAACAGGGAAGTTTTGGCTTTGTCCTAAGTGAGTGCCCGTCCAAGAAAATCTTACAGCAAGTTTATCCCCCTCGAGAATCAGTTCGTCGATGGTGATGTGAAAGTCAGGAAAGGTTTGGTGAGCTCCAGCTACCATCTGTTTGAACGCATCAAGACCTGTTACATCTGGAAGCGGAGGGCGATGTTCAACATAACTGGCGGAGTGAAGCTCATCCAATGAATCCAGGTTACCCTTGTTCCAGGCCTCATCTACGATGCGACGAAATTTGGCTTTAATATCTTTCGACATTTGTAATCTCCTTTCATCATCATGCAGAGACAACCCATTTAATTCGATAAATCTTGTTGACTACCTCAATAAATATTTTTAAGGTAAATGTCGCAAGTCGTGCTTATTTATTACGGATCCACAAATAAAAAAGCGAAATCCCTATCCGTTTGGATTCGCTTTTTTGCTTCCTGGTCCCCGATGGAAATATCCAGAAATGCTAGAACCTGGGGTGAACTCTTTATTTTCTGGTTAGATTATACCATTGAATTTGTGAATTATATTGCAATTTCTCCATTTATATTGCGGGATAAACTTGAGCGCGGCCGGGTCATATATACAGCCTGTCCCGGTCCACTTCTTCACGCAGGATGCGCAGCTCTGCCGCTGTCGGAGGCGGGTTCTCTTCGATCTCCTCTGCAAGGGGCAGCTCGAAGCCGGTGTTCTCCAGCACCTGCTTCACGCTCACAGCGGGTTGGGTGGCGAGCAGGGTCATGCGTTTGCTGAGCGGGTGGTAGCCCATCACAGCTAAATTGGTCACCACCCGGTAGGGACCGGTGCCGGGTGGGAGGCCGGCCTTTTCTCGAGCGCCTGGTCCGTCCAGGTAGCCGGGCGTGGTGATGAAATCCACCTGCTCGACGAAGCGCCGCTTATCATGACGCATGATGGCAATCGTCTGCCAGCAGTGCGAGCCGACGTCGTTGGAGCCGCCGCTGCCCGGCAGGCGCACCTTGGGGCGGTCGTGGTCGCCGATCACCGTGCTGTTCAGGTTGCCGTAGGGGTCGATCTGTGCGCCGCCCAGGAAGCCGTACTCGATGAAGCCGCGCTGGGCGGTCTCCATGATATCGCAGATGCCCGAGGCGGCAATCGCCCGGTGGAAGGTGTTCTCGCCACCGACCGCGGTGGGCAGCTCATCCAGGATGGCGCCCGTGCCGCCGAATTCGAACACGGTCACCAGGTTGGGGGCGTGCATCTTCTGCGCCAGCGAGGCTGCCAGCATGGGGATGCCGGTGCCGATGAAGGCGGTGGTGTTGTCGGTCATCAGCCGGGCGGCGGTGCAGATCAGCAGCTCGGAGGGGTTGTAGTCCATACCGCTCATTAATCCCTCCTCAGGCGCAGGCTTTCCAGCCGCTGCCTGCCGATGCGCTCCAGGTATTCCTGGTGGTCTTTCACCCCGTAGATGTATTTCTCCAGGTATTGTTGGGTCGTCTCGGGCGTCTCGGCGGCTGTCACCCATTCGCGGATCTGATCTTCATCCCGCCGGTAGCGGTAGCACATCTCGCCGGGGTGCGAAGCGAAGGGCGCTTCGACCACCGCGTCCACCAGGTAATATGGGATGATGGTGCGGTCCGGATTGCGGCGGATCTCTTCGCCGTCTACGATCTCCTCAGCGCTGACGATCAATCTCTTGCAGGCACGCGCCATCTCGGCCGCGAAGCCGCTGATGCCGTCGATCTGGCAGTTGCCGTGTTTGTCGGCACGGTGGACGTGGATCAGACCCACATCCAGGATCAGCGCCGGGATCAGGCAGATCGGGTCGCCGGTGAAGGGGTCGGTGACCACCTTGGCTGAGGAGTATTTTAGTGTATCCGTGCCCAGCATGGAGCGGATGGGGATGAAGGGCACGCCCATGGCAGCAGCTTTGAAGCGCCCGGCGAAGGCCGCGTTGCTCCACTCGACGCAGGTCTCCACCCGCCCGCTTTCGACCTCTCGTCGCAGGGGATGGGATACACCGTAGACCTCCAGGCCGATATAGGTGATATCCAGCTTCTTGACCAGCCCGGCAGCCAGCAGCATATCCAGCTCCAGTACCCCCTGCCCGGCGACCAGCAGGTCTTTTTTACCCTGGCGCACCACCTCGTTGATCAGCGACATCGGGCAGCGCACCGTACCGTACAGCTCGGTGCCCAGGTAATCGCCATCGTGCACAAACTGGCTGACCGCCTCGGCCTCGCTCATTCGTTTATCGACCAGCGCTTTGGGTTTCTCCCGGTTCCACTCGCGGAACGAGTTAAGATCCGGGGGCCTGATCAGCTCCCCAATGCCGGATTGGATGACATCCATAGATGGACCTCCTTGGTTATTCCTATCTGACCGCGTTCAAAAAATCCGCCAGCAGACCGTAGGCGGTAGTATGTGGACCAGGGTCGGCTTCGATCACCGACAGCAGCCCGAGCACATCGGTCTCGAACTGCACGATGCTGGTGGTGCCGTTTACACCGTACAGCGGCGAATCGATACCTACCATCTGCGGGGAGACGCTGGCGCGCACCGTGTCCCCCTCGCGCGTCGCGCTGCAGACCAGCTTCCAGCGTTTGCCCTGCTCTCGGGCGCGCTGGATGTCCGCCGGGGTGAGGCCGCGGATACCCTCCCGCTCCACCTGATCGGGTTTCAATGGGATGCCCATCAGCACGGTCACCAGGGCGGAGACCTTAATGGCGGCATCCCAGCCGTCGACGTCGCCGCTGGGGTCAGTCTCGGCGATACCGATCTCCTGGGCATAGGCGACCGCCTGTTCGAAGGACTCGCCGCCCTCCATGCGGGTCAGGATCAGGTTGGTGGTCGAGTTCAGCACCCCTCGCAGGGAGCGCAGGTCGGCAGACGGGAACGAGCCGCGGAATAATGAGAAGATCGGCGCCCCGTCCATCACGGTCGACTCGAAGAAGAACTTGCGTCCTTTGGAGGCTGCCAGCTCGCTGAGCTGCCGGTAAGCGTGCACCACCGGACCTTTGTTGGCGGTGACGGCGTGCATGCCCAGGTTCAGGGCCCCCGACAGGTGGTCGATGGCGGGCTGCCCGGTCAGGTAATCGACCGGCGTGTTTTCGAAGAGCACATCCGCCGGGCAGCGACAGATGAAGTCTTGCATATCGGCGCACGGCGGCAGCGTGGAGAGCGGCTCCAATGAGCCGCCGCCATCCACCAGCTCGATGGCGCGTCTCAGGTCGATGCCGTCCGGGTCGATGGCTGTTCCGTGACTTCCGGTGGCAATGCCTGTCACGCGGAACGTGATGTCGTTGCGGATTTGAATATCAGCCTGTTTCTGCAGCAGCAAGCGCGCCAGGGCTTTACCGACGTTGCCAAAACCGAGCAGGGCGAGTTTGAACTCTGGCATACGATCCTCCTTTCAAACGGGGGGCCAGGGGTATGGGCGGCGGTCCGGGTCGGGATTGGGGTAGCGCCCGGACTTTACAATCTGCCCTGCCCGCCGCGCAAGGGCGCTGACCTCGGCAGCGGTCAGGTGTTTTGCCAGGCTGGTCACCAGCCCCGGATCGCCCTCCGCACTGGTGTTGAGCCTTTGGCGAAAGCCGGTCAGGTCGGCGCACAGGTCGGGTGGGATCGGCCCACCGGCGAAATCCCAGATGACGGTGCGCAGCTTGTCCTCAGTATGGAAGCAGATACCGTGATCGATCAGCCATAGATGGCTGTCCGGGTCGAGCAGGATATGGCTGCCTTTCCGATCGGCATTGTTGATCAGCAGGTCGAACAAGGATGTCGGGCGCAGGCGCTGCCTGTCAGCCTGGCTGAAGTTGAAATAGTGGTACTGCGGGTCGTGCTCGATGTAGAGCTGCACCGAGCCTGCCCCGTGAGGACCATCCTTGCGGTACACGGTGGGCGGCACGAGCTGCCAGCCCAGGGCCTGGCTGATCTGGAAAGCAGCCACCTCGCGGCGGGCCAGCGACTGGCTGGAGAAATCCCACAAGGGGCGCACTCCGCGAGTGGGTTTATACACAGCCGAGACCTCCCCAAGCGCGTGTTCGACCTGGAGTAAAAAAGTGTAGTTCGAACCCCACATGAACTCGCCCTTCAGGGAGAGCGATCCTTCCTGCAGGATCGTCAGGGCATCATCGTTTAGATCGAGGGACATGTGGCCGGGCGGGTGTGCAACAGCTGCCAGATATATGGGATCAGCGGGCGGGTATCGTGGATATGTGGGAACGGCTCGTTAGTGCTGATGACCGTTTTTCTTCGGGCAGAAATGACCCTCCGGCTCCTCGGGCTGCCCGCACTGCGGGCAGATCGGCCGGCCGCGTGAGGCCAGCTCGACCCCCCAATGGCACATCGCGCGCAGCTGCTGGCGGCTGCACCAGAAGCGCACCACACTCGCTTCTTCCGGGTCCTCATCTTCCGCCAGCAGCTCGCGGACGATCAAGACCACCAGATCGCCGTCAGAATCATATCCCAGACCCAGCTCGCCAGCACGAAAGAGCGGGTCTACCGGCGGGTGGATATGCATCTTCTCCTCATTATAATCGGCAGGTGCATCTGCCAGTTCCGGATAGCGGGCAGCAAGCTCTACCAGGAACTGCTCCACTCCCACCGCCAAAGACTGGATCTGAAGTTTTTCCACGATTATTGTGACCGTTCGTTCGCTTTGCCAGCCCTGGATGTAGAAGACGCGTTTCCCCGGCTGGCCGATGGCATCGGTCGTGATGTGGCTTACCGGTCGCAGATCGATTTCGGTTGCGGGCATTAATGGCTCCAGGTGGTCGCTCCAGAGGTCCGGTAGACGGACTTCAGGCGTAGTATACCAGAATCAACCCTTTGGTAAGTTAAATGATAGATGGTTCATTGGGATTTGCCGTGGTAGAGGCAAGATGGGGGTTTTTTTCGGGCGAAGCCCGAAACCCCCCCACATACCTTCTACTTCACGGCAATTCCCGAAGAGCCTGATAGATCAAAGTTCAAATTGATCAGATGGCTGGCAGATTCGCCGATATATAGGGCTGTGATGGAGGCAGGCGAGACCAGCAGTCGCTGGAAGTTATCCAGCGGCAGGCCGATGTAGTATGCAGTCGCCAGCTTGATTGGGTCAGCGTGGGAGACACAGGCGACCAGATCCTTGGCGTCGTGCTCGGAGCAGATTGCTTCCAGCTCCCTGCACATACGATGCTGGGTTTCTGCAAACGACTCGCCGCCTGGAAACCGGAACAAGGAGGGGGCATTCTGCACGTTGCGCCAGACTTTTAGCCGCCGCACGCTTTTCAAAGTCTTTCCGGCCCATTCACCGATATCGGTTTCGACCAACCCCTGGCGAACCACGAGTTCCTGCTCTAACGCTCTGGCGATTGGCTCGGCGGTCTCCAATGCTCTTTCCAGCGGGCTGCTGTAAACGGCTTTGACCGGTGCGTTTGCCAGCTTTTCTGCCAGCGCCTTGGCCTGCTCCTGCCCGGTCTTGTTCAGGTGCACACCGGGAAGCCTGCCGGCCATACGCGCCTTCTTCACATATTCGTTCTCGCCATGACGGATCAGTATTATAACGGGCATCTCTAAAGTACCACCTTTAAGCTGAGGGTTTGTGTTTGTGCTTGATATCTTTGATCGTACCTTCGCTGAGATCGGGCAGTTCGGTGGTCTGGGTAATTTCCAGAGCTTGCCGCTGAGCTTCACGCCAGCGCCCCAACCGTTCCCTTACCTGGGCTTCATACCCCTGCTCGGAGGGCTGATAAAAATATGTACCTAACAGCGGTCGCGGCAGATACTGCTGTGGCAGGAAGTGCTCCGGGTCTTCATGAGGGTACTGGTATCCCCGCCCGTGACCCAGGGCTTTGGCGTCCCGGTTAGCGTCCTGCAGGTGTTGGGGGACAGCCGTGATGCCCTGCTGCTCGATGAGCTGGAAGGCTTTGAAATATGCCCCGGCGCTGTTGGATTTAGGCGCGGTGGAGAGGTACAGCGTGGCCTCCACAATCGGATAGATGCCCTCCGGCAGACCGATGAAGTCGAATGCCTGCGCTGCCGCGTTGGCTACCACCAGCCCCAGCGGCTCCCCCAGCCCGATATCCTCGCCTGCCAGGATGATCAGGCGGCGCAGGATAAAGCGCGGGTCCTCGCCCGCATAGAGCATCTTCGCCAGCCAATACAGGGCTGCGTCCGGGTCTGAACCGCGCACCGACTTGATAAAGGCTGAGATGGTATCGTAATGGGCATCGCCGTCTTTGTCGTACAGCACAGCCCGGCGCTGGATCGATTCTTGGGCCACTTCCAGGCTGATGTGGGTGACACCGTCAGATCCGGGCGGTGTGCTCTCGACCGCCAGCTCCAGCGCGTTGAGGGCGTTGCGGGCATCGCCGCCTGCCACCCGGATCAGGTGCTGGGTGGCATCTTCATCCAGGCTGACCTGGCGCTTACCATAGCCGCGTTCGCCGTCTTGCAGCGCGTTGTGCAGGATGAGGCGCACGTCATCGTCATTCAGCGGGCGGAGCTGGAAGACCCTCGAACGTGACACCAGCGCGCCGATCACCTCGAAGTAGGGGTTTTCGGTCGAAGCCCCGATTAAGATGACCGCGCCGTTCTCCACGTGCGGCAGCAGGGCGTCTTGCTGGGCTTTGTTCCAGCGGTGCACCTCGTCGACGAACAAGATCGTGCGCTTGTTATACAGCCTGCGCCGCTCGATCGCCCCTTCGATGACTTTCCGCAGTTCAGCCTTACCCGCCAGCACAGCCGAAAGAGTCTCGAAGTGCATCTGGGTCTGGTTGGCTATGACCATCGCCAGGGTGGTCTTGCCGGTTCCTGGCGGACCCCACAGGATGATCGATGAGAACAGCCGGTCGGCTTCAATCGCCCTCCGCAGCAGCTTGCCCGGACCGACGATCTCCTCCTGCCCGGCGAACTCGTCCAGCGTGCGCGGCCGCATGCGCGCTGCCAGGGGCGCTTCGCTCTTCATACGCTGCTGCATGGTATGGGTGAAGAGGTCCATAGGTGACAAGATTATAACAATGGGTAGTAGAAGGGACAAGCACATGGGTGATTAAGCATAAAATTACGTGGATGCAGTGATAAAATTCAGCAGTCGATGACTTTACCCGAAATCGAGTACAAAGGCTTAATGGCGCAGGCATGGGACCTGCTGCGGGGGGATACCTCCCTGTGGGAAGACCGTTCCTTCTTCCTGGAAGTCATCCGTAGATACGGCCCGCCTGTCCTGGATGTTGGCTGTGGTACTGGTCGTCTGCTGCTGGACTTCCTGAGCCAGGATATTGACGTGGATGGCGTTGACAATTCGCCCGAGATGCTGGCGCTTTGCCAGCAGAAAGCCGCACAGATGGGGCTGGAGCCAAACCTCCACCAGCAGTACATGGAAAGGCTTGACCTGCCGCGCAGGTACCGGACGATTCTCATTCCTTCCAGCTCGCTGCAGCTGGTCATCGAACCGCAGGTGGTGCTCAAAACGTTGAACCGTTTATACGCCCATCTTGAGCCGGGAGGGGTGCTGGTAGTGCCGTTCATGACGCTGTGGAAAGCAGGAGACCTGCTGGAATTGGAATGGGAGGTTTCAGAAGAACGCCCCCAGGATGGGGCGGTCATCCGCCGGGTGGCGCGCTCCCGCTATGAGCCGGAGACGGCGTGCGAGCACACCGAAGACCTGTACCAGGTGATACTGGACGGCGTGGTGTTGGCGGAGGAGCTTCACCATCGCTCACCTGCCA
>JAQBDA010000128.1:0-16771 GCA_032124675.1 Chloroflexota bacterium
CTGGCGATGTCTGTAAGGCTGGCAGTTGGCTCGACGATTCAAGATTTCAATTCCGGCCTAAGGGGGTTTAAACGAGGGGTTATCAAGAAATATCTCCATTTATTGCCCAAAGGATTCGGTGCTTCCACAACGACCAGTCTGATCATGATCGAGCGCGGATATTCCGGCAAAGAAGTGCCGATTGTTGTTCGCAACCGCATCGGCAAGAGCTCAGTAAATCAGATCCGGGATGGCGTCAGGACCCTGATGCTCGTCCTGCGCATTTTTCTGCTCTTCAAGCCCATGCAGTTTTTCGGGGGCCTCGGGCTGATTTTCATACTTATTGGTGCAATCTACGGCTTCAGCAAGGCGTTCATGAACCGCCAGGGGTTTCCCGTCCTCGCTGCCCTGGTAATCATTTTCGGCATTCAATCTGTGTTCTTTGGATTGCTGGCGGACCAGGTCAGCTCGCTGCGCCAAGAAAAATTCGAGTAATGATCCACCTGCATCCATGATTTCGAATATCAGCCAGACCTCCAGACAGCTGCTCACCTGGATCGGGATAGACCGTGATACGGTCCTCGGCAAGTTTGGACAGGACGTGTTATGGAATGTCGCCAGCTTTGGGATCATGGCTGCCTGTGGGATTGGCATAAACCTGATCATCGGTCGATGGTATTCGACGGATGTGCTGGGGGTTTTCAACCTGACCTATGCTATTTTCGTGATCGCGTCCCAGTTTGCGGTAGCCGGAATCCACCTTTCAGTGGTCAAATACGTGGCGCAATATTCGGATAACCCCGATATCTATCGACCGATGAACACCGCCGCGCTGCTCCTGGCAGTGCTGTTCGCCGGGATTTCCTGTGCCGTCCTGAGGTTGTTCAGCAGCCAAATCGGCAGCTTGTTTGGCAGTCCAGGAGTTGCTGCTGGCATTCTGCTTATCGTTCCGGGGCTGTTTTTCTTCTCGATCAATAAAATATTGCTGTCCATACTGAACGGGCTGTCCCGCATGCGGATTTATGCTGTCTACCAATCGCTCAGGTACCTCACGATCATCGCCGGTCTGCTGGTATTAACCGCGCTGCATTTGCCAGGGGAGAGCTTGATGCTCTCTTTTACAATAGCTGAACTGGTCGTCTTCGCCGCAATGCTTCCAGCCGTATTCAGAGAGTTCGCACTACCCGCCCTCCACACCTTGCGCAAAGATCTCAGGGTGCATTTTGATTTTGGCATGCGCAGCTTCCTGAGCAATGTGTTCCTGCAGACCAACAACCGCGTAGATATCTTAATCCTGGGTCTGTTCTGGAGCGACAGAACGGTAGGAATATACAGTTTCGCCGCCATACTTGTAGACGGCATATTCCAGCTGCCGGTTGTGCTCAGGACGAACTACAACCCAGTTTTGGTTAGGCTGATTTCGGAAAATCAGCTGGAAGCGCTAAAAGCGACGGCAAACAAAGGTGTGCGCATCACCTATGCTGCCATGCTGGTGATCTGTTTATTCGCACTTCTGTGCTTCCCCCTAGGGGCGCTGGTAGTCTCACACAGCACAGATTACTTAAGAAGCTGGCCGATCCTGGCAATTCTTCTGACAGGGCTTACACTAGGCTCCGGATACATCCCGTTCAGCAATATACTGCTGCAGGCCGGACGACCGGGTTTGCATACCATCATGGTTGGATTATGGGTGTTATCAAACCTCGTCCTGAATTTGCTGCTCGTCCCGATGTATGGCATTTGGGGCGCTGCAGCGGCAACAGCAATGGCCTATGCCTTATTAGCGGTATTCGTCAAAGTATCGACCCGGTGGGTGCTCAAACTGCGTATATAACTGAGAACTAATTAACGAGCGAACATCGGGGCGGCATTAATATCAACCCAACGCCTGCAGAATATAGAGCGCCGCCATACCGACCAGGATGGTAAGCACCACATTTTTCGTACGCCAGGCTACCAGGGCCGCTAGTACCCCAGCAAGCAGGCGCCCGTTCCCCAATGAGATTTCGAAAATACCGCCCGGCATCAGAAGTTCCGGGAACACGATTGCGCTCAGGACCGCCGGAGGCACGAAGCGCAGCGCCCGCCGCAGCGAGTCCGGGATCTCGAACCGGCCGAACAAATAGATGAAAGAGAAGCGGATCGCAAACGTAGCGATACCAATGGCGATCATCGTCAGCCAGAGCGTCATGACCGGCTCTCCAGCAGCATCCCGATTGCAATCCCGACCAGTGAGGCGACGATCAGACCCAGCCGGTAGGGTAAGGCATACGCCAGCACGGCGACCACGCCTGCAGAGAGCGCAGCAGCCCAAGCAGGGCGGTCTTGCAGTGCCGGGACAAGGATAGCTATGAATGTGAGCGCCAGGGTGAAATCCAACGACCAGCTCGCAGGCACCTGGGCGCCTAGAAATATGCCCACAGCAGTGCTCACCTGCCAGGTCGACCACAGCGCCAGCCCGGCACCCAGCAGGTACCAATGCCGCTGGTCCGGACGGCGGCAGTCAACCTCTCCATCGGTCTGCTGGAAGTGGCTGATCGAGACCGCATAGGCCTCATCGGTCAGAAGGTAGGCTAAAGCTACTTTCCAATAGGGTTTCAAGCAGCGCAAATAGGGGGCAATGGAAGCACTGTACAAAGCGTGTCGCAGGTTGACCACCACTGCAGTGGTGAAAATGACCATCGCCGGAGCGCCGACTCCAAACAGCTGGGTGGCGATAAATTGGGACGAACCGGCAAATACAACCGCCGACATCGCCTGGGCCGCGCCCGGGGGGATCCCCGCCGCCAGTGCCAGGACACCATAGATCATGCCAAACGGGATTACGCCAACCAGCAGCGGCAGTTCTGCCTTGATACCGGCGGCAAATTCACGGCGCGATGAGTGCATGAGTGGTGAGCGAGGTATCTTGGCCTATATCTCGAAATAGCCTTCGGCACGCAGGATGCCCTCGAACGCACGGCGCGCATCTGCTACCGCCTTGGCACGCCACTTTAACTCACGCGGGAAGTACAATTCTTCGAATTCTCGCTTTATCCAGGCGCGGGTTGATTTATTTTGAGAGCCGTGCCAGTACATCTGGTTTTCCAGGATCATGATCCGCAAGTCACGGATTGCAGCCAATACGGAGCTGCCGAAGGTACCGAATTCAAACGCTGTGCCATACAGCCCTTTATCGGGGAATTCTTCAAAGACCAGCTTATAGATGAAATCGATCATATCCCCTTGTATGTCATAGAACTCTTCGGTGTTTGCCTTCAAGACCAATGGATAATGGAACTCAGCCGCCAGATCTGTCGAGGACCTGGGTTCGAACGAGGAATTGATCAACCCCATCTGATAGCGCGGTCCATAACCGGTATGGATGTCCAGGTGCAGGATCTGGCGATACGGCTGTATCCAGCGCCGGTAGAGCTTCATCAGGACCTGGCTCTCTTCCTGGAGCTGTGCACCTCCGTAATAAATGCCTCGCGGTTCGTGATACTGTCCTATCCGGGTATATTTTCCAAGCTCTGCCGCGCCATGCCGAATCAGGTTCCGGGTAAGCTGGTAAGTATATAGCAGGTTGCTTTTCAGGCGGTTGCTGACGACCGAATGTGGATTCAGCAGCTGGGACAGGCTGTCGTAGCGCGGGTTATAAACCGGTTCGTAGGATGAGTCACCACCCTCGCCGCAGTCCGGCGCCCAGATAAAATTGCGGTTCAGGTCCACATTCTGACTGTTCACCCGGCGCCTGTATTTCATCCCCCACGGGTTTATCGCATGCACCAGCAGCAGACCGGTCTCCTCTTTGGACAGCCGGTGGAGGAATTCGTCGATCAAGACCTGCATCACAGCAGAGCCAAGGTACGCCTCGATGCCATGCTCACCAATCGTCAATACCAGCAGTTTCTCACAGCTCACCAGGGGATTGGCCTCGATCCAATCGATCGTCAGACCCTCTGCGCTGGATATGCGGTGCGCAACCAGGCG
Organism: Chloroflexota bacterium; assembly: GCA_032124675.1. GTDB lineage: Bacteria > Chloroflexota > Anaerolineae > Anaerolineales > UBA4823 > JAQBDA01. The sequence goes on from JAQBDA010000128.1 coordinate 3,952, forward strand.
GGCATCCGGCCAGAACTGCTGCACACGGTCTAAGTTTTGCCGGAACCTGGCGCGCGAACCCTCATAGCTGCGAGGGAACAGGGCTGCTATCCTGGCAGATGTATTCAGACGGGCAACCGGGTTTACCTTTGGACGTGACATTCTTTACAATTTCCGCTATGCTGCCTGGCGCTCACGACTGAACTGGGTTTCGTAAAGACCGGCATACAGACCGCCTTGATCCAGCAGCTCTTGGTGCGTACCGTGCTCCACGATCTGCCCCCGGTCCAGGACCAGGATCTGGTCGGCTGCCAGGATTGTGCTCAACCGGTGCGCGATGACAATACTGGTGCGCCCTGCCATCACGCGCTTCAATGCATCCTGGATCAGCTGCTCAGAATCGCTATCCAGATGGCTGGTAGCTTCATCCAACACCAGGATGCGCGGGTCTTTCAATATAACACGCGCCAGTGCAATTCGTTGCTTCTCGCCGCCGCTCATACGGTAGCCGCGCTCGCCAACGATCGTATCGTATCCGTCCGGCAGATCGACGATAAACTCATGGATGTTTGCCGCCCGGGCAGCAGCTTCCAGCTCAGCCTGGGTGGCATCCAGCCGGGCATACAGCAGGTTGGTGCGGATGGTATCGTGGAACAGATGTGTCTCCTGGGTTACCATGCCGATCTGCGCCGAAAGTGAATCCAGTGAAAGCTCCCGCAGGTCTTGACCATCCAGCAAGATCCGCCCGCTGTTCGGATCATACAGGCGGGGGATAAGATACGTCAGCGTGGTTTTGCCCGCCCCGCTTGGTCCTACCAGCGCCAACAGCTGCCCGGCCTCTGCACGGAAGCTGATATCTTGCAGCGCCAGCTCGCGGGCCTGGCTGCGAGACGGTGCAGCAGCTTCCCCATCGCCATCCGCCCGGCCGGCTTCTCGTTTGCCGTCTGAGAGCGCCGTCATGACGCTGTCCACCGAGCCGAACCTGCGCACATCACTGAGCAGATGCTTCTCGTCGACGCTGTACAGGAAGGTGACCGCATCGAATACCAGCTCGCCGCTTACCTCGCCCAACACCCTTGCATCCGGCTGCTCGTCGATATCCAGCGGCAGATCGATCACTTCGAACACGCGCTCGAAGCTCACCACTGAGGTGGCAAATTCCACCGGGGCGTTGGCCAGCCCCGAGAGGGCTGTATACAGGCTGGTCAGATAAGCGCCAAATGCCACGATCGTGCCGATCGTGAAGACATCCAGGATGACCAGATACCCGCCCACGCCGTACACCAGCGCGGTGCCGACGGCGCTGATCAGCCCGATAATGACGAAGAAGGCCGTCCCGACGACCGCCCGGCGGATGCCAATATCGCGCACGAAGACCGCTCGAGATTCGAAGCGCTCGACCTCCTGGTCTGCACGCCCAAACAGCTTGACCAGCAGCGCCCCGCCGATGTTCAGCGTCTCGTTCATCATGGCATTCATCTTGGCGTTGGCGTCCATTGCCTCCCGGGCAATGTCGCGCAGCACCACACCCAAGCGGCGGGCTGCCAGGATGAACAGCGGGACAATCGCTATACTGACCAGCGTCAGCCGCCAGTCTAAAGAGACCATCACGACCAGAACTGCCACGGCCTGTATCAGGTTGGTAATAATGCCGACGAAGGTATTGCTTATGGCATTTTGCGCCCCCACCACATCATTGTTCAGACGGCTCATCAGCTCGCCAACCTTGGTGTTGGTAAAGAATCGCAGCGACATGCGCTGCAGGTGGGCATATAGGGCTACCCGCAGGTCATAGATGACCCCCTCGCCAATATTGGCGTTCAGGCGTCGGGAGACCACGTTCAGCAGTCCCCCCAGCGCCGGAATGATCAACAGCGTCAGGGACAGTAATACCAGCTGCGAGATATCTTTCTGCGGGATGGTCACATCGATCAAGTTGCGCAGGATGAGCGGCGTGGCCAGGGTCAGCCCGGTCATCAGCAGGATCGTGACCAGCAAACCGGCGATCTGCACGCGGTAAGGCCGGGAATAGCTCAGAACGCGCTTCAGCAAACCCCAGGATACCTGCGGCTTCTCATCCGAAGATCTTAAGTAGCTCCACCACCCACTGCCGTGAAATCCCATTGCAACTCCATTCTTAGAATTTACACAGTTCCAGAGAGAATGCTCCCCTCCACCAACTGTGTAAGTCCTATTATAATCAGAGTCTGGTTATCAAAATATTAGCACGCACTAACAATCGTAGCGTATTTTTCAGACAGGAGAGCCAATGGACGAGCTGCACCCTGAGTTGTCGCGTATTCTAATCCCTGCCGACCAGATCCAGAACCGAGTGCAGGAGCTTGCCGATCAGATCAACCGGGATTTCCACCATATCGAACGGCTGTACCTGATCGGCATTCTCAAAGGCGCGTTTATCTTCATGGCTGACCTTACCCGCCGGCTGCACGTTCCGCATATCGTCGATTTCATGGCGCTTTCCAGCTACGGGAAAACCACCACCTCAGGCTCAGTGCGCATCATGATGGACCTGCGCGAGTCGATCGAGAACCAGCACGTAATGATTGTCGAGGATATTCTGGATTCCGGCAATACGCTGCATTACCTGAGCCGCATTCTGAGAGAGCGCAAGCCAGCCTCGCTTCACACCTGCGTGCTGGTGCGCAAGATCCGCCAGGAAGTCGATCTGCCCATCGACTATCTCGGCTTCGACATCCCGGATGTATGGGTGGTTGGCTACGGGCTGGATTTCGCAGATCGCTTCCGCACCCTGCCTTATATCGCAGAGATGCGGCGCATCTAATGAAATGCATATAAATGGCGAGGGCTGCACAGGCAGTTGAACCTGTGCAGCCCTTATTTCAATAATAAATAGAACAAAAGTTCTGGTACAATAAGAATCGCAGCCTTCTACCCAGCTGCCGCGGGGAATACTGTGATGTCTTTATGGCAAAATCTACAGCGCCTTCTGGGGTTTTCTCGCCCCAACAACCATCTCAGCCTGGAGATGGATCAGAACTTGATCCGTTCTCTGGAGCGTCTGGCGCAGCGCGAGCAGCGCCCCGAGACAGAGCTGGCAGCCGAGCTGCTCTCCATGGCGCTGGTGCAGCGCAAGGAAGCCGAGATCAATCTGCGGCACTGGGAGGCGCTCTCCCCTCGCGAACAGCAGGTCACTGCCCTGATCTGCTTGGGCTATACCAACCCGCAGATCGCGGCCCAGTTGATGCTCTCCCAGCAGACGGTCAAGACCCACGTGCGCAATGTGCTGTACAAGTTCGATCTGCGCAGTAAGATTGAACTGCGCCATCTTCTCGCCGACTGGGACTTCAGCATCTGGCGAGACCCGGATTCATAGCCCATATACAGGGTTTGCCCAGAGCGGCACCCCTACCCCTGGCTCACCCCCTGGGTTAACCCCATTTTTCCCCCCATCTTCACCCCACGGCGGGATTGCATACGAAGGCATTTTGCGCTACTCTGGTAGTATGATAACCTTGCCTGCCCTGTATCCAAACCAGATGCACCTGCTGGCAGCCGCCCGTCCCGCCCGCTACGAGCTGGTCAATACTGCAATCGCCCGGCTGGCGAGCAGCGGCCCGGTGCGCCTGCTGGATGGCGGCAACTGCTTCCAGGCACACCGCATCGCCCGCCTGCTGCGGCGCAGCAGCCCGGCCTTGAACCTTGCCCTGGGCAATATCCATATCGCCCGCGCCTTCACCTGCTACCAGGTGGTGACCCTGCTGGCCGAAACCCCGTCGGTACCCATCCCGACTCTGGTGCTGGACCTGCTGACCACCTTCCAGGATGAAAACGTGCCCCTGCACGAGCGCCGGCGGCTGCTTGTAGTGAGTCTGGGTCACCTGCGCCGCCTGAGCCATCGGGCGCCCACCCTGGTAAGCGTCGCCCTGGAAGGCGCGGGCTCGTCTGGCGAGCTGTTGGGCCTGCTGGAAGAGGCCGCCGACCAGCAGTGGCGCTTCGAACCGCAGCCGCCCGCCGAGCCGCTGCGGCTTTTTTGAGGCCCTCGATGGGACGCACACTGCCCTCCATCACCCAGGTCTTCCTGCAGGAGCAGGAATCTTTCGCCCGCTTCCGGCGCGCCCTGCGGCGCAGCGACCAGCTGGCGCTGGATGATCTGTTCGCCGCTGCCCACCAGCATCTGGCTGCCGCCGCCTACGCCGCTCATGCCCTGCCCTTCGAGGTCTTCCTGCTGGCTATGCTGCTCGAAGAACACAAGGAAGTGCTGCGCCTGCGCCGCCTGGTCGAAGACCCCCAGCCCACAGCCGATGGCTGAGCACACCGGATGGCTGCTGGATGTATACACTCACCCGCAGGATGGACTGATCGTATGGCTGCTGGACGATGACGGCACGCGCCGCCGCCTGCGCCAGCCTTTCCCGGTGACCTTTTATGCGGCTGGAGCACCGGAGCACCTGCGCGCGCTGTGGCGCTTCCTGAAAGAGCAGCCGCTTGCCGTTAAGCTCTCCCGCACGGAGCGCCGCGATCTGTTCAGCCCCGAATCCTTCCCATTGCTGGCCGTGCGGGTCGAAGACCCTGCCGTACAGCCGCGGCTGTTCAATCGTGCCGCCGCAGCCTTCCCCGAACTGACCTACTACAACGCCGATATCCCCATCTCCCTGCGCTACGCCGCGATATACGGCACATTCCCCCTGGCACGCTGTGCGGTAGTCACCGGTGTCGGGGATACCATCCACAGCCTCACCTGCCTCAACTCTCCCTGGGAACTGGACCCGCCGACACCCCCGCTGCGCATCCTGGCGCTTGAGCCGGATGTTGACCCCTCCCATGCCTGCCCTTCGCACCTGCATATCAGCGACCGACATTACTCTTACCGGCTGGCGCTCGACCCAGCCCGCCCCTTACTGGTCAACCTGAACGCCATCTTGCAGCGCCACGACCCCGACCTGCTGCTCACCAGCTGGGGCGACACCTGGCTGCTGCCGCATTTGCTGGAGCTCTCGCAGCAGCACAAAATCCCCCTGGCGCTCAACCGCGAGGCAGGGCTGGGGTTTGCACACCGCAAGGAACGCTCCTATTTCACCTATGGGCAGATCATCTACCGCGGGCAGCAGATCCATACCTTCGGTCGCTGGCATATCGACGGGCACAACGCCATGCTGTTTCACGACTACGGCATGGAGGGCATCTTCGAGCTGGCCCGCGTCAGCTCCCTGCCGGTCCAGACTGTAGCGCGGGTCTCGCCCGGCAGCGGGATATCTGCCATGCAGATGCTGACTGCCCTGCGCCAGGGCATCCTGATCCCCTGGCACAAACAGCAGTCCGAACGCCCAAAAACTGCTCTGGAGCTGATGCACGCCGACCAGGGCGGGCTGGTCTACCAACCCATCATTGGGCTGCACCAGCACGTGGCTGAGATCGACTTCATCTCGATGTACCCGAGCGTCATGGTGCGCTTCAATATCTCCCCGGAGACCGTCCATCCCACAGCCCCATCAGGGGAGTCCGGCTCGACCGTTGAGCTGATCCCCGAGCTGGCGCTGTACGTCGAGCAGGCCAGCCCCGGGCTGGTACCCCAGACCCTGGCTCCGCTGCTGCAGAAACGCCTGGCGCTCAAGGCACGCATGGCGGAACTGCCCTCCTGGCACCCGCGCCGGTCGAGCTACAAGGCATACGCCTCCGCTCACAAATGGCTGCTGGTGACCTGTTTCGGCTATCTGGGGTACAAAAACGCCCGCTTTGGGCGCATCGAAGCTCACGAGGCGGTGACAGCCTTCGGGCGCGAGGCGCTGCTGCGCGCCAAAGAGGCCGCCGAGGATCTGGGCTTCACTGTGCTGCACATGTACGTGGATGGCTTATGGGTCAAGCAAGATGGCCTATCCCGGCCGCCCGATTTCCAGCCGCTGCTGGATGAGATCGCAGCCTGCACCGGCTTGCCGATCGCCCTGGAAGGGATCTACCGCTGGGTGGCCTTCCTGCCTTCCCGACAGGATGAGCGCGTGCCGGTTGCCAACCGCTACTTCGGCGCCTTCCAGGATGGCAGTCTGAAAATACGGGGCATCGAAATCCGCCGCCGTGACACCCCGCTATTCATTGCCGAGACTCAGCAGCAGATGCTGGCTTGCCTGGCACAGGCGCAGCATGTTGGAGAGTTGGAGAAATACCTGCCGCAGGTCTTCAGCCTGCTGCGCCGGGTACTGTCGGACCTGCGTGCCGGGAAGATCCCACTGCCGCACCTGCTGGTTTCACAGAAGTTGAGCCGTACCCTGCCGGAGTACCGCTCGCCCTCGCCGGCGGCGCGTGCCGCTGCTCAGCTGCAAAGTGTCGAAAAAATATTGAAGCCCGGGCAGTGCGTGCGCTTCATATACACCCTGGGTGACCCCGGCGTGCATGCCTGGGATTCGGCCGAACCGCCGGTTCCAACCAGTGTGGATGTGCGCCGCTACACTACCCTGCTCGTCCGGGCTGCTTCCACCGTGCTCCAGCCGCTGGGCATCAGCGAGACCGCCCTGCGCGACCGGCTGTTCGATAACGTGGTCGCCGTGCCAGAGCTCTGGTCCGCCCGGCTGCCTCAGGAATCCATCCCTGGTCTCTGCTACAATACAGTCTGATGTACGTCCACCTGCGCACACGCTCCTGCTACTCTTTCCTGGAAGGGCTGCCCATGCCGGCCGAGCTGGCATATGCCGCCGCACAGCAGGAGATGCCGGCCCTGGCGTTGACCGATCACCGCTGGCTGACCGGGGCGATCGAATTCTACGACGATTGTCTGGCGGTTGGGGTGCGCCCGATCCTGGGGCTGGAGTTGGAGATAGCCCCGCCAGATGAGTTTTTGCCCGCCCCACAGCAGAGTGAAGACAGCCGGCTTGTCCTGCTGGCCTGCGGCATGGATGGCTGGAGCAGTCTCAGCCGATTAAGCAGCCTTGCCGGCTCAAATCCAGCTTCACCCGCTGCGCAACGTCTGTCCTTCGCGCAGCTGGCATCCAATGCAGGCGGGCTGCTGTGCCTGACCGGCGGCTGGCGCGGGCTGGCTGCCAGGCTGGCGGCGGGCAAGGATGGGCCTGGTGTCACCCGTTGGCTGAAACTGCTCGAGGATGTCTTCCCAGGACGGCTATACGTTGAGCTGCAGATCCACAGCAATGCAGACAGCGCCTGGGTCGAGGCGCTCTCTAATGCCGCCAAGCGGCTCGGGTTTCCTGCCGCTGCCACCCACGATATCCATTACATGAAGCCCGAGGATGACGGCTTGCAGCGGACAGCGGCGGCAATCCGGCTGAATGCCCGCCTGGGCAGCCTGCCGCCAGAAGCCGCTGCCCCACCGCGGGCATATTTCGTCACCGCCGAAGATATGCAGGCACGCTTCAGCCGCTACCCGGAGGCGCTGCAGAAAACCCTCGAGATCTCCGAACGCTGCAGGTTGGACCTGCCTCTCGGTACACCACACTACCCGGAAGTGGATCTGCCACAGGGGATGAGCAGCATCCAGCTGCTGAGAGAGAAGGCGCAGAGCGGTTTGCAGCAGCAGTACAACCAGGCAACCCCGGAACTCGAAGCCCGTCTGGACCATGAGCTGGAGGTCATCGCCTCCAGCGGCTACGCATCCCTCTTCTTGATCATGGAGGATGTCCTGCGCTTTGCCCGCCAGCGCGGTGTCCCATACTCATCACGCGGGTCGGCAGCCTCATCCCTGGTAGCTCACTGTCTGGGAATCACCAGCCCTGACCCTATTCGTTTGAACCTGTATTTTGAGCGCTTCCTCAATCCAGCAAGGGCCACCCCACCTGATATCGATACAGACCTGTGCTCGCGCCGGCGCGACAGCGTGATCCGCTACGTCTACCAGCGCTACGGAGCAGAACGGGTGGCAATGGTGTGCACGATCAACCGCTTCCGGCGCCGGTCAGCCTTGCGAGAAGCAGCCAAAGCTTTCGGTTCATCGCAATCCGAGATCAAGAAACTTGCCGAGGGTCTTCCTTACCGTTGGTATGGACCGCCGCACGCCGAACCTGCTTCCGACGACCCATACGCTGAGCTCAGCAGCCAGTACACGAGCCCACGTCATAAAGAGATTTTCCAGCACGCTGCCCGCCTGATCGGGCTGCCCCACCACCTATCGATCCATCCCGGGGGAGTGGTGATCGCACCGGGAGTCCTGACGGAATTGGTGCCGACCCAGATGGCTGCCAAGGGGGTGGTGATCACCCAGTTCGATCTGGACTCGATTGAGCGCATGGGCCTGGTGAAGATCGATCTGTTGGGGATCCGCGGACTGACCGTGTTAGGGGATGTCGGGCACGCCATCCATACCAGCCAACCCGAGAGCCAGATTAACCCATTATCCGTCCTGGAAGAGATTCCTGAAGAAGATGAGCAGACGTCCGACCTGATCCAGGAAGGGCGCACGATCGGCTGCTTTCAAATCGAAAGCCCAGGGATGCGTGCCACTTTGAAGGAGATCCAGGCGCGCAGCCTGGACGATCTGATGGTCGCTCTGGCTCTTTACAGGCCTGGACCGCTGACCGGGGGATTGAAAGGCGCGTTCGTCCGCCGCCACCTGGGACTGGAGCCAGCCGAGCATCTGCACCCCGCCCTGGCACCCTTGCTGGAAGACACCCATGGCGTAATCCTTTACCAGGAGCAGGTCTTGCGCATCGCACACGAGTTAGCCGGGCTGAGTCTGGCAGATGCAGACCTGCTGCGCCGTGCGATGTCGCATTTCGACCCCGGCAAGGAGATGCAGACTCTCAAAAACAAATTCATCCGCGGCGCACAGGTGATCAGCGATATCCCGGAGGCTACCGCCGAACCGATATGGGAGCTGATGGCAGCTTTCGCCGGCTATGGGTTCCCAAAAGCACACGCCGCTTCTTATGCTCAGGTCGCTTGGCGCTCTGCATGGTGTAAAGCTCACCATCCGGATATCTTTATGGCTGCCGTGCTGGCGAATTGGGGCGGCTACTACAGCCAGCGGGTATACCTGATGGAAGCGCGCCGTCGGGAGCTAAAAATTCAGCCTCCGCATATAAATTACGCCCGCCCCGAGTTCAGTGTTACCTATATCGATGATCTGCCGAATCTCTTCATGGGACTGAATCAGGTCCGGGAGCTCACCAGGCGTACGCAAGCCCGCATAACCAACCAGCGCCCTTTCAATTCGTTCCAGGATTTCCTGGCTCGCGTGGACCCGCGTCCAGGCGAAGCTGAAAACTTAGTGCGCTGCGGCGCACTAGAGGGGTTGGGGACGATCCCCGATCTGCTGGAGCGGCTGAAGAGCGGCGGGTGGCGCGGCGGACAGCTCTCCCTGTTCACGCCGGAAGGACCTTCTGGTGATTGGACAATAGAACAGAAAGCTGCCGCTCAGGAAGTCATCCTAGGGGTAAGCGTCATTGCCCATCCCCTGGAACTGCAAGCCAAAAATATCGAGGCCGCGGGCGCAGTGAACACCCTGGAGGCCGCGCAGCGAGCCGGGGAGCGCGTGCGAGTAGCAGGAGTGCGCCAGACCGGGAGGCGTATAAGGACTTCCAGAGGCGGTTATATATACTTTATGACGCTGGAAGATTTAGAAGGGATGTTAGATGTAATCCTCTATGATGATGCCTACCGCCGCAGCCGCTCCGAGCTGAAGGATACCGGCCCATATATCGTCGAAGGACAGGTAGAGATCGATCAGGAAACCTCTGAGCCAGTCCTGCGCGCCGATCGTGTTCATTTCCTAATCTGATAACAACAATCTATCTGGTGAAGGCGCTGCCGGAGCATCCGTCTCCCAGATCACCCGCACTCTTGTGCCTGTGCCTGGTGCAGAGTCAATCTGCATCTGCGCGCCGATCAACGCCGCACGCTCATGCATCCCTGCCAGACCATAGTGCTTGTTCGCCAGGAGCCGGCCGAGGTCGAGATGGTCTCCGGCCAGGAATCCTATGCCGTCATCTTCAACCACCAGCTCTATCCGGCTGTGGATTAGCTCTCCGCGCAGATAAATACATTGTGCATTGGAATGTTTGAGCGCGTTCTGGCACGCTTGTTGGACGATGCGGAAAAGGTGCAGCTCAACATCGGGGGGGTAGCGGCTGTCACTGGCTGGGATCTGCAGCAGAATAGCGATATCGCCCCCTACCTGCGTGGCGGTCTCCTCAGTTAACTCTTCCATTGCAAAGCGCAATCCGTACATGAGCATCCCAGGACGCAGCCCGCTGATGATCTCTCGGATCCGCGTGACAGATGTCTGGTAAGCATTGGCAAACTGCTCACCGGCCTGGCGTTCATCCACACTCATCCACAGCATGCCGAGCTGGTTGAGGACATCGTCATGCAGTTCGCGCGCCAGGTGGCTGCGTTCTAATTCCTGCCGCTCAATGTCCTTCTGGTACAGCACGCGCAGCTGCTCTGCCTGGTCGATATTTACCAACGCCAGGGCGGTCTGGTCCATGAGTGCCTGCAGGATGCGGATATCGGACCGGCTGTAATAATCGTCCGGGTCTCGCTTCCCCAACAGACAGATGCCGATGTTCTGTCCGGTGACCGACAAGGTCAGGATCAGATATGCCCACGAGCAAACTACCTCGTAATCAACACCTGGGTCTGGTCGTGGGTACCTGCCTGCCTGTGAGACAAGCTCCGTGATCTGTTCCTGGGTTGGCAAGTTCTTATCATCGATACCGAGCTGGAATACCAGGTTGGAGTTCAGAGCATTATCCAGGCGCAGGATGGCTGCTTCGCGGATCAACATGGTCGGTAAAGCCTCATCCCGCAAGATATGGATGAGGTCTTCCATGCCCAGGCTGGAGGTCATGCGTGTGGTGTAGCGCTCGAGGAGCTGCGTAGGCGGCAAAGGGATGCCCAACAGATGGCGTTCGACATAGTGCTGGTAAGAGGGGTAAATCAGGACTGTCATCAAGCCCAGCAGGAAGGTCAGTGCGATACCGGTCGCAAGATGGTATTGGGGATCCTTGAGCAGCGCGGTCGCAATGAAAGCCAGGATAACTGCAATTGCCAGCAGAAAGCCGCTGTAGATGATTACTGTAATCACACGGTTCGCCCGCAGCTCCAGGCCATCAGCGCCGCCTCGATAGATGACGTAGAAATATGCCAGCGCGATCCCTGGGAAGATCAGGACAGAGTAATTGATGTATACCGGAAAACTGGCGTTGAGCAGGGCAGAAAGGATACCCACAACGGAAGGGAGCAAGATCAACGACAGCCCAGCGAGCAGGATCCCGACACTGCGCCTGGTATCCCGTTGAACGACAGCATGCAAAACCAGCAATACCACGCTGTTTACCACCGCGAGTAAGAAACCGAACAGGTAAGAATCGACAGCCAGCAGGTCAAACCACTCAGCCAGCACCATAATGCCCGCCAGACCATACAGCAACCAGAGTATCCTCTTAGGTGGGATGCCTAGTGAGCGTGGGAACAGCCAGTGAAGATGCCAGCTGATGGGCAGCAGCAGCCAGACTGCTGAGCGCAGCATCTTGGGTGTATGGAAGAACTCATAGGGAGACACCACCCCGGCACTCACTGCCAGCGCTATCAGATAAAAGAAGATGAACAAAAGCCACCAGCGCGCCTCCTTGGGGCGAACGAGCAGCATTATGGCAACACCAGCCAGCCAGAACGCCAGCGGCAGCCACCAACCGGAAACGATACGGTATAAGAACTCGGGGATATTAACGCCGGGGATTACCCACAGCAGGTTGATGTTTTCTCCGCTGCGTTGAATTACCAGGTCAACCTGCGGAGCATCCTCCAGGTCGAGGAGCAGCGACTGCCTCTCACCCAAGGAATATTCATTCCAGGTAAGGCCATTGACCTGCACCAGGAAATCACCCGATCGAAGCTCCTGTGATGGATTATTCCCGGAATGCAGTACAGTGACCAGGCCATTTGATGGTTCGAACAGGAAGCCGATGTAGGGTATCTCGAACAGATATACGTAGCCGAAAATCACCAGGACGATGAATGTCGCGGTGGCAATACCGATCTCGTAAAATGACGAAAGCCTGGCTCTGATCAAAAGTACTCACTCCCTGAACCCGCGGCGGCTATATTGATCCAGGCAAATGCCAGGCACGGTCAATGCGAATTCCCCTGGAATGTTCTCACATCTGGGGATGGTTTTTCTGGTGTAATCAGACCCAACTGCCGGGCTTTCGCAATTGCTGCCGCCTTGCTGCGGACATTCATCTTTAGATAAGCACCGGAGAGGAGATTGCGCAGTGTAGAGTTGGCAATATTCATCATCTGCGACAGCTCATCGGTGCTGGCATCCGGGTATGTTGCGCACATAGATAAGGCTTCAAGCTGGCGTGGAGACAGCGGCTGAAGCAGAGCGCCGGTTCTGCTTCTTTTCAGCTCCTGGTAGGCATACTGGCTCATATAAATACTTCCACCTGCAACCGTTCGTATCACTGATGGCAGCTCCCGGATGGTCGCCTGGTCATCCTTGACGATATAACCGCTGGCACCTGATTCCATGACCGCATTGATCAAAGTACGCTGCGTGTGCATGGAGATCACCAGCACAACCATATCTGGATACAGCTCCAGCATCCGGGGGATCATATATAGTATGGGGTAGGGGTTGGGGTTTGTAGGGCTGGTAGGGATTTGCACATCCAGCACAAGCACATCCACCGGTTGTCTGGCTAATTTCTCTTCAAGATCCTCACCGAAAAGAATGGTTGCCACGACCTCAATATCTTGAGCGCTTCCCAGGCGGTAAAGATAACCATCGATAATTCCCTGGTGGTCATCCAGGATTGCCACTCGAATTTTGTCATTCATCGCAATTTCCTTAGCTGCTTAAGTGATCGGCTGTAATCACCACTTTTGTATTTCAAAACACTTTCAGCCGATTACCTAG
>JAQBDA010000129.1:0-7507 GCA_032124675.1 Chloroflexota bacterium
GGCATTCCCGATGTGAAGCTGACAGGGCAACCACTGCTGCGGATGCCCAACCATGCCAGTTTCGTATTCCAGGGTGTGGATGGAAATGAACTTTTGATGATGTTGGATGTGGAAGGATTCGCCTGCTCATCTGGCTCTGCCTGTAAAACCGGTGATCCTGAACCATCCGATGTGCTGCTGGCACTTGGATATCCCCCGCAATGGGCGCTCGGCTCGCTCCGGATATCATTGGGCACCCAAACTACCTCGGAAGATGTCGATACGTTCCTGGACATACTACCTCGTACCATCAAGCGCAACCGCCAGCTGGTGAGGGTTCCCTGAGAATGCCAAGACGTGTCGTGGTTGCAATGAGTGGTGGTGTGGACAGCTCAGTCGCGGCTGCCTTGCTCCAGGAGCAGGGATATGACGTCATCGGCATGATGCTGCGGGTCTGGAGTGAGCCGGGGAAAGAGGCCACCAATCACTGCTGTACGCCTGAATCCATGGCTGCTGCGCGTCGAGTAGCTGCTCGCCTGGGCATTCCATTCTATGCCGTTGATGCTCAAAACGAATTCAAAGATATCGTAGTAGATTACTTCATTAATGGATACGCCAAAGGGATCACTCCAAACCCATGCCTGGAATGTAACCGCCAGATACGTTTCAGCTATCTACTCGATCGTGCTATGAATATCGGCGCAGATTACCTGGCAACAGGTCATTATGCACGTAAAGCCATTGCAGACGATGGCAAGTACAAGCTCATGCGCGCCGTTGATCCCCATAAAGACCAATCCTACGTACTCCATGTTCTTAACCAGGGACAGTTAGCCCGATCGTTGTTTCCCGTAGGAGAGTATACGAAAACAGAGATTAGAGATCTCGCTAAGAAGTTGGACGTCCAAATCGCTGAGCGCCCCGACAGCCAGGATCTTTGCTTTTTAGCAGGTGAAGATTATAGAACCTTTTTGGATCGCAATGCCCCTGAGATGATCGCAGCCGGTCCGATCATCAATCAACAGGGAGAAGAAATCGGTGCACATCGTGGTCTTGCCTATTATACAATCGGACAGCGCAAAGGGTTAGGTGTTATATCCACACAGCCTCAATATGTTATCGATAAGGAGCTATCAAATAACACTTTGGTAGTTGGGCCGTCTGAGTCCCTGGGTAGAGACACATTGGTCGCGACCGATGTTCATTGGGTGAGCGGTATTCGACCGAGTTGTGATTTTCGAGCGCAGGTCAAAACACGATATTCTGCGAGCATGAGTTGGGCCAGTGTAATCCTCCTCGATGACAAACACGTCCAGGTGGATTTCGATGAACACATCAGAGATATCACTCCTGGACAGGCAGCCGTATTCTATGACAGCGATGATTGCATAGGTGGCGGGATAATTACCTGATATGTGAGGATTTATGCGCATGACATTGCCGGATCTCATCTTCGGATTACTGATATCGACGCTGTATGGCACAGCTTTTCATCTCTGGCGAGGCGGCAGCGGTTGGCGGTTAGGCCTGTACTTGGTGCTGGGATGGGCTGGCTTCTGGCTGGGTCAATTCATTGCTATGCAGTTAGGATGGACATTTGCCAGCCTGGGCTCGCTTCATCTCGGTTTGGCTACACTGATGAGCGCCATATTTCTCTTCGGTGGTTACTGGCTGAGTCTGGTAGAAGTCGAGAGGAAATAAAAACCCCATCGCTCCTGGCTCCGCGATGGGGTAATGTATGGTAAGTTAATTCTTAGTCGGTAATGGTAACGTTGGCAGCCTGCAAACCCTTCGGCCCATCCTCAACTGTGAACTCTACGACCTGACCTTCATGCAATGTGCGATACCCATCCGATTGTATGGCTGAAAAATGGACAAAAACATCAGGTCCGCCCTGGCGCTCGATAAATCCATAGCCTTTGCTGGCGTTAAACCATTTCACAGTGCCAGAAATACGTTCGTTCATCGCCTCTCTTTCTCCTTAAAACATCGTGATAGTCTATACTAAAAAACTCAGCGTTCACGCAGTCCGTTTCGTCTCGGGCACCATTCATAGCCAGGAAATATAAAAGGTCTGAATCAGTGCACTCGTTCAGACCGGGTCCAAAAAGACTTGAAGACAGAACACACGTGCCACCTTACTGGTCCAAAGTTTATCAGTCTGATATTCAATCGTCAAGAGGCATTTATACATAATATAATCAGTTCAACACTACCTTCATGGTAATATAGTACCTTCTCTGGTCCACCTCCACACGCCAAGTACCGTCACGTTTCTTGGTCAATAAGTGACCCGACCCGGAGAACGAGATAATAAACTGGCAGCTCATTCACACCAATGGACACCCTACGATGCACAGAATTGAATCGCTTCTATCAGCACGACTCTTCCTGAAACCACAGCTCATTGGCGAGCGGATTATCTTTATCAGCAATCTCAGCGGACATCTCAGCCTGTATGCGATGGATTACGGCGGCAGCGTACCGGAACCCCTCCTGCCACCGGATATCGCTTTGCAGAATCCACACCTGATTAATGGAAAATCATTCTTCGTATTCCCTAAATTAGGAAGCATCCTAGTCATGATCGATAAAGACGGCGATGAGAATTACCAGCCAATGCTCGTACGATTAGATGGTGGATACCCTGAGCCAGCATTTGATAACCAGCTATCGAATTTTCGTTGTCACCTTTACGCATGTGACGCAGACCGAAATATCGTCTATCTCTCGGCCGAGTCACGTCAGGATGAAAATACAGTAGCATATCGAGGAGATCTGAGTAGCGGAGAGCTGCAAATGCTGGGAGCAAGCCCTTGGGGAAGTCATCCCGGTGGATACAGCAGTGACCACTCGAGTGTGGTCCTCATCGACGGCTATTCGATGGGCGACGATGTGCTGTTCATTCGCAACCGGGACAAAAAGGACCGGGAGCTATTATTTGGCACTCCACTGGAAAACCGCACACAAGATATGGCTGTACCGCTGAGCGCATTCTTCTCACCCCAATTTATTGAGAATGATGGCGCCATCCTATTGGGTACTGCGCTGTTCAGCGATACATTCGGTCTGGGACATCTCGACCTGCAGAATCCTTCAATAATCAATCCCGTAATAATAAATGGTGTGAAACACCAGGGAGTAGGCGAATTCGAAGAGCTGATCAATTTGAATGGAGATCGATATCTGCTGAAGTTCAATATCGATGGCTGCTCATGGCTGTACGAAGGCATTTACGATAGCAATGCCAGAAGTATGAATTTAGATTATGTCATTTGTGGATTAGGTGTCCTAACGGGTGGTGTGCTCGAAGCTGTATCATATGACGAAGCCGGTGACAGGTTTATACTGGTGTTTTCTACCGCCACCTCCCCAACGCAGATTTACACGGTCGAAGGTCCGGACCGTTCCGCGATACTCAAGCACACCAACGAGCGTATATTAGGCATACCATCCGAATTGCTCTCGCCAGGTGAAGATGCATCATACTCTTCTTTCGATGGGACACGGGTATCTGCCCGGTTGTACATGCCCTCACCCAGCCTGGGATATCAGGGGAAACGACCTGTAGTCTATTACGTTCATGGCGGACCGCAGGGCCAGGAGCGCCCGGATTTCGCCTGGTTTTCAATGCCCCTCATCCAGTTCCTGACATTGAATGGCTTCGCTGTCTTTGTGCCCAATGTTCGCGGTAGCACGGGCTATGGTTTAAGCTATACGAAACAAGTCGATAAGGACTGGGGCGGTAAGGATCGCCTGGATCATGTCCATGCAATGGAGGAGATACTGCAGAAGGATAGCAGATTGGATGTTGACCGGGCAGGTGTGGTAGGTCGCTCCTATGGAGGCTACATGTCCCTGACACTGGCCGGGCGACACCAAAATCTGTGGTCTGCCGCCGTGGATATGTTTGGACCCTACGATCTGGTGACATTTCTCGATCGCATCCCCGTAACCTGGAAACCCTACTTTAAGATTGTGCTGGGCGATCCCGAAAATCCTGCCGATATGGGATTCCTGGCTGAACGGTCTCCAAAGACATATTTGGACCAGTTAGGCAGCCCCCTACTGGTCATTCAAGGGAAAAACGATCCCCGTGTCGTAGAGCGTGAATCAAGTGATGTTGTCGAAAATCTCCGTTCGATTGGAAAAGAAGTCGACTATTTGATGTTCGAAAATGAGGGTCACGACGTTCTGAAATTTGAGAATCGGGTCCGCTGTTATAACGCCATCACCGATTTCTTCAAAGAACACTTGCAGTAATCACTGATGTGACGAATTTAAGGGCAAATTTGGGAGAGCTGTCAAGTAGTTATGCAAAGTGACATTATTACAACCTCACCATACGTCCAGGCAGGTGATCTGGCTCAGCTTGTCAGCCCGAGCAATAAAAAATATTTTGTCCGTGTTGTGCCGGGTAGCGACCTGCAAACTCATCGCGGCATAGTACGTTTCAATGATCTTATCGGTAAATCCTGGGGCAGCCAGATATTCAGCCATCAAGGCAGCACTTTTTTTCTTCTGCCCCCCGCTCTGGGTGACCTCATCGAAGAGACACGCCGAAACACCCAGATTATGTATCCCAAGGATATTGGCTATATCCTGATTAAAATGGGGATTGGACCAGGGCGGGTTGTCCTGGAGGCCGGTACTGGCTCTGGTGCGCTGACTACGGCGCTGGCTTGGGCAGTTGGTGATACCGGACATGTTTATTCCTACGAGATGCGCGATCAAATGCAGCACCTGGCGCGCAAAAATCTCACCCGGTTAAGCCTGGATGGGCGGGTAACCCTGGTTTTGAAAGACATCGCTGATGGGTTTGAACAGAATAATGTGGATGCATTATATCTGGATCTGCCCAATCCATTCGATTATATTTCCCATGTCCGGACAGCTCTGAAGCCTGGGGGATTCTTTGGCTGCATCCTCCCCACAGTCAACCAGGTGCAGAGATTGCTGCCGGAGCTACATCAGAATGACTTTGTCTTCACAGAGGTCTGTGAAATCATGCTGCGCCATTACAAACCAGTCTATGACCGCCTGCGACCCACAGATCGAATGGTAGCTCATACAGGATATCTGATCTTCTCTCGCCCGATCATACCCAGCCAGTTCAATCCGGGGAAACCCGATATAGTCGAGCCAGAGGCTGAAGAGGAACAGCGAGCAGCAGAGTGAACACCAATCTATCTGGCTTGACTGAAAAAGAAATTTCTGAACGGCTGGCTGCTGCGAGTGTACCAACTGATGGCCCATACCCTGATGGCTTGTTGAAGGAAACTTTACGCTCTGCTGCTGTATTGATTCCATTTGTCCGTGTGGAAGGTGAATGGCATCTGCTGCTGATCCGCCGGGCTGAACATGCGGACGATTTTCATAGCGGGCAGGTTGCATTTCCTGGTGGCGGTGCCCATCCTGGTGATCCTGACCCGGAATCCACCGCACTACGGGAGACATACGAAGAGATAGGTATCCTGCCACAAGATGTGCGCACCCTGGGCAGGCTGAATGAGTTCGTTACAATTAGCAGCTATCGGGTAACTCCGGTCGTCGGGGTGATACCGTGGCCCTACACATTCAATATCGCCCAAGATGAAGTCAGCAGAGTGTTTACCATTCCCATCGCGTGGCTGGCAGACCCGGCGAACTCAGAAATCCGCTCTCGGGAGCTTCCTCCACCGTACCAACCGATTTCGGTAATATATTTCAGACCTTATGATGGTGAAGTGCTGTGGGGGGCAAGTGCTCGTTTTACCCAAGGATTACTAAATATACTGAGATAATATAACAGCCCGGGGGTTTATTGTAATTTCCCGGGCTGCTGTAAGCAAGAAGCAGGGTTAATCCTGTTCTTCGTCTACTTCCCCTTCTTCTCTCTTGCCCTTCTCGATCACTTCCGGTTCGAGTTCTCCCTCTTCCAACTCCTCTTCTTCCTCTTTCTCCTCCATTGCCGGCGCAGTCACCAATACAACCACCTCATCTATATCAGTCAGTACACTTACTTCTTCCGGCAGGTCAATATCTCGGACATAGATGGCATCACCAATCTCAACCAATGTGGATATATCGACGATTATACGCTCGGGCAGGTCTCTTGGCAGACATTCTACTTCGACAATTTCGACAACGGTCACAACAATCCCGTTATAGTCTCTGGCAGCCGGCGCATCACCCACAATTTCAATCGTCACCGAGGCACGTAATTTCTCTGTCATTGAAACAGCCAGGAAATCGACATGCAGCAGGTTGCCCCGAACTGGATGGCGTTGTTTTTCACGGATTAATGCCGTGTGGGTAATTCCATCAACGTCGATCTTTATAAATTGGGAGGATGTCATACCTGCCAGGATCCTGCTTGCTTCTCTGACATCCAGATCGATGGCAATCGGAGCTACTTCGTGACCATATATGACAGCAGGCAGCCGCCCATCTCTTCTTAATGCTTTCACCTGCTTACCGATCACATTCCTTACATTTGCACTGATTACGAACTCTTCCATTTTGCCCTTCCTCGGAGCACCTCTCACCAGATACTTCTAAGCCGATCCTGGTTACCCTTGCTCCACTAATCATTATAGCGGTCTCACCCGCTCCAATTAATCGGTAGGTCTACACCAAAAGGAGCCCACCGCAACCAACAATTTGTTCTTTCCTCTTAAACAGTAGATTGTTCAATAAAAACATCAATCCTAACCCTATACCGGCTGTCAGACCTTTCAGTATGGCTCTTGGACATATAGATACCCATACTCTCGGGTTTCTGCTGCCCACCCAGCAGGTAATCAGCTTCAAGGGGGATGCTATTTTATCCAGCCTATATAGATTCGTCAATAGTCAGGTAAGAGCCAGCTGCAAGATTTCAACGAGCTCCTCCGGTGTCAATTCTACCGGATTTCCTTTCATACTGCTTGCTTGTTGTGCCTTCTCGATAATAACTGGGAACAGCGCAACCTTCACACCATAGACTGACAGACCTGGGATTACCAGTCTCTCACTAAGCTGCTTAACCCAGCGAACGCCATCCTGGACTCCTGCACCCTGCCTGCTGGTCAGTATTCTTGCAATCGAGGCATATCGATCCATATATATTCTCGCTGGAGCGCGTTCTGATAAAACGCGTATATTGATCTGCATCACCTCCGGTAGAAGCCTGGCACAGAGCGCTCCATGCGGAGCCTGGAACATTGCACCCAGCACTGCCGCCAGACCGTGAACCGCGCCTAGCTTTGCATTAGCCAGAGCCAGACCACCGTATAGGCTCGCCATAGCCATATCCAGCCGGGCGGCAGCATCATTCCCATTCATGCAGGCTCGCTCCAGCGAGGTACCAGTAAGTTTTATCCCCTCCTCGCAATACAGGTCGGTAAACTGATTCGCCCGATTCGAGACGTAGGGTTCGACCAATTGAGTGAGCGCGTCCATCCCAGTATACGCGGTCACATCCGCTGGCAAACTATGGGTAAGCTCCGGATCGACCAGTGCAATTTTCGGAAAAATCAGCGGGCTGCGCAGGCTGACCTTTACCTGC
>JAQBDA010000130.1:0-9622 GCA_032124675.1 Chloroflexota bacterium
GGTTCAAGCTATGGGCATGTCGCTACGTGTAAAAACTTTTAGCACTCTTCATTGGTCAGTGTCCGCGTGAGACGAGCTCTGGCAAGCGCGATCAGCTGGTCAAGCTGCAAAGTGTAGGTGCGTATGCTCCCGTCCGCGCCTGCGGTTGCCAGATGTTTTCCGTCCGGGCTGAATGAGACTCCAAAAACATTGCTGGTGTTCCCATACAGGCTGAATAGTTCATCACCCGTATGCGCATCCCATACTTTGGCAAGCCGGTCAAAGCCAGCAAAAGCCAAGCGCGAGCCAGCCTGACGAGGGGGTCGTTTTCATGGCTCGACAGGGCACTGCTCCAGGTGCAGATACTTCTGGCACTCACTTAAGGTCAGGGACCGAGTCAGGCGAGAGCGGGCCAACGTTACCAACTCGTTCATATCCATGGTAAAAATGCGCAGGGTACCGTCCCCACCGGCAGTCGCCAGACGGCTGCCATCCGGGTTGAAGGCTACCCCGAATACGTTGCTGGTATTGCCATACAGGGTGAACAGCTCCTGCCCGCTCTGGACGTCCCAGACCTTGGCTAACCCATCAAAGTTGGCGGACGCCAGGCGGGTTCCATCCTGGCTGAAAGCCAGGCGGGCATTTAACCCGGCATGCCCGGTGAGGCTGAGGATTTTGGCATTTTGTTGCGTATCCCACACAGCGATCTCGCCGTCGTGCAAGCCGAGAGCGAGCAGCCTGCCATCTGGGCTGACTGCCAGACCGTAGATCTCGCGGCCATCGGCATAATATTCTGCCACTTGCTGTCCGGTGTCTGCTTCCCATTGGCGTCCATAGCTATCAGCGCTGCCGCCATAAACCATTCTCCCATCCGGACTGAAGGCAATATCCATTCCAAATCCAAGCGTATGTCCAGAAAAGCTTGCGATCTCACGACCAGTGCTGACCTCCCAGACTTTTGCCGTGGCGTCCCAACTGTGAGATACCAGCCGGGTCCCATCCGGGCTGAAGGCCACTCCGGGCACCATGCCCTGGTGACCAGCGACTTGGATGATAGGCTTACCAGTATCAAGATTCCAGGCGAAGACCATCCCATCTACCCCACCGGCTGCTAACAGTTTGCCATCCGGGCTGTAGGCCAGGCTGGTGAGCGGGCTACCGGGAGCCAGCTCGAGCGCCAACTGGCCAGTGCGCGCATCCCAAATGCGGGCATAACCATCCATGCCAACGGTCGCCAGGTGAGACCCGTCCGGGCTATAGCGCACACCATAAGCCTGGTCAGTGTGGGCGACCAGGGTCCGCACCTCCCGACCGGGAGATGGGTCCCACTGCCTGATGGTCCCGTCGTAGCCAGCGGTGGCAATCAGCTTGCCATCCGGGCTGCTGGTCACGTCAACCACCGTGCTGACATGACCAGCCAGGGTCAGCAGCAATTGGCCAGAGACGGCATCCCATATTTTGGTGGTCCCATCCTGATGGGCAGTGACCACCCGCTTGCCGTCAGGCATGAAGGCGACACTGTAAAGGCCGGACATGCGCGGTAGGCTGAGGGTTTCCTGCCCCTTAGTTGGGTCCCAGACTGTCAGGGTGCCATCCTCGTTGGCCGCAGCCAGACGCGCCCCATCCGGGCTATATGCCAGGTTGTGGATCAGACCACCCGAACCGAAGGAGAGCAACTCCTGCCCGCTGGCAGCATCCCAGATCTTTACCGTGCCGCCTTGATCGCCGGTAGCCAGTTGCGTCCCATCCGGGCTGAAAGCGATGGCATCGCAAAGCTGCTCATGACCGCTCAGCGCGAAGACCTGGATTCCGCTGTCAAGATCCCAGACTCGCGGCGTGCCGTCCAGGTTGGCAACTGCTACTCGTTTATTATCCGGGCTAAAACTGGCGCGATTGACAGTCCCTCCGCTTAAATCACCTGGGAAGGTAAAGTCTCGCTGGCCACTTTCGGCGTCCCATACAACCAGCTGGCTATTCCAGACTGTGGCGACTCTTTTGCCGTCCGGGTTGTAAGCGATCCCCCAGCCAACTTCGGCCTGATCAGACGGCAACTCAAGCAGCAACTTCCCGCTGGCGACATCCCATATTTTGGCAACGCCCTCGATACCCATGCTTGCCAGTCGAGTCCCGTCCGGGCTGTAAACTACCCCGGGCGACTGCAGGTGAGCAGGGATGGTGCGCAGGATGTGCAGCTCCGGCAGCGCTCGGTGTAATGAGTTCCTGGCTTCCAGCGTATCCGCGGTGGACAGCGATTGCATGGCCAGTAATACACTGCGTTCCGGATCGATCTGCAGGTTGCTGACCGCTGCGGCAGCCAGCTCGCGCGAGCTTGCCAGGCGGGCCTGGGCCTGGGCTGCCTGAGCGTTGCGGTTGGCCAACTGGCCCAGCCATAAGGCGGCCAGCAGCAGCAAGGTGGAAGCGCTCAGCGCCAGGGCCAGATATACGGCTCGCCGGCGCAGTCGACTGGCGGCTCGAGTCTGTTCCTCAGCCCGGCGCTGCTCGGCTGCAGCCCGTTGACGCTGGGCGTCGGTTAATGCCTGGGCTGCTTCCAGCTCGCGCTGCTGGCGAGCAGTCTCGGCGGCTTGCTGGGCTATCTGATCGGCCTGGCTGGCTTCCAGGAAAGCTTGCTCCAGTGGATTCAGCTCGGATGGGTGCGCTTCAGCCATTTCCAACGCCTGAGCCAGCCGGGCCCCGCGATAGAGCAACTCGGGTTCTCGATCCAGCTTGTCCCATTCCTGGGCTGCCTGGGTTAGCTGGCGGTGCAGGCGCAGCCCTTCCCGGTTCTCGTTCAGCCACCCCAGCAGGGTGCCCCATTCCCGGATCAGAGCTTCGTGGGCTACCTCGGCGCTCTCTCTCGAGACGGTGATCAGGCGGGCATCGGTAAGCCGTTTGAGGACGGTCTGAACGAGGGGCGCATCCTGGGGATTGAGGATCAATTCAGTCAGCGAAGCCCGCCGGCGGGTGTCCTGGGTGCCTTCCCCCAACTCAGTCAGGCGTAAAAAGATATAGCGAGCGATAACCTGCTGCTCGGATGCAAGCTGGTTGAAAGTTGTTTCGGCTGTCCTGGCAATCGCGCCATGCACCCCGCCTGATTCGGCATACCCTGCCAATGTCAAGCGGCGACCGCGCCGGCGCTGCCAGGTCTCAAGCAGGGCATGGGAGAGCAGTGGAAGTGCCCCCGGCTCGTTGCCGACCTCACGCAACAGCAAATCCACCAGACCTGGCTCAAGCTCCCAGCCGCCGATGAAGGCAGGCTCTTCAATCGCCCGGCGCAGCTCTGCAGTATTCATCGCCCCAATGTATTCCTGGCTCTGGGACAGCACCCGGCGAAGATTTTCGTAAGGCGCGCAATGGGCGTAGAAATCAGCCCGTAAACTGACTACTACCATGCTAGGTCCGGGCGAGGTGGCGGCATAGAGCAGGTTGTCGATGAAAGCTTGGCGTTGCGTCTCATCATGGCAAAGGCTGAACAACTCCTCAAACTGGTCCACCACCAGTAGCAAGTGTGGGGCATTATGATTTTGTGCGCTCCGGCAAGCAGCCAGGTGCAGGCTGCGAGGGTCACGCGCCATTTCATCCACCAGTTCTGTGGTCGCCTTGAGTAACTCATCTTTACGGGTCAGGGCGATAGCCAACGCTTCCAGCGGGTGGGCTGTGGGGGTGATCAGGTAGCGTGTTCCGTCAAAAGGCGATCCGAAAGCTGGTGCGCCTGGTATCTGATTGCGCCTGAGGGCGGGAATCAGCCCGGCTCTCAGGATGGAGGATTTCCCGCTGCCTGAAGCGCCGATGATGGCCAGAAAACGAGCCTGCTCGCTGGTATCGGACAAGCATTCATTCACTCGTGTGACTAGTCTTGCGGTCAGCGCTTCGCGGCCGAAAAACAGGTCCGCGTCGTCTTCATCAAAATAATTCAAGCCCTTATACGGAGGTTCTCCAGGTGAGGGGGTTTCTGCTTGAAGTTCAGCCATCTGGCTCGCAAGCCGGGCAGAGGCTGGCGGGTAGCTCTCATCGCGGATATGCTCGTACAGGGTGGTTGTCGCTTGTCCCGGTTCGACCCCCAGTTCTTCTTTTAGTAACCGCCGGCAGATTTCATACTGCATCAGGGCTGCGCTGCGCTGCCCGCTGCAGGCCAGGACGCGCATCAACTGGCGATGGGCATCTTCGTCCCAGGGTTCCAGTTCCAAACGGTGGCGGGTATAAATGATCGTTCGTTCATATTCTCCGAGACTCTCATAATGCGCAGCCAGGCGTTGCAAGGCTCCCAGAGTCTGACGGTTCGTCTGCTCCCGCTTATACAGCAGCCATTCCTCAAAAGGCGGGCTGTCGCTTAGCGAAAAACCCTCCAAAAAGCTGCCCCGGCAGGCAGAGATAGCACCTTCGAGCTTTTCAATCGTCAGACCTGGCAGATCTTGCAGGCATTCCAGGTCCAGCCAATGTTCACTGTCGGGATTGAACTGGATCGTATCACGGTTAATAATCAGAAAAGGAGGCTGGGCCTGCTGGTCGCCGATCGCCTGCCGCAAGTTGGCTAAGGCGGAGCGCAGGTTGTTGAGGGCTGAGCGGTTGGTGTAATCGGGCCACAGCAGTCCAGCCAGCACCTGGCGGGCATGTGGGCGATCGGCTTCAGTTGCCAGGTAGGCCAGCAGAGCCCGTACTTTGTTGGACTCGAATCCTGTTACTGGCTGCCCGCCAAGTTCTGTCTGGAATGGACCCAATAGGGAGAGCGATAGGTGTGCCAAGGTATCCCTCCGCTTACTTGCCAGCAATCAGTTTATAAACATTATACGGAATTTTTTTGAATATGCAATCCTTGCGTTTTCCTTGCGATTCCACCCCGCTTTCCATGCGCAGGTTTGCTAGACTGTGAGCAGCAGAGAGTTTTTTCAGAAGATGTGCGTGTACGCACGAAAGGAAGGATGACATGAAACGGAGTATTTTTATCTTGTTGGCAGTCCTGCTGTCTGCCGCGCTGATTTTGGGCAGCGCGATGACTGCCAACGCCAAAGCAACCCGCATCGAAGTGAATTCCTTTGAATACGACTGCGGGAATGGTTGGGAGAAGGATTGGATGAAGGGTCAGGTCTGGCATATCCGCAACTACGTCCATACCAATCGCAATGTGTCCGATTACCCAGAGCTGGAGGGCGTTAATACCACAGTAGCAGATGCGGAAATCAATCTCGCCAGCGGATATGTCGCTATCCGCGGTAAAACGAGTTGGAAACCCGACACGATCGATGGCACCTGGGAAGGTTCCTGGACCTTCATCAGCAACGCCGGCGTCACCCGAGGTTACGCGGTCGCTCACGGGACCGGAGAGTTGTCTGGAAAAACCCTCTTCTTGAACCTGTATGATCCTCCCAACCCCTATACCCCTGAAGAGGGCGAAGTTATGTGCGCCGGGTTGGGCGAGTATGAAGCAAACACGTACGCTGAGGGTTATATCCTGGATGTTTCGGCTCCGTAAGCAGATATTGATCGATGGTGGTTGAGAGTACCGCCTGAACGTGCCGGCCAGGTGAGGTGTCTTGCCAGACGACAATCACCTGGCTGGCGAATAGCCTACTCTCGAATAGAGGAAGGTGAGATCATTATGGCTACCGACCGAGCTCATTACCAGGCTTATATGCTGCGAATCTGGCAGGATCTGAAAGAGCCCGGTTCTGTTTGGCGCGCTTCGCTCGAAAGCCCGCACACTGGAGAGCGTCACGGTTTTACCAGTCTGGAGGCCCTGTTTGACTTCTTGAGGCAACGAGCTGAGCAGCAAATCGATGGCTCCTCCACTCTGACACAAGCCGTTTCGTTGAGGAGCGATTAACAATATCCTGGATATTATTTGCTAATAAGATCATCCCATGAAAACCCATCTAAAAATACCAATGATTGTCATTTTTGTTTTGATGAGTTTGGCAGGCTGTGCTGCGCCGGTAACCCAGCCGCTTCCGACGCAAGCCCCACCGACCCAACCACCAGCGACACAAATCCCGCCTACCAAACCGCCAGTGGGCCAAGTAACTCCCCAACATAAGCTCAATGCGGAGATCGTGCAGAAAATGGTTGATCAATTGAATGCCGGTGATGTAGAAGGATCGCTGGCCTACTTTACCGATGACGCCAGGATCTACTTATATGGTTTCCCGCCTACCGGTTTTGAGCTCTACAAGGGAAAAGATCAGATCCGTGCCTTTTGGCAGGATATGGTCAACAACCATTTCCAATGGGAGGTGAAAGTCACCGCTGCCTGGGGCGATCAGGTGAATCTCCAGGCCAAAACCTGGCATGACTTCACCCGCCAGATTGGTGTCGCGCCTCTGGAATATAACGATGTCTATCAGGTTATTGACGGCAAGATCACTTCCTATAGCTCGTGGCTCACGGAGGATTCTCTGGCCAGGTTCAGACCAGCCTTTGCCGCCGCCGTACCGCCTGAACCAACAGCTACACCGGTTTCAGATCCAGGGGTATCTGAGATGACGGTGACCATCGCTGGAGGTGTCTGCACCACCGATAACCCGGTTGCACTGAAGGCAGGTGAGGTGACAGTGAACGTGAATGTGGAGGATCAGGATAGATCCGATTATGCTGTAGGGCTGTTCAACCTGGATCCGGGTAAGGATCTTTTAGATCTCACGGTCGCCTTATACGGGATGCCCCCAAACTGGAGTGAATTTTTATTGGAGGTGTATCCCGGCCCGGGACAGAGCGAAACTTACACCTTCACACTCGAGAATGGACCGGTTTACATGATTTGCCTGTCAAAACCTCCCGATATTATTATTGGTAACGCGGGACCGATCCCGGTTGTGCAATAGGTTAGTGAGAAAGAAATCCCCTCCCTAGCAGCATGAATCCCCCTACATAGGCTGGCGAGCTTTCCCCAGGAGGAATGTGCGCCAGCCTTGCTGCTTTGTCGGGCAACCCTCACACTTCTCGACCTGGGTGAAACCCCGACCGGATTACGAACCACTATTCTCGATCCTGGATGGTTTGCGTTTGGATACCGATCGGCGCAATTGGATAGAGCGCAAAGAGGCAGATGGGGATGTTTGTGACATAGAGGTAGATTTTGGACAAGAGAGCACCAGTGTCGAAATCCTGTTATCAATGTTGGGCCATCGAAGCAGTAGGAGAGGAAAAGCCCTCCAAATAGGCCAAAAAGGGGGTTGACCCAGGTGATCACGACATGGAATGGGGGTAAGAACGACCCAGTAGGCCAACTTTCGCGGGCGGATCGGATCAGCAGGGGTTTCCAGGAGGAAACCACCTGCTCAGTGCAGAAAAAGGTGCAGGCGAAATCGTCAAGAACTGGCGTCCAGGCGCGTAAGTAGAGCCCTGGGAGCCTTCCGGGAAAAAGATGGGGGAGAAACGCGGTAGAACTCAGGTGGTCAGGTCAGCCTGAGTGGCTTCCCGCACCAGGCGAGCCAGGGTGGTAAACTCGAATTTCAAGCGCTGCATGCCGGACTCGTCTAACTCCAATAATGGGCTGAATTCGGAAAGCGCTTCCAGCGCAATCCCATCCAGGTAGGTCATGATCGCGAGCGTACCCCATAGCCATAAAGGGAATGTGAACAGCAGCGGGTCGATCGAGAATGGGGAAAGCCAGCCGTCGAGCCAGCTGATGATGAGATGGATTAGGCTGTGAACGATGAACAATATCAGGTACGTCAGCCAATACGGTACCGGCAGCCGCCTGACGGCATCCATGATGCGGTTGACAAAACTTACCTGGTAGGGTTTCGATTCGTTGGTCATCTGCGGTTGAGAATTCATATATGCGAATAGTGTAATCGGCAAAATGCCTGAGTCAAGCTTTCCTGATCATGTCGTTCCCACTTATCCTGGCAAGTGAAATGACTCCTGAAATACGGTGATAATAATGCTTCTGTGGACATCGCCACTTTAAGACATGGAGCAAGTCAACCTATGGTTAATGATGATGGAGACCAGATATGGACAGAGTATATCGCTCAAAGATCATGATCAAATTATTCCTAACCCAAATCCTATAAATGGAGGAAGTAAACCAAGCGTACAAACCCGCAGAGAAAAAAGAGGCCCGGCTTTTACACCGGACCAGCTAAAAAATCGTGCAGACTAACGTAGTAGTGAGACCAAGTTATGGTGCCCGGACAATGCGCAGCACCACGCCTGTATCCCCAAAGGGGGTCCCAACCTGATTGGCTAAAACATACAACTCACCGTGTGCATCCTGACCGAAACCCAGCAATGACATACCCAAAGCGTCCTGTCCATACAGGCTGAACTCAAAGATCTTGCTGGTTTTGACTCCGTCGACTTTGACGATATTCTTCTTGTTCAAGTAGAACAGGCGCCCCGCGTTGTTGACACCAGTTGTGGTAAACTGGGAAAAATCGCCAAAGATGTAGCGTCCTACCAGACCCGGGATCGCGCTGCCGCGGTAGACGAAACCGCCCACAACCGCCCGGCCATCCTCGTTCTCTGCCAGGCTGTCTGAGGTGTTGTATTCCGCCACTGGATCGATCAAGTTCGCGGGTTCGTTCGGGCACGGTTCCTGAGCATACGCAAAACCCGGGGAAGCGCCATTAGGATCGAAGCAGAAGGAGCCTTCCTTCACGTGCCAGCCGTAATTGCCACCTGCAATGACCACATCAACTTCTTCGAGATCATCCTGACCCACATCACCGACGTATAGATCACCGGTCGCCATGTCGAAGGAGAAGCGGAAGGGATTGCGGAAGCCATAGGCATAGACCTCAGCCGCGTAGCCGTCCATATCTACAAAGGGGTTGTCAGCAGGGATTCCGTACTCTCCATTAGCTGAGTTGTACCCTTGCGGGTCAATGCGCAAGATCGAGCCATAAGGGTTGCTGGGATCCTGGGCATTGCCAGATGCAACGTGTCCGACACCCTGATCGTCGCGACCGCCGCCATCGCCCAAAGCAATGTACAGCATGCCGTCATGACCAAAATTGAGCGCACCCGCGTTATGGTTAAACTGTGGCTCGTCAAAGCGCAGCAACTCGCGCATACTGGCTGGGTCAACTATCGATGCGGGATCTCCCGGGTTAGGAACCTGCCACTCACGGACCACTGCCTGGTGGTTTGGCATGACGCCCGTAGGCATGGTCGAAAAATCAGCCGCGCCGCCAACGGGTTCAGATGTGAGTGTGTAAAGCAGACCATTGGCAGCGTATCCAGGATGGAACGCAATCCCTAAAAATCCGCGCTCATCGAAAGTCCCCGGACCGAACGCTCCTAGCGGCACGAGCAAACCGCTGAGGTCGGCAAACACACTCTTGTCACCGCTAGACAGGTCAATAGTCCACAGGATCCCATCCTGGTCTGAAACGAACAAGCGTCCAGCATCCCCAGGCGCAAAAGTCCCAAAATTGGGCGCGGTTAAACCCTCAGCCACAAGCTCGAGGCTGATCGTCTTGTCGCTCTGCCCGATGACATCCGCCAGCAATCCTGGCGCAGCTAAAGCAGTCGTACCTACCAGCAAAATGCTGACCACAAGCAAACTTAAGCTTCCCCTTTTGAGCATAGATGCAAACATTTTTCCTCCATATTGGATATTTCTGTAATGTCAAGTACCGGATATCGTTGTTTGGAACTCTGATTGAATTGAGACGCGACCACATGGCTCATTGTTTGAGGCAGA
>JAQBDA010000131.1:0-4550 GCA_032124675.1 Chloroflexota bacterium
ACCCCTCGCGCCTCGCCCCGCCAACTCGGGCAGTGCGGATTGGTTTAACGTCTGGCAGATCTCACTTCCATTCCTTATTCAATATCATCATGGAAAATCTGAATATCCCCCGTAATGGGAAGAAGAACAGCGCCATTACCATAAGGGTTAATAGTGCTCAAACAAACCAGATCATTCGTTTCATCCAGGGCAGCAGAGGAACAGACATAAGCCAGAACAGTTTAAATAGATTGC
The DNA here is from genome assembly GCA_032124675.1 of Chloroflexota bacterium. Taxonomy (GTDB): domain Bacteria; phylum Chloroflexota; class Anaerolineae; order Anaerolineales; family UBA4823; genus JAQBDA01. The sequence continues at coordinate 235 of JAQBDA010000131.1, forward strand.
AGTTTACACCTGCCGCTCATCGCACGGGGAGGTCAATTTTCCGGATCGTGCGATACATCGTGCGATATATTGTGGGGTATCGTGTCGCCGGTACTCTGCCCAAGCAGCCCCAGCACCTGCCGCGTGCCACGCATGAACATGCGCTGGTACATGACCGCCATCTGGTCCGATGTGTAAGGCATGTCCTCTTCCAACCACCAGGCAAGCAGTCCTATCCATGCTCCAGCCAGGCTGTTCAAGAAGACCTCCAACGGCACCTGGGGATCCAACACCAGATTTTCGCGGGCAGTAAAATGGTGGATAAGGCTTTCGATCGCATCGCTCAGGTTGCGGCGCAGGCGCTGCAGGGCGTCATACGTCCCCTCTCCCCGCAGCAGAACCCGGTACAGGTCGGCATTTTTTGCCACGTGCTGGAATGCCAGGGAAATCACGGGGACCAGCAGTTCTCCCAATTCAGCATCACTGCGATGCTTCAAATCATCGACCGGGTAATGGGCCAACTGGTCAACCAGATCATCAACCACATCGCTAACTGTTTGCAGCAGTAGATCTTCTTTATCCCGGTAATGCAGGTAAAAAGTCGTCCGTCCAACATCAGCGCGGCTGGCGATCTCCTCGACTGTAACAGAATCATACCCATTTTCCAAGATCAATGCCAATAAGGCCTGCTGCAGCTTGCGGCGGGTGCGGCTGACACGACGATCGATCTTTTGGGCAGGGAAGTTGGACATTATGAGTATTTCGTTAGGGTTTGGAGTAGATAAGGACTTTACCGTTGACTACTGGCAAAAAAACACTATAATTCCTGAACACTGTGTTTAGAATTGTATGGTTTGTTTATTATAGCACACTCAGATAAGCGCAATCGATGTCTTCATTACCACTTCAAATTCCACCCCAGAGCAAGAACGGCGAACAGCCGCGCCTGCCTGCTCCACTACCCTGTCAACAGGGCTGTAATGGCGCGCCTCTCATCCGGCTGCGAGGGGTGACGAAGCACTACCGCACCAGTGCTGGGGATTTCAGCGCATTGAAAGACATAGACCTGGATGTATATCCAGGGGAATTTGTAGGAATGTTCGGAAAATCCGGGGCCGGGAAGACCACCCTGATCAACATGATTACCGGTGTAGATCGCCTCAGCTCTGGGGAGGTGTGGATGGATGAACTGCCCATCCACACACTGGATGAAAACCGGCTGGCACTATGGCGTGGGCGCAATCTGGGTATCATCTACCAGTCCTTCTACCTGATCCCCACCATATCGCTGCTCCAGAACGTCATGCTTCCAATGGATGTGTGCGGATTGTACCAGAGGGGGGTAAGCGAGAGGCGCGCTTTGGAACTGCTGCGCATGGTCGAGCTCGAAGACCACGCCTACAAACTGCCCGCAGCCATATCTGGCGGACAACAGCAGCGTATCGCCATCGCCCGTGCCCTGGCAAACGATCCCCCTATCATCGTCGCCGATGAGCCCACCGGGCGGCTGGATTCGGTTACCGCTGAGACGATCTTCCAAATCTTCTACCAGCTGGTGCAGCGCGGCAAGACGATCATCATGGTCACCCACGACCGCAGCCTGTCACAAAGGGTCAGCCGCACGCTGAAAATTGCCGATGGCTTGATCGCAAACTCTAATTCCCGGAACTGAAGCCCGAATCCCCATGAATACACCTTGCGCCAGCGAATCCGTTCGCTATCTTCCCCTGGATCGATGCAGTGATGATGCATTGATCGAGATGCGGGAGATTGTAAAAACATTTAAAACCGCAGATACCGAATTCACCGCTCTTAAAGGTGTCACCGCCTGCTTCTATGAGGGTGAGTTTGTCAGCATTGTGGGCAAATCCGGCAGCGGGAAGTCAACCCTGGTCAATATGCTGACCGGAATCGACCATCCCACCGCGGGCAGCGTGCGAGTGGGTGAGACATTGATCCACAAGTTGAGCGAAAATGATATGTCCCGTTGGCGCGGGCGCAATCTGGGGATCGTTTTTCAGTTCTTCCAGCTCATGCCCACCCTGACACTGCTGGAAAATGTCATGCTCCCTATGGCGCTGTGCGGGAGCTGCAAGCCGGTGCAGCGGGAGAAACGCGCCCTGGAGCTGCTGGATCTGGTGGGCTTGCACGATCTTGCGGACAAGCTGCCAGCCGCCGTCTCGGGCGGGCAGCAGCAAAGCGCCGCCATCGCCCGCGCCCTGGCAAACGACCCACCGATTATCTTCGCGGATGAGCCTACTGGCAACCTCGACTCCCGCTCGGCTGATGAGGTATTCGCCATATTCGACGGTCTGGTCGAGCAAAGAAAAACGATCTTGATGGTCACACATGACAGCAGCCTGGCACGCAGGACTCATCGCACGCTGCTGCTGTCGGATGGCGAGCTGATACACCCCTGGGTGGCGAATTCCTTCCCGGAGCTCAACCACAACCACATGCTGTGGCTCACCCACCATTTACAGGAACGTACGATCGCGCCGGGTACGGCGCTGATCGATGAGAGCAGGCCAGCCCTCGGTCTGTGTCTGGTGGTCGATGGGCACCTGGAGACCGCGCCCAACGGCCATCCGGGCAGTCACAATGGCAGCCTGTGGTTGTGCCCTGGGGATCATTTTAGCAGCCTGGATCTGCCGGACATCTCCATCTTAAGAGCAGGCAGCCAGAGACCGGCAGCTCTGCTTGTTCTGGAGCGAGCACAGCTGGATATATGGCTCCAGGAAGAACCATCCCTTAGGGAGCAGCTGCGCACATCCAGTGCAATCCACCCCATGCCAGTCCCACAGGAGGCAGTTTGATGGCACGGCCGCGCGTTCAGAAGGTCTTTTCCGACCTGTGGGGCAACCGCGTGCGCTCCTTGCTGGTGCTGGCCTCTATCGTGGTAGGCCTGTTCGCCATCGGTGTGATCAGCACGATCTATATGATCGCTCCCCGGGATATGCAAGCCAGCTACTCTGCTACCAACCCGGCCAATCTGGCAGTCCTGGCGACCCCCTTTGACCGCTGCCTGGTGGAGCATATTGAAGATTTACCCGGTGTATCCGGCGCACTGGGTTCGCGCAATTTCAGCACCCGCCTGGAGGCCAACCCTGGCGAGATGATTGCTGTCGAACTGCGGGCGACGAAAGACCCTGGACGTAACGAGATCAACCAGGTTCAGCTTGTGGAGGGCGTCTGGCCCCCGGGAGAGCGCGAGATCGTCATCGACAACTATAAACTTGCAGACACAAATGCCAGTGTCGGTGATATGGTCACCCTGGAGCTGCCTTCCGGGAAAACGCGCCAGCTAAAACTGGTAGGTGTCACCCAGGATCTGAGCATCGGCGCATACGGCGGAGCAGGGGGGTTTTTTAATGCCCCTGTCCAGGGCTACTTGAGCATGGATACGCTGGAATGGCTGGAACAGCCGCTCCCTGACGTGTATAACACGCTGTACATTACCCTGGAAGGTGACACCGCCAAGCGCTCCAACCTGGAATCTGCCGCCCAGGTAGTACGCGATGAAGTAAAGCACTGCAACGTGCAGATTATCAGCACCTCCCTGCGCAGCTCGAACGATCACCCCAACCTGTATCTGGCACGGGCGATCCTGGCGGTCCTGGTAGTAATCGGTTTGCTGGTCTCCTTCTTGAGCGGATTTTTAATCGCCAATACCCTGCAGGCTATCATGACCCAGCAGATGCAGCAGATCGGCATACTGAAAACTGTCGGCGCCCGGCGGTCGCAGATCGCCGTCATATACCTGATGCTTAGCCTGCTGTTTGGCGTGCTGGCTTATCTTATCGCACTGCCGGCAGCCATGCTGGTGGCATTCAAGATCATCGATTACCTCACCATCCAGATGAATTACATCTTCTACGGCCCGCGGCTGGTCGTACCGGTGGCGGTCTTGATGGCAGTGATTGCCGTGCTGATGCCCCAGATCGCGGCCTTGCTGCCGGTTCGCCAGGGGACGCGCATCAGCGTCCAGGAGGCGCTCAGCGGCTACAGCCAGAGCAATCCCCCGGAGCGCAGTTGGTTGGACCGCCAAATCAGCCGTCTGCGCAATTTCTCTCTGCTGCTGGTGGTCTCTCTGCGCAACACTTTCCGCCGAAAGTGGCGCTTGGTGCTAACCCTGATCACGCTGACCTTAGGCGGCGCGGTTTTCATTGCAACCTTCAACGTGCGCGTCTCGATGATGGACTATATCGGGCAGATCATCCAGTATTTCCTGGCGGATGTCAATGTCACCCTGGACCGCTCCTATCATATTGACGAAATTACAGAAAAAATCCAGCACATTCCCGGCACTTCGCAGGTTGAAGGCTGGATGTTCGCCC
>JAQBDA010000132.1:0-2638 GCA_032124675.1 Chloroflexota bacterium
GCTCGTGGATGTATTTGCAGAACTGCTATTCACAAGGATCGTTCGAGCAGCAAGGGATACCGATCGCCTTGATGATCAGCGAAGCCTTTCTGCGGGGAAGCGGTGCATGGCGGGTGCATGGTGGAGGTTTTGCGGGAACCACTCAGGCTTTTGTTCCTGACGATCTCTTGAGTACCTATGTTGGTCAGATCGAGCTGGTCTTTGGTCTGGGTTCCTGCCACGTGGTGCGCGTCCGACCAGATGGGGCGATCAAGATGCCGCTACCCGCTTGACTCCGGTGGGTAAATCTCGACCTTCACCTTCATCCCCCAGCGCAAGCGGGGATCATTTTCATGTGTGATTATTCGCACTGTGTAGAAAACCTCGTCGTCTTCTTCGGTGAAGAGCAGGTCGATCTGTTCTACCTCTCCCTCCAACGCCAGCTCGGGTATGGCATTCACAGTCAGCCTGACCGCCTGAGCCGGCTGTACGCGAGCGGCTGATGCCTCATCCAGGTCCTCGGTCTCGACCACCCATTGGTCGAGACCGGCAAGTACGACAGCCGGTCGTCCGGCAGCCAACCACTCGCCGGGTCTGGCATTCAATTCCACCACTATCCCATCCATAGGTGCTCGCAGGACTGTTCCTGCCAGCGCAGCTTCGGCAGCCGCCAAACGGCTTTGGGCAGCCCCCTGGCGCGATTGAGCCAGCTGCAGGTCATCCTCATGCGGCCCATTCAGGAGAGCAGTGCGCTCGCTCTGCAGGTGCTGGAGGTTGGCATTGGCATGTTTCAAGCCGGATTCTGCCAGCGCCAGGTCGATGGCATCCGGCCAGTCGAGCAGGTCCTGGTACTTCTCCTGCGCATCCTGGGAGCGCCTCTCACGCTGCGCCACTTCCGCCTCGAGCATTGTGATCTGCAGCCTGAACTGGCGCTGGTTGATAAAACGCCACAGGATGCTTTTCTTGTTGGCATACTTCTTCTGAGATTTCTCAAGGTCCTGGCGGGCATTCGCAAGCTGGTTGTCCGCCAGCTGTAGATTGGCGTATGCCTGGTCGATCTGCCACTGCGGTATGGGCTGTGCCAGGCTTGCCAGGTGATCTTCCGCCAGTGCCTGTTCACGGATCGCTTCCGCCAGGGCAAGCTCCACCCGGGCAGATTCCAGCCCTGCATGCTTGAACAACTTTTCAAGCTCCTGGTCGGCAAGCAAAAGCTCGAGCTCTGCTGCGGCAGTTTCAGCCACTTTGCCCTCATACCCCTCGAACAGGATGAGCACATCACCTGCTGCAACCTGCTGATCCTCCTGCACCATCACCTTGTCAGGGCGAACACCATCAGCCGCGGAGAGGGTCACGTAGCTGCGCGGCACCAGGCGCCCTTCTGCCCGGAGTGCAGCTGGTTGATCTGGCGCTGCCAGGACGATCTTGTCGCTGCCTAGAGCAGGTGGGATAGATTGGCATCCGGCGGTATACAGACAGACCAGCAGCGCCAGGGATACCCAGACTACCCTGAGGGAAGTTCTCTTCAGCCTGATATCGGATATGTGCAGCATAGGTATTTGAGCCAAACTCAATCGAATTGTCGGATCAAGGAATAAAGCGGACGTTTACCGTCATCCCCCAGCGCAGGCGAGGGTCGCTGTCGTCGAGTGCGATGCGAGCAGTGTAGGTCACGTCGCCAAGCTTCTCCACGTAGAGCTGGCTGATGGAATCTACCTGCCCATCCAGTGCCAGGTCCGGTAAGGCGTCGGGCAGCAGCATGACCGACTGACCTTCCTGGATATCAGGGACTTCCATCTCATTCAAGTCTTCGGTCTCCACCACCCATGATGATAGATCGGCCAGTACCGCGGCAGTCTTGCCCGGGACTGCTTGCTCGCCGGTCTTTAGGTCCAGGCGGACCAGGGTGCCGCTGAAGGGGGCGATAAGCTCCGAATCAGCCATCGCTGCCTGGGCGGCCTCCAGACCTGTCTGAGCGGCGTTGAGCCGCACCTGTGCAGCCTGCAGGTCGTCCGGGTCGGGACCGGCTTTCACATCTGCGAGATCTGCCTCTGCCAGGGCGAGCTGTGCCTGTGCCAGCGATAGGTTCGCCTCCGCGACTGCCAGATCGATATCGCTCGGGGTGCCCTGAAGGTTGTTTAGCAGCAATACCGCGTCGTTATATTTTCGCTGAGCATCTGCCAGCCGTGAGAGGTAGGCAGCACGTTTCAGGTTATCATCCGGTTTGTTCTCGTAGGGGGCGTAGTCCTCGCGTGCCTGGTCAAGGCGGTCTTTCAACAGCACTACATTGGCATCTGCTTTGTCGACATCTGTACCCCGGCTGCCGCTGTTCAGGTTGTTCAGATAGCGTTCAGCATCGCGTACTGCCTCCCGGGCGGCTGCCACTTTCTGCTGAGCGGCGGCGCGAGTCACAGCGGAGTCTTCCAGCAGGGTATCGAGCGCATGCCGGGCGGCGACTACCTCCAGCTCTGCCGCGGCGACCGCAGCTGCCAGGCGTGGGCGTTGGTCGAGGCGGGCAATCACCTGCCCACTTTCGACGACGTCCCCTTCCTCTGCCAGCACATCGGTGATCATCCCGGGCATATTGAAGCTCAGCTGAACATGCTCTACAGGTACCAGCCTGCCTTCCACCAGCACGTCGCTTTCCCCGGTAACAACCGGG
>JAQBDA010000133.1:0-3272 GCA_032124675.1 Chloroflexota bacterium
CAGCAGCCCCGTGCTCAGGATACCAATCCCAACAAAGACTGCCAGGAAGCGCTTTTTACCGCGCATGATATCTGATATCGTTCCCAACACGGGCGAAATGATGGCTACGATCAGGATCCCGATGCTCAGCCCCCGGCTCCAGTAAGCAGTAGCAATTGCAGGGCTGGCCAGCGTTCCTCCCGCTACCTGGCTGTAATAGATAGGTAGTACAGCTGCCAGGATGGTGGTAGCGAAGGCTGAATTTGCCCAATCGTACAGCGTCCATGCCCGAATGCGGCGTTTGTATTCCTGGTCACTGATCCCATGGTATGCAGTGGCAGTCATATTCTCCTCCTCAGGTAGATTCAAAGATTCCCAAGGCCTTTTGAGACCTTAGGGCAGAATTTGGAATAAGAACCATATCAACTCATCAATGAAATGGAAACAGCTGGTTATTTTTAAGCGTTTTCAAGCTTGGAATAATCATTATAGTATAATAATAATTGCCAGTACAGCACCGTTTATCGATTATTCTATTCTTTTGGACCAATATTAGCTCGCACTGCGGGCACCGCACTTATCTTCATTATTATTATGCGATCGATAGATTACTTGGCAAGATACGGGGATCTAAAACTACCTCTCACAACAGGGTTAAGATGAGTGCAGTTATTATGGATATGAGCGATTGTCATATCATTAGAATTTATCATTTATTATCCAGGAGTCATTATCATGAGTGCAGATTTTATTGCTCGTCTTGCCGGCATGGTGGTCTTTGCCGGTCTGGGCGTATACTGGGGGATCTATGTAGGTGATTTAAGCGGGGAAAATCAAGCCCTCTATGCGGTCATTTTCGCCCTAGTTGGTGCCTTAATTGGTTTAATTATCACACCCTACATCAGCACCCGGCCAGTTCGCGCCTTACGCGGTATCCTCAGCCGGGTTTCATCCCAAACCTTGGTCTCTGGATTCATCGGTCTCCTGGCGGGATTGCTGGTTGCCGCGCTGCTCGCATTTCCCCTCTCTGCCCTGCCATCCCCATTTGGCGAGGTCCTGCCGTTCATCGGCGTCTTGTTGTTTGGTTACCTCGGCATCGCAGTCTTCATCATGCGCAAGGACGACATTTTCTCCGTCTTCCGCATGAATTTACCAGGCCGGGTGGGTGATGCTGCCGGGGAAATGGTCGATGAGGGTCGCACGATTTTGTTGGATACCAGTGTCATCATCGACGGGCGCATTGCGGATATCAGCCGCACCGGCTTCCTCTTCGGGACCTATCTCATCCCCCGTTTTGTGCTTAATGAACTGCAATATATCGCCGATTCTGCCGACAGCATGCGCCGCCAGCGTGGGCGACGCGGCATGGAAGTGCTGTCTGAATTACAGAAAGATGCTACTGTCCCGGTGCGCATAAGCGATATCGATGTCGACGGGGTGCGGGAGGTAGACGAGAAGCTGGTCGTCCTGGCTCGCCAGATGAAATCTCCTATTATGACTAACGATTACAATCTCAATCGGGTCGCTGAACTGCAAGGTGTACCCGTACTAAATATCAACGAGCTGGCCAATGCCGTCAAATCCGTCCTCCTGCCTGGTGAACCGCTCTTGGTAGATATCATCCAGGAAGGTAAAGAATCTGGCCAGGGTGTCGGTTATCTGGATGATGGCACGATGGTAGTCGTCGAAGATGGCCGCGGGCAGATCAACCAGCAGGTCACCGTTATTGTCACCAAGGTGCTCCAGACCGCGGCCGGGCGCATGATTTTCGCCCAAATTAATGATTAAGGTAGAGGATTAATTCCCATGGTACAGCAGATATACAATACTCTCACCCGGCAGAAAGAACCGCTCAAAACCTTACAGCCCGATGTGGTCTTGATGTATGTCTGCGGTCCCACGGTTTACGATAAGGCGCATGTCGGTCATGCCATGTCCACCCTGGTTTACGATATCATCCGCCGCTACCTGGAGTACAGCAACCTCGAAGTGCGTCACGTGATGAACTATACAGATGTTGACGACAAAGTCATCATCCGCGCCCGCGAAATGGGTGTAGAGCCCCTGGATTTGGCTGAAGAGCATATCAAGGAATATACTGAACACATAAAAGCCCTCAATGTCCTGCTGGCTACTGAGTATCCCCGTGCCACCCAGGAGATTCCACACATTATCACCATGGTTGCTGATCTGATCGATCAAGATCACGCATACGAGGTGGATGGTGATGTTTTCTTCCGCGTCAACAGCAAAGATGATTACGGCAAACTCTCAGCCAGGAAACTGGAAGATATGCAGGCCGGTGCACGCATTGAAGTCAACGAAGCCAAAGAAAACCCGATGGACTTCGTCTTGTGGAAAGCATCCAAGCCCGGCGAGCCTTCCTGGGATAGTCCCTGGGGGCGGGGTCGTCCGGGCTGGCATATCGAATGCTCAGCGATGAACCTCCACCATCTCGGCGAGCAGATCGATATTCACGGTGGCGGAAACGATCTTATCTTTCCCCACCATGAAAATGAGATCGCCCAAACCGAGAGCCTGACCCGCAAACCTTTCGCTCGCTACTGGATCCATAACGGCATGCTGCAGTTCTCGGGCGATAAAATGTCAAAATCCATCGGTAATATCGTCACCATCGAGCAGTTCTTGAAAGAACACGACCCGGATACCCTGCGCATGATGGTGCTTAATTCCAGCTACCGGTCGCCCTTAACTTTCAACGAGGAAGTTATCAGCCAGGCTGAAAGCAACCTGGAACGCCTTCGTTCTGCTATGCGTCCTGGCTCTCTGCAGGATAATCCAGTCCCCGAAGATACCAAAACCACGCTTGATGAACAGATGATAGCTACCCGGGCAGGCTTCATCAGCGCTATGGATGATGACTTCAACACAGCCGGGGCACTGGGTCATTTGTTTGATCTCGTGCGTGTAATCAACCACGCCCGGGATGCCGGTGTACCGCAAACCGCTCTCGAAGGCGCCCATATTATGCTCCGTGAGCTGGCGGAGGATGTTTTCGGGCTGCGCTTGCAGCGTCCGGAAACCGAGAACCAGCAAGCTGCACCCTTCATCGATTTATTGGTGGCTTTTCGCAGCCAACTGCGTGAGGAGAAGCTCTGGGAGCTCGCCGACCAGCTCAGGGACCGGCTGGCGGACCTGGGGATCCTGATTGAGGATTCCAAGGATGGCACATCCTGGCGCTGGAAATAACCCTGTTCAGTACGGACCCTGATCTTTCAAGAACCTGATGCGTGAATGGATTTACGGCCGCAACCCGGTCAATGAAGTACTGC
>JAQBDA010000134.1:0-9608 GCA_032124675.1 Chloroflexota bacterium
CCAGGATACGCAGGCAGTCGCCCAGCAGGACCTGGCAGCCGTCGGCATCGGCATCGATCTGCAGAGCTTTGATGCGGATCTCTTCTTTTCCAGCTACGCAGATGACGGTCCCTCGGCCAACTTCTCGCTGGATATCATCGAGTACTCCGACTCGCCGAACTTCCCCGACCCGGATACAGCTGCCTGGCGCTGTGCGGAGATACCCTCCGACGAGAACCCGGCCGGCGTGAATACATCAGGTCTGTGTGATGAGAAGCTTGAAGAGCTATTTGCAAAGCAAGAATCACAGGTCGATTTCGCAGAACGGCAGCAGACCTTCTATGAGATCACCCGCTACATCTTCGATAACGCCTATTGGATCGCCTTGTGGGAGGACCCGGACCTGTTTGGCTTCAGCGACCGCATGCTGAATGTCAAGATCTCCGGCGCTACGCCTCTCTACAACGTATTCGAATGGGATATATCTCAATAAATAATTGGTAACCCCTAGCGGCGTGCAGGCGTTTACGCCTGCACGCCATTCTTAGAGGTATTCCATGACCCGCTACATCATCCGCAGGCTTCTCCAGGCGATCCCGCTGCTGCTGCTGATCAGTATCGTGCTGTTCGCCCTGATGCAGAACATGGGAGACCCGCTGGCGACCATGGGCGGTCGCAAGGTGACCCGCTCGGAAGACCGCATCCGGCTGGCGCGCCAGCTCGGGCTGGATAAGCCGGTCTATGTCCAGTATATCTACTGGCTGATCGGCAATGACTGGGCTAAAACCGATATGGATGGCGACGGTATTGCAGAGACACCCGGGGTACGCAAAGGCGTGCTGCGCGGCGACTGGGGAGTCTCGTTGGTCACCCGCAAACCTGTGACGGAGGTGATCGGGGAGCGCCTGCCGAACACTTTGCTCCTGATGCTGGCTGCCGAAGCGGTGATAATCATCGTAGCCTTGTTAATCGGCATCTATTCAGCGCTGAACCAGTACTCTGCGGCGGATAATATCCTCACCGGCATTACGTTCTTCTTTTACTCGATGCCGGTGTTCTTCTTCGCTCTTGGAGCGATGTATATCTTCTCGATAAATTTCAAAAAAATGGGGCTGCCGTATCTGCCCACGGTGGGCATGTTCGAGCCGGAAGTCGGCCAGACACCTGCCCAGGTCGCCTGGCATATGATCCTGCCGGTGGCGACGCTGTCATTCGGCTTCATCGCCGGCTACAGCCGTTATATCCGCAGCACCATGCTGGAGGCCATGGGGCAGGATTACGTCCGCACCGCCAAAGCCAAAGGCCTACCGCGCGCGCAGGTTGTTTACGTGCATGCCCTGAAGAACGCCGCCTTGCCCATCGTCACCATCATCGCCCTGGACCTGCCTTTCCTTTTAGGTGGAGCAATCGTCACCGAGCGCATCTTCGGCTGGCCGGGCACCGGCCGGCTGTTTCTGGACCATGTATCGCGCTCCGATACCCCGGTCGTGATGGGTATCTTGATGATGATTGCTGCGGCAGTGATCATTTTTCAGATCATCGCCGATGTTTCCTACGCCTGGCTGGATCCCAGGATCCGTTATAAATGATTGCTCTTCACATAGCTCTTGTAATTATTATGAATGTATGCAGCGTATCCTGGGAATTTAACTTGAGCGGATGCGCATAACTTTATAGGATAATCGTTATGGAAAGCAGCGCAGCCCAACCCGCTCAACCCACTGATGGCGTCGTCCAGCTCTTTCCTGACGAGCTGGAGACACCTCCCCTGACCCTGGGGCAGCTCACCTGGCGGCGCTTCCGGCGTCACAGGATGGCAATATTCGGGACGATTACCCTGATCCTGGTCATTATCTATTCCTTTGGGGGGATGCTCGTGTTCAGCGAAGCTGACGCCAACCGCACCGATACCGGTGCCCGGCTCCAGGCGCCCTCGCGCGAACATCCCTTTGGCACGGATACTGTTGGACGTGATATCCTGGCACGCACGATCTACGGCGGGCAGATATCCTTGCTGATCGGCTTAACCGCTGTCATCGTCGAGCTGTTCTTCGGTGTAACCATCGGAGCGCTGGCGGGCTTTATGGGTGGTCGAGTGGACAGCATCTCTATGCGCTTCACCGAGGCGGTGCTCGTCATCCCGCAGATCTTCCTGCTGCTGGTGATGGCGAAATATTTCGCCCAATCCGTCCCGAACATCAAATTCGTTGGGCGCACCTTAAGCGGCAGTGTGCTGGTGATCATTTTCGTGATCGGCATCACCAGCTGGCCTTATCTGGCGCGCATTGTGCGGGCGCAGTTCCTGTCTGTGAAGGAGAACGATTTCATCCTGGCAGCCCGTGCAACAGGTACATCAACGCGTGATATTATCTTCCGCCATATCCTCCCCAACAGCATCGCACCGATTATCGTTTCAGCAACTTTGGGGGTCGCGGCTGCCATCACACTGGAGGCCTATATCAGCTTCTTAGGATTAGGTGTGCGCCCGCCCACCGCTACCTGGGGTAATATGTTGGAAGGCGCGTATAACTATATCGAATCAGCCTGGTGGCTGTGGTTCTTCCCTGGTATGCTGATTGCGCTTACCGTTCTGAGCATCAACTTCCTTGGCGATGGCTTGCGGGATGCCCTCGACCCCCACAGCCGGACGGTATGAGATGATGCCTGCCCAAGACAAGAACGTAAAACCCATCCTGGAAGTTAGCGAGCTGCGCACCCGCTTCCATATCGCCGAGGGAACCGTTCATGCGGTGAATGGGGTTTCCTTCGACCTGCAGTATGGCGAGATGATCGCCGTTGTGGGGGAAAGCGGCTGTGGAAAATCGGTGACGATGATGTCGATCCTGCGCCTGATCCCTATCCCACCGGGAGAGATAGCCAGCGGTCAGGTGCTCTATGATGGGCGGGATCTCTTCAAGCTGACCGATTCCGAGATGGAAGGCCTGCGCGGCAAAGAGATCGCCATGATATTTCAAGATCCGATGACGGCGCTCAATCCGGTGCTGACTGTCGGTCGCCAGCTTGGCGAGCCGATGCGGGTACATCTTGGCATGGACAAAAAGGCTGTCCGCGCGCGTTCGATCGAGCTGCTCGAACGCGTGGGCATACCGGACCCGGCCCAGCGGCTCAGCGAATACCCGCACCAGTTCTCCGGCGGTCAGCGCCAGCGGGTGATGATCGCCATGTCTTTAGCGTGCTCTCCATCCATTTTAATCGCGGATGAGCCCACCACTGCCCTGGATGTGACCATCCAGGCGCAGATCGTCGAGCTGGTGCTGGGCATCCGAGAAAGTATGGAGATGTCCGTAATCTGGATTACCCACGATCTGGGTGTGGTGGCGGAGATGGCAGATCGGGTAATTGTGATGTATGCCGGCTTCATCGTTGAGGAAGCCCTGGTTGACGATCTATATGAAGACCCACGCCATCCCTACACTCAGGCGCTGCTGGCAGCCTTGCCGCGCGTCGATAAGCGCCGTGATAAGCGCCTGCGGTCCATACCTGGCGCACCACCCAACCTGCTGGCGGTACCTAAAGGCTGCCCGTTCGCAGCACGCTGCGAGCTGGCCTTTGACCACTGCCGGGAAGAGATGCCGCCCCTGAACCCGGTAGGCTTGAAGCACCAGGCCGCCTGCTGGGTGGATGTGACCACCGGGGAACGGCGATAATGTCAGCAGAATCTCCCATGGTTGATACTCCAATTACAAGCTCTACAGAATCCCAGCCGCTGGTCAGGGTGCAGGAGTTGAAGAAACACTTCCCGATCACGCAAGGATTGATCATCGAGAGGCAGATTGGTGCGGTGAAGGCAGTCGATGGGATCAGCTTCGATATCCGGCGCGGAGAAACGCTCGGCATGGTAGGTGAGAGCGGCTGCGGTAAGACCACTGCCGGACGGACGATCCTGGGGCTTTACCCGATCACGGCCGGAAAGGTGATCGTCACCGGGGTCCCCCTGGAAAATGCCAGCAAAACGCAGATGAAATCTTTTCGCCAGAAAGCGCAGATGATCTTCCAGGACCCCTACGCCTCGCTCAACCCGCGCTGGACAATCAGCGCCATCATCGGCGAGCCGTTAAGGGTGCACGACCTGCTGCCGAATGACAAGGCGCGCAAAGAGCGGGTAAACGAGCTGATGTTGAAGGTCGGGCTGAGCCCGCGCCTGATCAACCGCTTCCCGCACGAGTTCTCCGGCGGGCAGCGCCAGCGGATCGGCGTGGCGCGTGCGTTGGCCTCTAATCCGGAGTTCATCGTCTGCGACGAGCCAATCTCAGCCCTGGATGTCTCCATCCAGGCTCAGGTGGTCAACCTGCTGGAGGACCTGCAGGATGAATTCAACCTGACCTACCTGTTCATTGCCCATGACCTGAGCATGGTGCGCCATATCTGCGACCGGGTAGCGGTGATGTATCTGGGGGTGATCGTCGAGCTGGCGGAGCGCGACGATCTGTACGAGAGTCCGCTGCATCCTTACACACAGGCGCTGCTCTCGGCGGTGCCCATACCGGACCCGAAGACCGGGCGCAAGCGTCAGCGTATCATCCTGCCGGGCGACGTACCCAGCCCGATCAACCCACCCTCCGGCTGCCGCTTCCACCCGCGCTGCCCGATAGCCAAGCAGCACTGCTCGCAGATCGAGCCAGAGTGGCGCGAGATCAACCCCGGTCACTGGGTGGCCTGTCACGAAGTGGCTTAAACTACAACCTCCCCCTGGCATGCAATTGCAAGATTAAAACTATACTGCCCTCAGGATCGTACCTGGGGGGTGGTTTTATTGGTGGTGAGCACTGATCGATCAGTCGGACTGAGGGCTAACCTGAGCCGCGCAGTTCATATTCGCCGCCGATAAGCAGTCATACTTGCAAACATGCCAACCACAATTATTGAGGTCAACCCGGCCGGGCAAAGGCTGCCAACCCCAGTTGGAGCCGGAGTTGGCAATACGGTTGGCTGTGCAGTCGGCGAGGCGGGAATGTAAGTATTGGAGGGTTTGGGAGTCTTTGTGGGCAGCGCCATCTGTGTCATCGTTGTCTGCCGAGTGATTGTGGCCATTGCATTTTGTGTGGCCATTGCATCCTGCGTGGCTATGGCGACTTCCGTATGGTGCATGCGCAAGGAATCCTTGAACCTTATATCGAGCTTCTGCAGCTCAGCATCCTGCGGGAACTTCTCCAGACCGCGCTGCACCAGGTCGCATACTTCCTGAGGGCAGGTGCCCTGAGTTTCCAGCTGCATCCAGCCACGCGTGACGATCATCAGCCAGCGGGCGTACTCGCTGTAGATGGATGCCTGGTCTGGGTTGAGCTCCAGGGCACGGGCAAAGGCTGCCGTCGCCTCATCCCCCAGAGCAAGACCGCCTCCATTATGCGCAACCGTTTTTATGATCATCACCGCCTCCTGGGCTGCGCGGGCCAGCTCCAGGTAGGCTGCCGCCGTTTCGTCGGTATTCGCCGGGTCAGCCTGGGCTGCCTTCCCGCGTGCCTGCAGAAGCCTGCGGTAGCGCTGCGGCTCGAGCACGTTCAGGAATATATCATCTTTTGGGCCGGGTTCCAAATCGTTAAAATGCCAGGTGATGAGGTTGTTCTCCACCACGTACCCGGCCGGTTGCGGCTCAAGAGGGCCTCCGAAGATGCTGTTTCCGCCCAAGGAGACGCTTTCTTGCGTAATATTATCTGGCAGGTAGACAGTGATCGTCGCTTCGCCGATGGTATCTACCCAGCCGGCACCCGTCTGCAGGATGTACTCGACATCGCCAAATGGACGCCAACCGCCAGGATACAGCGTGTAGCTCACCCGGATGACCACGTCCTGCCGGGCAGGGAAAGATACCGGGAAGGTAGCCCAGGGGCTTTCCCCCTCCGGTAAGTTTAATGCCGGCCCGGAGACCTGGCGAGTGTCGATAGGCAGCCCGTCCACCCAAACCCGGAAATCCTGGATGATATTTTCCGGTTGGCTGTTGGTCAGGTACATAAGCAAATCGGGGTAGCGAGTCGTCGCCGCCAAAGGGAACCATACATCAAAGGTCTCAGGTGCATCGCCCATATTCCGCATGACGAATTTCCCATCCACCAGCACGCGCATCCAGAAGCCGGGATTATCGCTCATGTGCGCTGGGATGGGTCGCTCGTAGGGTTCGACCGTCAGGTTCACTTCTTCCATGACCATACGAACGTGGGTTTGGATTGTCTCTTGAGGGCTGAGCGAAGATCCCCCGGGGTTGACCGGTGGTAAGCCGACATCGGCGTGAGCGTGGATGACCGGACTCGCCAGCAGCCAGACCAAGAACATAGCGATGACCGCTGCAATGATCCTTCGGGAGGCAAGCGACTGGGACATAACCTGTGCTCCTATTCCTGAAATTCCCGACCCAATTTCCGCTCTATGAATACAAGACGATCCCGACTGGCGGGAAGTTCCATAATAGTCCAAACTTATCCAACATATACATTTGGATCATAAATCCGCAATTGATGGGTTGCTGCCCTTCCTTAAGAGATGTGAACGAAAATGTCTCCTACTTTTGGCGTAGGGTTCACCTCCTGCGGAATATGGATATGGTTTCATTCCCCCTATCGTTCACTGAATGGGAGCGAGACAGTATAAATAGGCTGGGAATGTATTATGGACGAATCAGCGCTTATCCAATCTGCAAAATCTGGGGATCACGAGGCTTTCAACCGCCTGGTGCTCGCCTACCAGGATATGGTCTACAACCATGCCCATGCTATCCTGGGCGAGTCAGATTCAGCCGAGGACGCCGTGCAAGAGACGTTCATCAAGGCATTCCGCGGCCTTAGAGGCTACCGCGGCGGGTCGTTCCGCGCCTGGCTGCTGCGCATTGCCAGCAACACTTGCTATGACGAGCTGCGCCGCTCTAACCACCGCCAGGAGGTCGACGATTGGCTGGTCGGTGAGGATGGCGAGGAATATGAGCTGCTCGAGCTGCTGCCCAGCCCGGAGCTGTCTCCGGACGCCCAGGTCGAGCAGCGCGAGCTGATGGCAGCCGTCCAGCGCGGCCTGCAGCGCCTGCCGGTGGAATACCGGGCTGTGGCGGTCATCGTCGATGTGCTGGGCTTCGATTACGCCGAAGCTGCTGCCAGCCTGGGGGTGCCGGTGGGCACTGTCAAGAGCCGTCTGGCGCGCGCCCGCCAGGGACTGCGCCAGTACCTGGGTCAATCGCTTCAGCTGGTGCACTAATCATCCCGATCTACAGTAAAGATCTTTGTACAGGTGCCATCGGCGCGGCACCGTATCTGAGGCTGGCGCGAGTTTTCCGCCAGCCTTTCCATCTCTTTAGAGAGATAGCTGCCCTGGACATTGAGCCCGATATGTTTGACTGCAATTTCGAGCAGGGCATTCTCCTCGCTAATCACACCGGAAAACTCGAAGGTGTAATCCCAGTTCATATAGCATTCCACGCACTCCGGGCATGCGGGGAAGGTGTAGCTGCCGGTGAAGGAATTGTCTGCGCCGAATTGGAAGGTTATAATCTCGGGGGTCAGGTCGGCGAATGCTGCCTCATTCTCCAGCGTGCAGGCTAGAGGGCCTGGATTGGGGATGACCGGCTGTGGCGGGTTGGTTCTCGCCAGGAAGATGCGCACGTCTGCCGCTCCAGGCTCGAACGGCTCGGGGACTTCCAGCCAGATGAACTGGATCAGATTATTCTCGATCCCCGCTGCCTGGTAAATGGCGTACTCAGATTGTCGGAAATTCTCTGGGATAGATACTGGGCTGCATGCGCATAGGTATACAGCCAGGAAAATTATCGCGAGCTTATTTAGAAAACAGTTCTTCAACCGGAAGCTGGCCCAGGTTTTCCACCACGTACTGCACGCCATCGAACTGGCGCAGTGTCTCCTGCACCTCGATCTCCCCCAATGCGATAATGCAGCCGATACCGGCGCTGCGCGCTGCCTGGATGCCGTGGCGGGAGTCCTCTACCGCGGCGCACTGCTCAGGGGGCAACTCCAGCCGCCGGGCTGCCAGCAGGTACGGGTCTGGTGCGGGCTTGGTCGCCATGTGGTTATCGTCGTAGACGATATTTTCCAGGTCGAACCAGCGCCACAACCCCATGTGGATATAGTAGAACAGCACGTTCTCCCTGCCGGCGGAAGTAGCGATAGCGCGCCCGATGCGGTGTGCCTGCAGCCAGTCCAGCAGCGTCACTGCCCCGGGGGAAAGCTTAAACTCGTCGCCCTGCTCCAGGCACAGGTTGCGGTACAGCGTCTCTTTGCGGTCGGTGTGGTCTTCCAGCTCGCGGCCATGGAACTGCTGACCGGTCAGGTAGTGCAGGATGTAGCGGTTATCCCGCCCGACCACATGCGCGCCGATCTCGTCCGAGGAGAGCGGAGTTCCGCGCAGCATGGCGGCGTAGCGGCTCCAGGATTCCCCCTGCAAGGCGGTATCCCACCACAGCACGCCGTTGAAGTCGAAGATTATGCCGCTGAGAGCCATGACGGGTATATTATAAGCCATGACCACCAAAAGAAAACGGGGGTGTTAGGGTGGGCATCGCCCACCCTAACACCCCCGGCATTACACCAGCATGAAATCGTAAGCTACGGAAGTTCGTTGACGCGGTCGGTGCTCGGAGGAGCAACCGGGCTATACGTCCCAAGGTAGTTGACGAGCGCCAGCAGGTCATTGCCGCCGTCGAGCCGCGGGGCGGTGATCGTGGCGAACGTTGTGAAGTTGTCCCCACCGTCGGCCAGGAAGTTGTTCACCGTCACGTTATAGCTTGCAGTCGGGTTGAGAGCGACGCCATTCAGCTTCACGTTGCTCACCGTGACCGCTGTGCAGTTGCCTGCCACGATGGTCTTGGCGAGGTCGTAGGTGAAGCCCTGCGAGACACCCAGGTGCAGGAAAGGACGGCTTGATCCGGTGGGTTGGCATTGTTGTTGGAGCACCGAGACGATCTGGGCCCCGCTCATCGGGTAGGTCACCAGCGTATTGCCGAACGGCTGGAAGGTGAACGCTTCCCCGAAGGTGACGACCCCATCGCCCTCTGGAGGCGTTTGCGACTGCGCATACGTCAGGTCGGAACGCACGCCGCCGGGGTTCATGAACGCGACCTGGGCACCGCTGGCCGACGTAGACCACAGTTGGGCATCCGCGACCAGGTTGCCTGCCGCAGACTCGACACCACGGTCAGAACCTGGCGGTGTCCCGCCACGATTGATATCAGCAGTAATCGTCCCAACCGGTGTGGTGCCGGCAACATCGTAAAGCGGCTGCCACTTGGCGATAATCGCCGTGAGAGCCGGGTCTGGGGTAAGTGCCGCCTGGTCGACGATGTGGTTGGTGGCTGTACTCAGGTCACGGCGCACATCCTTGGTACGCTTGTCGAGTACCAGGTCAAACTCCGAGACCACACGGCCGTACGAGTAGGCACTGGTGACGATACGCATTTTACCGGCCGCGTCGGGGAGCGTGCAGTTATAGGGCAGGTGCGTATGGCCGGTGATCAGCACATCGATGGCGGGGTCAAGAGCATTATTAATCGCCACAATCGGTCCCGAGATTCCAACGCAGGCGTCCACATCGCCCGGAGGAGGCGTCTGAGAGCCGCCCTCGTGCAGCAGCACAACGATCGCATCCACGCCCTGTGCCTTGAGGATCGGGACGAGGGC
>JAQBDA010000135.1:0-3309 GCA_032124675.1 Chloroflexota bacterium
TCCGGCAATATCCTCAGTATGTTGATATCCGACCGGGTCAGATAGAGCGTGCCGAGAAGTTATTCATCTTCCTGCGGAATCACGAGATCTCCCCAATGAGGATCCTGGCTGCTGGACGGTTTTTCATCGTCATCTTTGTCATCGCCGTGATCTCTCTGGCATTTCTGGTCACATATCGGTTACTAGGGTTGGTTTGTGCATTTTTAGGTTTTATATTTATTGCCTTCGACCCATTTTTTATTGCTCTCTCGAGATTGCTGCACGTTGATGGATTGGTTAGCGCGCTTATGTTGCTCTCATTGCTCTCTTATCTCGCCTATCTATTCTATGGTCGGAAGTTGTATTTTCTGCTGATCTCCGGATTATCTGCCGGATTAAGCTGGCTGACCAAATCGCCAGCATTCTTCCTGATGCCATTTATCGGTTTGGTAACCCTGACGGAATTGATCTCCAATTACCGGGAACAGAAACGAACAGAAGCCGCATCCAAACTATCCCTAGCAAAACATACCTGGATAGCGTTCGCACCCGCGTTGGGCTGGACGGTTATTGCCTGTTTATCGTTTATCATCTTGTGGCCAGCGATGTGGGTAGATCCGCTTAATACTCTTAAGAATATCTTCTCCCAAGCAGCGGTGTATGCCATCCAAGGTCATGAGAACATTACCTTTTTCAACGGCCGGGTTTACCCAATTGGGGATTCTGCCTGGAATTTTTACCCGATCTCGTTTCTTTGGCGTACCACGCCACCCGTATTGGTCGGACTTGGACTGGCATTGCTCGCCCTGATTTTCAATCACAAACTCCGAATTCCACGCTCGAAGCAGAGAACCATACTCTATCTGCTACTTTACGCTGCCCTATTTACACTCATGATGAGCCTGGGCGATAAGAAATTCGACCGCTACATACTGCCAGCTCATCTAGCGTGTGACATAATTGCTGCTTTTGGCTGGGTAGCGCTGGCAGATACCATCATATCTCGCCTGGCTGATAGGGTATCCACGAGAGCTAAGCAACTCGGTATGCTGATATTCTATAGCCTTCTTATCGCTATTCAACTGCTCGGTGTCCTGCAAACATACCCTTATTACTTAAATTACTTCAACCCCATCCTTGGTGGAAGTGACAAAGCTGGCAAGGTTATGATGGTCGGGTGGGGAGAAGGTCTCGATCTGGCTGCAGACTATTTGAACGAACTGCCTTTGGCCGAGGAATTAAGGGTGATCTCCTGGTACGGCGATGGACCGCTATCTTACCTCTTCGTAGGGCAGACAGTCGGCATGGATGTCGACATGAACCTGGAATTCTTAAAGAAGGCGGACTACGTTGTTCTGTATATAAATCAGATTCCTCGGCAGCTGCCCAGCCCGGAAATATTGGGTTATTTTGCCCAGTTAACTCCAGATCGGATTGTAAAAATAGATAGACTGGAATATGCCTGGATCTACGACATGCGAAAGCTCAAATGAACCGCGTAATTCATTCGCATGAGGTGCTACCAGTGTATCTTGCTCCCTTTTATAGGCCTTATCCCTATATTTGTCTTGTTCAGGGCGTGGTTTGACAATCAGGGACAATTTTCTCTGCATCAGGCAGCTCTGATGGCTTGTAGGCATAATAACTGACATCATCAAGTAATGGGAAGGTGCCCCCAAATTGTGAATTTAAGATAATTCTGAACGCATTGATCGGCGTTATGCTGGGATACAGCTGTGCTTTTGCAGCATCATTGACCAGATAAGCGTTCAGGGTCGCCATACGCATTTCCCTAGTTATTGTTCTGCGGGTTGAAGGTCCGTGGTCCCCCATGACGATAATGATCGGGGATGGATTAGATTTCTCGATAATGGTTTGCAGGATCGACGGCAGCTGGTTGTCGATAAATTCAACGTTCGAACGATACCCATCAATGGGGTTGGTATTGAGCAAATAGGAACCATCCGGAGCGAATATGAACGGAGAGTGGGGCACCATGATATGGGCATAGACAAATTTCGGTCCTGGTGTTTCAGGTACTTTTTCCAGTTCGGAGAGAATGAAATGTGTCTGGTAATAGTGTTCCCACTGCTCCCAATCATCCAAGCTGTCTTGATCAAAACCAGGGATTAGTTCTGTATCTACCACGAAGCGCAAAAAGGATGTTTCCACCATCATTTTCTCAAATTCGTTGATGCCCCCACGCAGAACAAAATTCCCAAAGGCAGTCTGGTTGCGCGAAAGATGGATATCCTCTTTCAGATCGAACTGTCCGCGGGCGCGGTTTTCAAAAGTGATGGTCTTATAACCCAGGGATTTCAGCGTTTCATTGACAGGGCTGGTTTCGAGAGGAGGTAAGACTATCCCCTCCTCAACAAAGTTCTGGATGTAATCGGCATACATTGCAGATACCAGCGAGAGTTTAGTGGAAGCGTAATTGCTCTGACCACAATTGGCCACATAAAAACCCATCTCGTTTAACCGCTGGACAAAGCTCGCGTTGTCGTACTCAAAGCGTGATTTGAGTACGTCCGAGCGCGTGTGGCCATCCAGGATTATCAGGTAAAAGTCTGGCAATCTCTCAGCACTCTGGTAGCTGGTGTTGAGCACTTCTTCCCGTTTCGCGGCGGCTATAGCGCGGTATCCTCCAAACTCGTATCGCACCGATTCATATATTACAATTGCGATCAACACAATGCTGGCTGCTGCCAGGAATTGCGAGACTACTTTGGCAACCCGGTCTATTTTTAAAACGAGGATAGTTACAAAGACTAAAAGCAGGAATCCTGTACCAACCAGATAACGGTGCCGGACTGCGCCGCCTGCCTGGTTTTCGAGCTGATTATATATATGTCCGTAGGAAAGGAATAAGATGACGATTAAGGAGACAATGATGCTGGATTTTTCCAGGTTGCGGACGAAAAGGTAGGTAACAACTCCAATGATCGCCGTCCCCGCAGTTGCCAGGAGGAGGCTGCGCAGGATGGTGGGAAGATCGACATAGACAATATTATGATTGCGTAATGCGAAAATCGGATAGTAAGCCAGTAAGAAAGGGTAAATCAGCAGGACCGCGGTATAGGAGAATGATTTTTTACCGGCTGATTGATTGGTGGGCATAATGGGTTTTGATTCCTGGTATAGATAAGCAGCTGGCTTGTATGGAATCGGGCAGAGTATAACACAGGCGGGTTAGATCTCTCAAAACCCGTTTTTCGGGGAGCGGACAAAGATTTGGGCTAAAATTGGGATATGCGAACCTGTCCTCAATGCCAACGAACAAGGCGTCAGAACAATGCGGGTAGAAATATTAGATAATATTCTTAGAAG
>JAQBDA010000136.1:0-15899 GCA_032124675.1 Chloroflexota bacterium
GATGGTGATGCCAGGGGACAGTGTGAACCTGGAAGTGGAGCTGATCGTGCCGGTGGCGTTGGAACAGGGATCGAAGTTTGCGATCCGCGAAGGTGGTCTCACGGTCGGCGCCGGCGTGATCACCAAGATTATTCAATAGGCAGAATATCCAATAATTAAGGAGCAGCGCTGCTCTGAAAAGTGGTGCGAAGTAGAACAATATGGCATCAAAGAAAGGTGTTCGCCCGGTAATTACAATGGCTTGCACAGATTGTAAAGAGCGTAATTACACGACTGAAAAGAACCGCCGTAATGACCCGGGTCGTATGGAACTGAATAAGTTTTGCCCTCGCTGCCGGAGACATACTCTGCATCGCGAGACAAAGTAAGGTGCCAGGTTCTGCGCAGTATGCGAGACTTGGGATTTGGCACGAGATTAGGCCAGTAGCTCAATTGGTAGAGCTCTCGTCTCCAAAACGAGCGGTTGTGGGTTCGATTCCTGCCTGGCCTGCCTGACTTTGTGACAACGCCGTCTACAGAGGCGGCGTTTTGTCCGTAATAAAATTTTGGATGTACAGTTTTTCTGGCACAGGAGGACGCCGTGGCCAAGATTGAAAAGAGCAAGTCTTCTGCCAAACGGCAGCCCAACAGGATCCAGCGATATATTCGGGAGACAATCGGCGAGCTACGCAAGGTGAACTGGCCGACGCGTCGGGAAGCAACCAATTTAACCATCATTGTGCTGATTGTGACCTTCAGTATGAGCATAGTCTTGGGGCTATTGGATTTTATTTACACCCGTTTGATTGCGTTGATCTTATGATGGCTCAGAATCTGAGCTGATGCAGCATAGTGCGCTGGCTAATTTGAAGTAAGTATAGATCGGGAAAGCGTTGAGTATGAATCTGCAGGACCAGGAAGACCAGATTATAGACACCTTAGATACCGGCGACGAGAGTTCTTCTCCGGAGGAGGAAAGGCAGCCCGTCGATGTGATCGATTCAGACGTCGATGCGGATGACATTCCATCTGAAGAGCAGATTCAGGAAGAAGACGACGGTCGTGCCTGGTTTGTCGTGCATTGCTATTCCGGTTACGAGAATAAAGTGCGCCACAACCTGGAACAACGCATCGAAACAATGGGTATGAAAGACCAGATCTTTGACGTCGTCGTCCCTACCGAAGAGGAAATTGAGGTCAAGGAAGGGAAACGGCGGACAGTTGAGCGCAGGGTCTTCCCGGGCTATATCCTGGTCAATATGATCATGACTGAGGAATCCTGGTATGTGGTGCGGAACACGCCTGGCGTGACCGGTTTCGTGGGCATGGGCAACCAGCCGACCCCACTGCGTCCAGAAGAAGTGGCCCAGATCATCAAACGCATGGAAGCAGAGGCACCGCGCATCAAAGTCACTTTCAAGTCGGGAGAACGTGTACGCATCGTCGATGGTCCGTTCAATGATTTTCGCGGCACGGTTGCAGAGATCGACATGGAGCGCGCCAAAGTGCGTGTGATGGTCAATTTCTTCGGACGTGAGACCCCGGTAGAGTTAGATTTTCTGCAGGTTGAAAAAGCATAGAGCTGGCGGCGGTATAGCTTAGACCGGCTCTAAAGGTGGGAGGGTGTTCCTCCATAAACCCGCTAACACCACAAAGGAGATAGGACGTGGCAAAGAAGCTAAAAACAGTTGTAAGATTACAAATCCATGCCGGAAAAGCCAACCCGGCGCCTCCCATTGGCCCGGCGCTCGCCGGTCATGGGATCAATCTGATGGCCTTCTGCAAGGAATACAATGCCCGTACATCGAACCGTATGGGTGAGGTTATTCCGGCTGAGATCAGCATTTATACCGATGGGTCGTTCAACTTCATCCTGAAGACACCCCCTGCGGCGGTATTGTTGAAGAAGGCTGCCGGTGTCGAGAAGGGTTCAGCTAACGCTCCCCGGGAGAAAGTGGGCAAGGTAACCCGCGCACAGGTGCGCGAGATCGCTGAACTTAAGATGAAAGATCTGAATGCCATCGATATCGAAGGTGCAATGCGCCAGATCGAAGGCACGGCTCGAAATATGGGCCTGCAGGTTGTTGAATAAGACCCTGTGGGAGGGCAGCGCCCCTGCCCGCTAATACCACGAAGGAGAAGAAATGGCAAAACATGGAAAGAAATACCTGGCTGCTGCAGCCAAAATAGACCGGGATCACAACTATTCGCCGTCCGAAGCGATGTCTCTGGCGCGCGAGACATCAACCGCCAATTTCGATGCTACAGTGGAGGTTCACGTGCGGTTGGGCGTAGACCCGCGGCATGCCGACCAGCAGGTGCGCGATGTGGTTGTCCTCCCGCATGGACTGGGAAAAACGGTTCGGGTGCTGGTTTTTGCACAGGGAGAGGGTGCCACACTGGCTCGTGATGCCGGAGCTGATGAAGTAGCTGACGATGACGAGGCATTGAACAAGATCCAGGCGGGCTGGACCGACTTCGACGTCGCGATTGCCACGCCGGATATGATGGGTAAGGTGGGCCGGCTGGGTCGCATATTGGGACCTCGGGGTCTGATGCCTAATCCAAAGGCAGGCACCGTCGTTCCTGCCGAGGATATACCCAGGGTTGTGGACGAAGCGAAAGCCGGCCGAGTTGAGTTCCGAGTCGATAAAACTGCGAACTTGCATGTGCCGATCGGCAAGGTGTCTTTTGACTCCAAAAAGCTGTATGAGAATATGGCTGCTCTGATGGAAGCGATCAAAAAAACCCGACCGGCATCTACCAAAGGCACATTTATCCGGCGAGTTAGTATCACGACGACGATGGGACCTGGGATCAAAATCGATCCGATGCAGGCACAATCGATGGAGGCTGGCGAGTAAAGAATCGCTAAACTGTAAGGAAATCCGCTTCGCCTGAGACAGCAGGTGCCTGGACACAATCGTTCCAGGCTTAATCTCCTGCCGAGGTGAGGATTGCTCCAAAAACGATCATATCCCTGCCAGGCAGCAGGATTGTCGCTGGAGAGTCTTTGCCCAGGTAAGAGCGAGGCAGAGACTTTTCATTTGTACGAAGGAGGTGATTATACTTTGGCTATATCAAAAGAACGGAAAGAAGATGTTGTCGCTGAATACACCGGCTGGATCGAGCAAAGCAATGCAATGGTCGTGAGCGAGTATAGAGGTCTGACTATGAAGGACCTGGACGAGTTGCGCCGGCGGGTGCGTGAAGCGGGTGGTGAATTCCACATCGTGAAGAACACCTTGAGCAAGATCGCTTTCGAAGGAGCAGGTCTATCCTTCTCGGATGATTTGTTCGAAGGTACCACTGCGATTGGTTTTGCCTTTCAGGATGCCCCGGGGCTGGTAAAAACCATGATGGAGTATTCCCGCACTACTGAGTTTCTCAATGTGAAGGGAGGCTATCTGGGTCGGGACGCCATCAGCCCCGAGCAGGTTAAATCTCTGGCTGACCTGCCTCCGCTGCCGGTCGTGAGGGCGCAGCTGTTGGGCGCGCTTATGGCTCCTGCCAGCCAACTGGCACGTACGCTGGCTGAACCTGCTCGAATGGTTGCAGCAATTCTCAAGGCATTCAGCGAGCAAGAGGCTGCTTCAGAAGCAGCTTAGGACAATCTGATTTCCATAAATAGAGATAATTTCGGTACAACCGATAGAGACATGAATAAGGAGATATACAATGGTTGATATGAAGAAACTCAAAGAACAACTGAATGAGCTTACCGTCCTCCAGGCGGCAGAGCTGGTCAAAGAGCTGGAAGAGGCTTGGGGCGTGTCCGCAGCTGCTCCGGTAGCAATGGCTGCCGCTGTTCCGGCATCTGCCGCGGCATCTGCTGAGCCTGAAGAAGAGAAGACCGAGTTTGATGTGGTCATCAAGGATGCTGGACCCAAGAAGATCGAGGTCATCAAAACAATCCGCCAGCTGACCAGCCTTGGTCTGAAGGAAGCCAAAGAAATGGCTGAAACTGCCGACGGTAAGGTGTTGGAAGGTGTCGGCAAGGACGCTGCCGCGGACGCCAAGACCAAACTAGAGGCAGCCGGCGCGGTCGTAGAAGTCGCCTAAGCCAACCCAGCGTAGAGACATGCCCGGGGTTTGCGGGGTCTTCTAGATCCCTGCAAACCCCAGCATTGCTTAATCCTTTCAAGGGTTGTAGTCACCTCTCCAGGTAATGTTTGGCATCTCAATTATGCCCCACATGTCCTGCCGTAATTACCAAGTTGCAGATTGGCAATCTTTGTTGTAGACTTAATCCGAATAGCTGACGGCAATTCGGATTGAACACTATTAATAGGAGCAGCAAATGTCACGTAGCAAGGCACCAATATATCTCCTGATGCTGGTTGGTGCACTGATCCTGGTTTCCTGCAGTGGGGACAACAGCACAACTGGAGGTTCTGTAAATTCTGGAAATAAATTGTTTGAACAGGCTACCCTGGGGTCCGCTGCTGGATGCAAAACCTGCCATTCACTGGAACCCGGGACGGTCATCATTGGTCCATCCATGGCGGGTATAGGAACGTTGGCTGGATCGAGGGTATCGGGTATGCCGGCAGAGGAATATCTCAGGAATTCGATCGTCGATCCTAATGCACATATCGTTGAGGGCTTCCCCGCAAGCGTTATGCCAAATACTTATGCTACTCAGCTGACAGAGGAGGAGATAGACAAGCTGGTTGCATATTTGCTGTCTCTGGGCGGGGGCAGCAACTAACCGCCAGCTAGCGATGGAAAATCTGAAACTGATTGCCGCACAACAGGCGATGGAATATGTACAGAACGATATGGTCATCGGTCTGGGAACCGGCTCTACCACGGCATATTTTATCGATTTACTTGGAGAAAAGCTGCAGGCAGGGGTGTTAGAGAAGATTGTGGGTGTTCCAACCTCCGAAAAATCTGCCGACCGCGCCCAAGCTCTTGGAATCCCTCTGACCTCCCTGGCGCAAGCCGTCGATCTGGCTCGGACGCCCGGCTGGCTTGATCTGGTTGTAGATGGAGCAGATGAAGTGGATCCGCGGTTGAATATGATCAAAGGTCTGGGGAAAGCACTGCTGCGGGAGAAAATCGTCGAGGTTCACACTCAAAATCTTGTTATTATTGTTGATGAGACAAAGATGGTCTCCCGGTTGGGCACGAATGTGTCCCTGCCTGTGGAAATCGTGCCCTTCGAGGTTGATCTCTCGATTGGCTGGTTAGGTTCACTCGACTGTCAGGCGGAACTGTGGGTGGAGGCTGATGGTTCACCTGTCGTGACCGATAACGGCAATTTCCTGGCACTCTGCCGTTTCGAGAATGGCATTTCCGCTCCTTACGACCTGGCGCGTAGAATGGCAGAACGCCCCGGGATAATCGAGCATGGTTTATTCCTGAATATGGCATCCCGGGTGATCGTGGCAGCTTCGGATGGGATTCGGGTGCTCGACGCTATGGATTTATCCAAACCAGGAGGAACGAGTTGAAGGTAAAGATTGCACCTTCGATCCTGTCTGCAGATCTCTCACGGCTGGGTGAGCAGGTGCGGGATGTCATCGCGGCCGGAGCGGATATCATCCACATAGATGTTATGGATGGGCACTTTGTGCCCAACCTGACATTTGGATCGATGGTGGTCTCCGCATTGAAGCCCATGGCTGTGGAGCATGGGGTTGTACTGGATGCTCACCTGATGGTCCAAAAGCCGGAGGGGATGATCCCTGGGTTTGCCGCTGCTGGAGCCGATAACCTCACTGTGCATGTAGAAGAATGCGTTCACCTGCACCGGACCGTACAGATGATCAAAGAGCACGGCATGCGGGCAGGAGTGGCGATCAACCCGGCGACACCGTTGGTTGCTCTGGAAGAGATATTGGTCTACCTGGATCTGGTGCTGCTGCTCTCGGTAAACCCTGGTTTTGGCGGGCAGGTGTACATCCCGGCCAGCACCCGGCGGATCGCGCGGCTGCGTGAGATGCTGGATGAAAGAGGTCTATCACAGGTCGACATAGAAGTCGATGGTGGGATCAAACCGGAAAATGCCCCCGAAGTGGTCTCCGCAGGTGGAAATGTGCTGGTTGTGGGCAGTGGCATATTCAATCAGCGTGCAAGCGTGAGTGAGAATATGGCTGTCTTACGGCAGGCAATCGGGTAGTGTCGGGATTTCTGCCAGCCTGAGGCTGCTGTTATAGCCGCCAGACCCAACCGGAGGGAAATTTGCTGTACCTGGCTGAACTAGTATCTTTTTTCTTTTCGTCCATTGTGGTATATTCATCCCGAGGAGGATATCATGAGCGCAAGAATATTAATCATTGAAGATGATGAAGCGATACTCAAGTTCCTGCGCCGCGGCCTGGCGTATGAGGGCTATCAGGTCGACACAGCAGAAGATGGCCAATCTGGCTTGACTCTGGCCAGGGACAATCCTCCGGATTTAGTGGTCCTCGACTTGATGCTGCCCGGGATTGATGGCATGGAAGTCTGCCGGCGGCTGCGTGCTGGTGGTCCGGTACCGATAATAATCTTGACAGCCAAGGATACGGTGAACGACCGCATCCAGGGTCTCGATATGGGTGCTGATGACTATATGGTCAAACCATTCAACCTGGATGAACTTCTGGCACGCATCCGGGCCTTACTGCGTCGCGCTCAACCCGCCCGTCCCCAGGTGCTTCGCTTCGCAGACCTGGCTCTGGATACCGGCACTCGCCAGGCATCCAGGGGGGAGCGGATCATCTCCCTCACTGCCAAAGAGTACGAGCTCCTGGAACTTTTCTTGCGCCACCCCAGGCAGGTGATGACAAGGGATATGATCTTCGATCGAGTTTGGGGATATGATTTTGGCGGTGAAAGCAATATCATCGAGGTATACATTCGCTACCTGCGGCAGAAGCTCGAATCGGAAGAAGAACCGCGGTTGATCCATACTGTGCGTGGTATGGGGTATGTACTGCGGGAGTCCAATTAAGTCGATAGCGGACGATCTCCATCAGTACCTGCATTAATCTGTATATCCACCAGCCGGCAAATCCGGCTTTCAGGTTTTAAGCATGTCATTACGCGCTCGACTGGCTATTTTATACACGACGATAGTGGGAGGCATCCTGCTGCTGTTCGGTGTGGCTGTGTATGGTGCAGTGAGCTTCAGCCTGACAGAGCAGGTTGACAATATCCTGGCCCGCTCGGTCGACGAGATCTGGCCGGATATCTACGTCGACCAGGATGGTAACCTGGGTTTCATACCGTCATCTGCCCAGGAACTGGCGCCGGGTATCCTCTTTCAGGTATGGGGCCGGGACGAATCCCTAAAGTTCACTAACCTGCCTCAAATCGAAATCCCTCTTGACCCAGGCAGCCTGGGGAGTACCCAGCCAGTCTTTCGAGACGTAAACCTCAGGACGGCCATTGGCACGGTTCATCTGCGGGTGCTGACGGTGCCGCTGGTTGTGGGAAAGAGCGAGCGCACTGTCGGGACCATGCAGGTGGCGACCAGTATGGCGGTGGTCGACGCGACCCAGCGGTCGCTGCTGTGGGTTCTGCTGATCGGGGCGATCATCGCGATGGCTGTAGCAGGGTTGGCCGGTTGGATTAGCACCCGCCAGGCGCTTGCTCCGCTGGGTGATGTGACCCAGGTTGCGCTGCAGATCACGCGGGCAGACGATTTATCTAGACGTATTCCCTATAGCGGCCCTCCGGATGATGAAGTCGGCCAATTGATTACTGCTTTCAACCAGACATTGGGACGTCTGGAAAACTTGTTCAACACCCAGCGCCGGTTTTTGGCCGATGTCGGGCACGAGCTCAGGACTCCGCTCACGGTGATCCGAGGCAATGTTGATCTGATGCGGCGCATGGACTGCCTGGATGATGAGTCAATGGATGGTATTGAAAGTGAAGTTGACCGGCTGACACGCATGGTAGGAGACCTGCTGTTGCTGGCTCAAGCTGAATCTGGTAAGCTGCCGCTCGACTTCCGGCTGGTGGAGATGGACACTTTACTGCTGGATGTGATGCAGCAGATGAGGGTGCTGGCTAAAGACCGCCTCACCATGAAGATTGGAGAGATCGATCAGGTGCTGGTGTGCGGTGATTATGACCGGCTGAAGCAGGTCTTGGTCAACCTGATCGCCAATGCGATTAAATACACACCCCAGGGCGGCGAGGTGGTTGTTGACCTGGGGAAAGCAGGTCACCGCGCCAGACTGTCTGTTAGCGATAACGGCCCGGGCATCCCGGAAGAAGACCAGCCGCATATCTTCGAGCGGTTCTACCGGGGCGAGAAAGCTCGAACCCGGCAGCGGGACGGAAAGGGGTTCGGGCTGGGGTTGTCAATCGCCTACTGGATCGTACGCAACCACGGCGGTACGATCGATGCCAGCTCGGTGGCAGGCGAAAGGACTACTTTCACAATCTGGCTGCCACTGGCCCAGGGTGAATGCTCGGAAGAAGTAGTCCAAAGAGAATCCAACAATCCCTGAGCAGCGATAGTTCTTAAGGGCTTTTAAATACAACTCTCCCCAATTTGGGGAGAGTTTTGATGCCGATCCCGGAATCGGCTAATTGTTGAGAGCATTTGTCAGCGGCGAGTTTGCGAATTTTGCCCTCGATTCGACTTTGCACTGATGGAGACTGGGTGGTAGGTTGGGTCCGGGCGAGTATAGGTTGACTCCGGATTTGGTTTAGGCTTCGGTGCGGGCCGGAAAGTGGACATCGAGACATTCGAGGTGCGGGGGGTGAGCGAGCCTTGCTGGTCGGCGACGGTCCGCACGCGGGTGCTGCGCCGGGCCGGGCTGAACACCCTGCGCTCCGACTGGGTGAACAGGCGGTTGCCAGCCACTGAGAAGGTGCCAATGATCAACACCCGGATCAGCCACACCATGACGGCTACAAAGATGGGTACGATGCGCAGCAGTAATTCGCGTTCGATCACCGCATTTCCCAATGACTGATGGTTGAGTATCGCAATAGAGACACCCCACCAGGTCAGCATTGCGTTCATCGTCGCAGCCAGGAGCCAGGCTCCGAACAGATACCAGACTTCACTGATATCAACGGAACCTTCCTCCGGTGTGAAAAGGCGCGCGATCCCGGCGAAATCTATGCCGCAGAATGCGATGGCCAGAATTGTCGCCCAACGTATCCCGATAAAGGACAGGTCTCCAAGCAAATCGGAGAGGGCGAACTCGGTGGTGCTGTAATTGAATGTTTCAAAGGCCAGCAGTGCAGCGATGATGATCAGTCCAAATGTCAATCCGCGCTGCAGTTTGAAGCGGTGAGCGAGCGCATTCAGTTGTTGGTTTCTTGATAAGGCTGTATTCATTTGTGCCTCCTGTACAGGTAGAGTGAGTGGTACTTGTACTATATTCAGCCCGGAAAAATCCTGTATTGACACCGGAGCAATTACTAGATATAATATAGAACAATTGTTCTGTTTTGTCAAGAGGCAATTTTGGGAATAGGGTTGGCGTAATAAATAGATCTTTTGTTCTATTCTAGCACAGATTCCCGTAACTATGGAGGCGCTATGGATTTCGGACCCTGGTTAGTGATACGTGGGACGGTCATTGGGATAATCGCACTGGTTTTATTCAGCCTGGTCGTTACATCCCATCTGTCGGTACCAGCTGTGGCGTACGCGGAGGGCATTCCCACCGACACGCCCATCCAAATTGATGTGCAGCCAGTTGATGATGGCGAAGTCTCTAATATGGAGCAAGTGGCGGTGAATTGTGAAGTGAGCGCGGCATATCCGGCAGATATCACCCAGTGGTGTTCATTGGTCAGCCAGTATGCGGCAAAGAATGGTCTCCCTCCCGATCTGGTCGCAGCAGTGATTTGGCTAGAGAGTGGTGGAAATCCCGGTGCTTATTCGAGGAGTGGGGCCGTCGGATTGATGCAGGTGATGCCGAGGGATGGTCTTGCTGCGGCGTTCATGTGTGTGAACGGTCCATGTTTTTCTAACCGGCCATCTTCTGCCGAGCTGTACGACCCGGAATTCAATATTAAATTTGGTACGCGCATGCTGGCTGGTCTGTCTAACCGCTATGGTTCATACCGTGAGGCATTGAAGGCTTATGGACCGATGGATGCTGGCTACACCTATGCGGATAGAGTGCTAAGTATCTACGAGCGCCATACCCAATGAGGGCATTATCTGTAAAAATTCACGCTGTTCTCGACCAACCCCCCGTTTTTATAGACGAACTTCCCTGAAAAGAATCCTGGCTGATCCAGCCAGGGCAAGAAAATCCGGTCACCCTCCCATAGATTGAGATCGTGGATGCCCTCGCTCTCGATCCACTGCAGGTATCCCTCCTGTGACTCGCCGATCTGCCCTTCGAATTCGGGCACCAAAAATACAAAGGCATACCAATCCTCATCATTGGCGAACCCGGGGAATGAGAGTATCCCTTTCAGCTCGAGACGCCGGGCAACCAGTCCGGATTCCTCCCTGATCTCTCGCACTGCACACTCTTCAGGCGTCTCTCCTGGCTCCAGCTTACCTCCCAGACCGTTCCATTTCCCGGCGTGGATATCACCGGCTTTCTTTACCCGGTGGATCATCAATGTCCGGCCATCTTTCCTCAAATAGCACAGGGTAGCCAGCTTCATTATGATTCCCAGGGGTTCAGCATGGTCTGGATCAAGATTGGGGCACCGATTTTGATATTCGGACGGCGGGTTAGTAGCCACATAGCCAGATCGGCGATATCCTCCGGGTACAGGCATCTGTCGTGGTTCAGTCCGGCGTCATCCTCCGTCATCTCGGTCACCACCATACCCGGGCAGATCGTATTTACACGGATGTTTTGGGACTGGTTTTCAAGCTGGGTGTACTCTGAGAGCGCATTCAAGGCGTGCTTAGAAGTCCCATAAGCACCATCATCCTGGTAGTAGCCCAGCCCCGATTCTGAACTGATATTGATAATATGCCCTTCCTTTTGGGCGCGCATGGAAGGCAGTACAGCCCGCGTCATCAGCAGTGGGCCGCGCAGGTTGATCGCCATAACCCGGTCCCAATCATCTATCTGCAGTTTATCTATCCGGTTACCAGCGTAAACACCGGCATTGTTCACCAATATTTCGATCCGCCCATATTTACTTAGTGTAGTCTCTACCAGGGTTTCCACATCCCTCTCATTCGCTACATCAGCTGCAAAAGCTATCACCTCTCCACCCAGTGCATGGATGAGGTCTATAGTCTCGTCAAGTTTTGCTCTGCGTCTCCCACAAACCACAATCCGGACATTTTCCTGAGCAAGCGCCAGTGCAATCCCGCGCCCGATGCCGCTGCCCGCTCCGGTGATAATAGCTACTTTACCTGCCAGCTTCATCTGTGTCTCCTTCCATGAATACCGATTCTGAGATCAATGATCGACCGACTGATCTATGAACTCCTACAGGTATTATAAACCTGGTAACCGGTTGAACGGATTTTGAAATATACTGAATGTGATAAACTTGGGCGCAATGAATCATCTCCGGCTGGTGATCAAGCTCGGTACCTCTACCCTCACGGCAGGGACAGCGCGGCTGTCGCCTGCCCGTATGGTCGATCTGGTGAGGCAGGTTGCCAGGCTGCATTCGGAAGGCTGCGAGATCGTGCTGGTCACCTCCGGCGCGATAGCGGCCGGGCGCGAGCGCTTGAGCTACCCTCAGCTACCCAAAGACATTCCCATCAAGCAAATGCTGGCTGCAGTAGGACAGCCGCGGTTGATGGCTCTTTACGAACAATTATTCGACCTGTATGGCAAAAGTGTGGGGCAGGTACTGCTTACCAAGGCGGACCTCATCAGCCGGCGAGGCTACTTGAACTCTCGCAACACCTTGAGTGCACTGCTAAACCAAGGCGTTATACCGGTGGTGAACGAAAACGATACCGTGGCGACTGAGGAGATCCGTGTGGGGGATAATGACAATCTTTCTGCACTGACCGCTAACCTTATCGAAGCTGAGATGCTCATCCTGCTGACCGACCAGCCGGGGTTGTTCACAGGAGACCCGAGACGGGCTCCGGGTGCACGACTGATCCAGGAAGTGCGCGAGCCGGAGATACCGGCCTCGCTGTGGCAAGCCGCTGGTGATACGAGTGCTGCACTGGGGACGGGGGGTATGATCACCAAACTACAGGCGGCAGACCTGGCGCGTCGATCCGGTGCACGCGTCGTCATTGCCCCAGGTGGGGAGCCAGATATTATTCTGCGTATAGCTGCCGGCGAAGCGGTTGGGACGTGTTTTCTGCCGGTGGCAGCTGCGCTGGAGAGCCGCAAGCGTTATCTGCTGGCAGGCGGCAAATCCAATCAGCAGGTGGTTATAGATGATGGCGCTGCTCTGGCACTACGTTCCGGCAGCAGCCTGCTGCCGGTAGGGCTGGTGCAAGTTGAGGGCGATTTCGACCGGGGGGAGATCGTCGCTGTATTGGATGAAAGCAGCCATGAGCTGGCGCGCGGTCTGGTCAATTATTCGGCTGCTGATCTGGCAAAGATCCATGGACGTCACTCGACTGAGATCGAAACGATTCTGGGGTATGCCTACGGCGATGAAGTTATTCATCGCAATAATCTGGTGCTGCTGTGAATCTACTGGATATTGGCAATAAAGCTCGTGCAGCCTGGAGAGAACTGCGAGGCGCGCCCACCGAAAAAAAGAATGCTGTCCTTTTATCTATAGCTGACGGTCTGATGAGCGGCAAGAGCGAGATCATCGCTGCCAACCAGATGGACACTGCTCTGGGAGAGCGGGCTGGTCTGACCCTCGCCTTGCTGGACCGCCTGCGCCTGGATGAGGCGCGCCTGTCCGGGATGGCGGACGGTCTGCGCTCTGTGGTCTCGCTCCCTGACCCGGTCGGTGAAGTATTTGACGAATCAATCCAGCCCAATGGGTTGAAGGTCTATAAACAGCGCGTGCCTTTGGGTGTGCTGGGCGTGATATACGAAGCGCGCCCGAATGTAACCATCGACGTGGCCGGACTGGCGATCAAGACCGGCAACGCTGCGATCCTGCGCGGCGGAAGTGAGACGCTGAACTCCAACCGGGAGCTGGTGCAGGTCATCCGGAGCGCACTTCACAGCAACGGTCTACCTGCGGATGCCATCCAGTTCATCGACGACCCCGACCGTGAGCTGGTGATGGAGCTGCTGCAGATGCATGACACCATCGACATGCTGATCCCACGCGGCGGTGCAGGGCTGCACCAGTTCTGCCGGGAGAACAGCCGCATTCCGGTGATCACGGGCGGGATTGGCATCTGCCATCTATTCGTGGATGAGTCAGCAGACCTTCCGGCCGCGCTGAAGGTGATCCGCAATGCAAAAATCCAGCGCCCCACGGTTTGCAATGCTCTGGATACATTATTGGTGCACCGCCTGGTTGCTGGAGAGTTTTTGCCAGCGCTGGTCCGCGAGCTGGCGGCAGATGGGGTCCTCTTCCGGGCGGATGATGGTGCAGTTCAGTCGCTGCATGCGGCAGGACGAAGCCTGCCGGCCGCGGTATCCCCGGCAGGGGTGGATGATTTCGATACGGAATGGCTCTCGTTAGTATTAGGGCTGCGGGTTGTCTCCGGGCTGGAAGAAGCGATCGAGCATATTGCAGACCACAGCACCGGACACTCGGACGGCATACTCACCCGTGATGAGACAAACGCCACGCGCTTTGTGGCGCAGGTAGACTCTGCCGCAGTTTATGTCAATGCCAGTACACGCTTCACCGATGGCGGTCAGCTCGGACTGGGGGCTGAAGTGGCAATTTCAACCCAGCGCCTGCATGCCCGCGGCCCGATGGCACTGCGTGAGCTGACTACTTATAAATGGGTGATATATGGAGCCAACCACGTGCGTGAATGAAAGCGGTCAGCGGTCATTAGCAGCACTTCTAGTGCTGGGCTTATGAATTACCGGTGCTGCTGATCACGGCATTAATTCCATGAATCTCTGGCAGAATCTGGCTCCACGACAGCGTTTCCAGCTCAGTCGATAATAAAATTCCATTTGACAGTACTGCCATCAGCTCAGCACCCACCAGGGTGAAGCGCTCGACCATATAGCGGGACCAGGGCACCTCGAGACCACCAGAGGCTGGCTGCCAGGACCGCCCACCATCCAGGCTCTGCTCGATGCGACCATTGCGATCCACCGAGTCGGCTGGACCGAGGATAATGTGGTTTGGATCATCCGGGTGAATCCACACAGCCCGGCAATAGCAGTGGTAGAGCTGTGTCCAGGTCGTCCCACTGTCCCAAGAGCGGTAGAATCCGCCACCGGTCGGTGCGAAGACCATATCCGCGGAGGTCGAGTGGAGGGCGATCGAATGCACGTCCGGATGGATGAACGGCGGCGGGGCGCTATGCGGCTCACCGCGGCTGCCTGGGGCCAGCTCCCAGCTCTCACCGCCGTCCTGGGAGACCAGCACACCGCCCACCTCCACAGCTGCATAAATGCGGTCCGCTTGCAACGCAAAACCGCGCACGCAGCCGGATTCCGGAGAGTAGGGCAGATACCAGCCAAAGCGCCGGCGCAGCTCTGGGACTTCCGGGCACTCTCGCCAGCTAAATCCTCCATCACGGGAAGTGAAGATACCTGCAGGTTCCGTCCCGGCGAACTCAAAATCCGAAATATTGGGATGGTAAGCCAGCCAGCGAATGTGGCGGGTAGACAGCCCTTCGCTGGATTCCTGCCAGGTTGTGCCCATATCTTCTGACCGGTAGATGCCATCCCGGGTGCCGGCCAGGATCGCTCCCTCACGGGCGATAACACTGGTTACGTAAAGGCCATCCAGTCCCTGCCGGACAGGGTGCCATCCGGTTTCGTCGTGCTGGCATACCGACAGGCCGCTGCTTGTAGCCAATAGAAGGTCCATGCTGTCTCCTTTGGAGCTGATTATGATAGAAGTTACATAGTTCAGGGGAAACCCCGAACTGATAGCCTGGAAAAAAACGAGGCTGTCCCTTTGTGAGGGTCAGCCTCGTTTCATACCTGGTAAAAGGTTGTTACTCTGCGCGCTGACCGAGCTGATGATCCAGCATCAGCAGCGGGCCGGTATGGTCGCCGACCATCTTCAAATGTTCGACGATGGCACTGGCATTCTTCTCCTCCTCAACCTGCTCGTCGATGAACCAGTGCAGCATAACCTGGGTGGGGTAATCGTTCTCCTGTTCGGCGATCTTGTAGATGCCATTGATCATGCCGGTGACTTTCTGCTCGTGTGCGTAAGCCTGCTCGAAAGCCGCCAAGGGTGTTTCCCATTGGAAGGGCGGCTGGTCGATAGCCTGTAGAGAGACCCGACCACCGCGATCGTATATATAATCATAAAACTTCATCGCATGTTCCATCTCTTCATTGCTCTGCATGCGCATCCAGCGTGCCATGCCGGGCAGATTCTGGTCTTCGAAGTAAGCGGACATTGCCAGGTAGATATAAGCAGAGAAAAACTCGTTCTTGATTTGGTCATTTATTGCTTCCTGGACTTTATTGTTCAGCATCGGATTTGCTCCTTTCAGATGATTCGTAATTGGGATTTTTATCAGGTCTACCGATCTCCTGGTGGTGGGCTGACAGGCCAGACCTGACAGGCTGTACTGCTGATATTATACAACTTCTATCTGCACGCCCTCCTGGCTGCTGTATTATTCCGGCCACAGCGACTCTTCCGGCAGCTCTATCCGGTTGAGCGCTTCGAAATCGTCTTCCGAGAGTTTCAGATCCAGTGCACCCAGGTTCTCCTGCAGATGGTCTTTGCGGGTGGACATCGGCAGAGCGATCACTCCCGACTGGCGCAGCAGCCAGTGCAGGGCGACCTGTGCCGGCGTAGCCCCCGACCGCTCGGCGATGTTGCGGACGGTTGGATCGCTCACCAGGTGTCCGCGCTCGATGGGTGAGTATGCGGTCAGCAGGATGCTGTTTTTCTGGCAGAATTCCAGCACCCCGTTTTTGACGTACAGCCGGTTATGCAGG
>JAQBDA010000137.1:0-2931 GCA_032124675.1 Chloroflexota bacterium
GTTCGAATTACGGCGCATAACCTGAGCGATGGCGCGATGCCCAGGGATTACAAATCCCTGGGGAGCAAGGGGGAGGTGAAATCAGGGGTGGCGATTTCAAGCAGGGCAAGAGTTCCAGGCGAGCATGGATGGATTGTTATGTGATCGTGATCGGTTCGAATTACGGCGCATAACCTGGGCGATGGCGCGATGCCCAGGGATTACAAATCCCTGGGGAGCAGGGGGGAGGTGAGGTGCAGCGAGCAGTCAATTTACACGACACTTGTGAATTGAGATATTCGTCCCAATTTGACCTGTCAGCATCCTTCCAAGATCGCAGCAGATGGACTAAAATTAGGCGGACTGTCTTGCCCGGCGCTATTGCGCCGGGCGCTGTACTATGGCAAACATGGATGAGACAGAAATTCTCACCTTGATTAGGAGTAAGAATGAGCAAAGAAAAGCAACGATTAATTGAAGCGCATGAAAGCAATGTACCCTGGCGCAAGTGGGGACCGTACCTGAGTGAACGGCAGTGGGGTACGGTGCGCGAGGATTACAGCGATAATGGTGATGCCTGGAACTATTTTCCGCACGACCAGGCCCGATCGCGGGCCTATAAATGGGGGGAGGATGGCTTGGCAGGCATCTGTGACGATAAACAGCAGCTCTGCTGGGCGCTGGCGTTGTGGAATGGCGTTGACCCGATCCTCAAGGAGCGCATTTTTGGTCTGACCAACTCGGAAGGCAACCACGGGGAGGATGTCAAGGAATATTACTTCTACCTGGATAGCACGCCCACCCATTCCTATATGAAATATCTCTACAAGTACCCGCAAGGTAGGTACCCATACGAACAGCTGGTGGAGACCAATCGCCAGCGCACACGCAGCGAGCAGGAATTCGAGCTGCTGGATACGGGTATATTCGATGAAGACCGCTATTATGATGTGCTGGTGGAGTATGCAAAAGCTTCCCCGGAGGATATGCTGATCCAGATCAGTGTGACCAACCGGGGTCCTGAAGCTGCCGAGCTGCACATCCTGCCCCACTTGTGGTTCCGCAATACCTGGTGGTTGGAGAACGATGCATCCAAGCCGGAGTTGGGTAAAGGAACTGCGCCGAAGGGGAGCCGCGCCATCCTGGCCAAACACCCGCAGCTCGGTGAACGCGTCTTGTACTGCGAAGACTCGCCGCAGCTGCTGTTCACCGAGAACGAGACCAACCGCCAGCGGGTTTTCGGCGAGCAGAATCCATCGCCCTATGTCAAGGATGCTTTTCATGAATTCCTGTTGAACGGTCAAGCAGAAGCAATCAACCCGCAGGAAAGAGGCACGAAATCTGCTGCCCACTATACACTCACCATGCAACCCGGCGAAACACAGGTGATCCGCCTGCGGCTGTGCGAAGCAGGGCAGCTGAAGGGTAAACAGCCGTTTGGGTCGGCGTTTGAGAAGATCTTTAGGGATCGCAAGGCAGAAGCGGGCGAATTTTACCAGCTGGTTATCCCGGAGGATTTGACCGAAGATCAGCGCAATGTCATGCGCCAGGCGATTGCCGGTATGCTGTGGAGCAAGCAGTATTACTTCTTCGACCTGGACATCTGGCTGGAGGAGCATGATGCCAACCCACTGTTAGGGGGGCGCCGGCAGATCCGCAACCGCGATTGGTATCACATGTTGAACGACAACGTGATCTCGATGCCTGATAAGTGGGAATACCCATGGTATGCAGCCTGGGACCTGGCTTTCCATACGATGGTGTTCAACCTGGTGGACCCGGATTTTGCCAAGCAGCAGCTGGAGCTGATGCTGCGGGATGTCTACCTGCACCCCAGTGGACAGATCCCGGCTTACGAGTGGAATTTCGGTGATGTCAACCCCCCGGTGCACGCCTGGGCGACTTATTTCAACTACATCATCAGTGATAATCTGGGGATCGCCGATCTCAACTTCCTGAAAAGCACCTTCAACAAGCTGCTGCTGAATTTCAACTGGTGGGTGAACCGCAAGGACCCGGGCGGCAACAACCTGTTTAGCGGGGGATTCCTGGGCCTGGATAACATCGGCGTTTTCGATCGCAGTGCACCCCTGCCAACCGGCGGCTACCTGGAGCAGGCGGATGGTACCGCCTGGATGGCATTTTTCTGCCAGAACATGCTCTCGATCGCCCTGGAGATTGCCCGCCATGATCCGACATACGAGGACATGGTGCTCAAGTTCGTACAGCACTTCATGTGGATCGCGGGCTCGATGGACCGCATAGGCGACAACCAGGACGAACTGTGGGATGAAACTGACGGATTTTTCTATGACGTGCTGATCCTGCCGGATGGATCGGGTCAGCGGATCAAGGTGCACTCGATGGTAGGCCTGCTGCCGCTGACCGCAGTGGCGGTGCTCGAGCCAGATGTGATCGCCAGCATGCCCAGCGTGGTCGAGCGCGTGCGGGCTTTCATTGCAAAACGCCCGGAGCTGGTGGCTAACCTGCACCCGATCGGGCAGGTGGGTATGAACGGTCGCCGGCTGTTGTCGGTGTTAAATGAGGATAAGCTGCGGCGCGTCCTGGAACAGATGCTGGATGAAGAACACTTTCTCAGCCCGTACGGCATTCGCTCACTATCGCGCTATCACCTGGAGCATCCTTATACTGTCCAGGTGCACGGCGAGGAATTCCGGGTGGAATACTTACCGGCTGAATCCAACAGCGGCATGTTCGGGGGGAACTCAAACTGGCGCGGCCCGGTATGGCTGCCGGTTAACAGCCTGCTGATTCGCGCTTTGCTGGTGTATTACAGCTACTATGGCGATGACTTCAAAGTGGAATTCCCAACCCATTCCGGGCAGCTGATGACCCTGTACGAGGTGGCGCGCGAGATATCCCTGCGGCTGGCGCGCATCTTTGAGCGCGATGAACAGGGTAAACGCCCCGTGTTTGGTGGTTCAGAGAAAT
>JAQBDA010000138.1:0-9668 GCA_032124675.1 Chloroflexota bacterium
GCAGACGCGAATAGCCAGCTTCAAGATGCCCGGCTGCGAAGCCAGATCTGATTAGTGCTGACTAGGCATCCAGATTGCATTGCAACCCCTCTCGCAATGTTCAGGAGAGGGGTTGTTTGCTGAGGGAAATGGATATTGCCTTTGAGATATATCTCAGGCAGGCTCCTTCTGCGGTTCTCTGATCTGGAATCCCATCTGCCGCCATTCGCTGAGCGTATCCTCTACTCCCCACCATTCTACGATCTGGCCATCTTTTATGCGCAGGATATTGCACTCACTCCATATGGCGGGCTGATTGTAGATTTTGTTGGTACCAGTGTTGGCTGCATAGAACGCGACCAGGTCACCAGAGGCCATAATCTGGATAATCTCGGTTTTGAGATCTGGCATCTCTTCCAGCAAGAATTGCCGCCAGACATCATGTAAAGTGGCAATCGGAAGATTAAATCCATCGATCCGACCACGCTTTATTTTTGCTTCGATGGTTTCCCCTCTGCGCATCAGCGTCAAGGTCACTTCGGTTCCCAGCTTCCCCTGCCCCCACAGCCCGGTTCGCAGCTGATCATAGCCCTCCCAAGATGCGTTATCGTCACTGGCGCGCAGCATTACATCCCCTTGCTGCAACACATCGGTTGCCGGGCTGTTGGGAGCAACCGACTTGACTTCCAATCGTTCGCCCGAGCTGTCATCTGGAAAGAAGCCCAGCCCCACATAAGGAGGATTATAAAATACGCATTCTTCACTGTAGTAATCGTAGATTTTATCGAATTTTTTGGCGTTGTTGATTTGCTCAATGCACTCCCTGACAATTTGGATATTTTTGTTATCCATTGCAAACCTCCGTTTTGCACGCTGAATTAAAAATATTTACCGCAGGCGACCGGCCTGCGGCTTTGTTGATACCCGGTGAAGATAACTGCACGAAAATATAAGACTAAATGTGATTAAGCGTTCACTCAAATTCAATATACACAAATTCCCGGTAAAAGTCAATCACGAATCCAACTAGAGGCTCGATATTTCGTTTGACAATATGCAACCTATAGGTTACAATATGTGCATAATACGTTACTTTTAGAGTAATAAATGGTGCATATTCGAGATGAATTGAACGAATTAACAGGAGGCGACATTGAACCCGGAAATCGAGAGCCTTGATAAGCAAAGGATGCGATACCTGGAATTAACCCTGATCGGGATTGCAGCGGTCTTGATCTTGTCTGTAATCCGTTTTTTCTTCCGGCTGAGAGACCTGAATGCACAGCCGATCGGCATAGCAGTCTTGATCGGACTCATCCTGAGCTTTTTACTAATGGCTTTTAGCGCTATTGGATCAGCGAGAATCGGCAGAAAAATCAATAAGGACCCTGCGCTAAAAGAAGCCCTGTATAACGAGCTTGTACAGTCCTTAGAAGTCAAATCCTGGAGGGCAGCATTCCTTGGGGCGGTAGCCACGACCGCGTTCTTTGCCCTCACCTACTTCTTCTACCCGGTCTGTGACCCGGTAATGGTCGCCCTGACTTCGATCATCGCCGGGTTGGGCGCGTACCAGGGGACTTTCTATTTCGAGTACAGGTCGTCATGACCAAGAAATCCTTGAAGAACCAGATCAAGGTCTATCGTGCGATGAACGATTGGACCCAGGAAGAGCTGGCACACCGTGTTGGCGTGACGCGTAAGACGATCAACACCATCGAGAATGGAGTTTTCATACCCTCGGCTTACCTGGCGATCAAGATCGCCCGGGCTTTCGGCGTGCAAGTGGAAGATGTGTTTCAGATATACGCTGATTAAGGCGTGGGAGAAGGCGTCGGCGTGGAGGCGGGCGCTAAATCCTGGCACGCAGGCTCGTAGGGCAGATCGCCCAGGAACTGGCTCCACTCGTCGCGGTCCAGGCTGCGCCCGGCGATGGCACAGGCGCGCTGCACCCAGGATTCGTAATCCACGTCCCATTGGCTCACCCCCCCATCCTGGGAAGCGGCATAGATCAGCCTGCCATCCGGTGAATACACCAGACCGGTCAGCGGCTGGTTCCCCTTTTGGAAGGGTTTGCCGATCACCTGACCGGAGCCGACATCCCACAGGAACAGCGCTCCCTGGTCGGTTCCGGATGCCAGGGTGCTGCCATCCGGGCTGAAAGCCAGGGAGGTGAAGCTGACGCTGAAACCACCCAGCGGAATATTCCCAATATAACCGTTATCGACATCGATCAGGTAGATCGTCCCGTCTTGGTCTCCGCTGGCCAACGTGCCGCCCTGGGGATCGAATGCCAGGCTGGTGATCGAGGTTTGACCGGTGCCGCGCGGCTCGCCGAGTGGGGCGCGCGCCTGCAGGTCATAGAGCTGCACGCTGCACAGGCTCTCCACTTGTTCGATGGTCGCTTCGGTGCAGAATCCGGCTGCCAGATAGATGCCGTCGCTGCTAACGGCGATGGCATTGGTGGCGGTGGGGATGGCGGCCGTCACCAGCTCGGTGCTGTTGGAGTCTGGGTCCCACCGGTAGATCTCACCCGAGCCTTGCGGTACGACGTAGAGCGTCCGCTCTGGGCTGAACGCAACAGCATAGCCTGAGTTGCCGGCCGGGAATCCAGCACTCGGCTGTACTGACTGGCTCTGCTCGCCGTCCCGCTGTTCGAGAAGCAGGGATTTACCGGAAGGACCTGCCAGCCACAGATGCTCCAATTCATAGGAGGCTGCCACAGGTGACTTCCCGGCAAATGGTTCCAGCTCTATACTCAACGGCTGCGGGTCTTTGATCTCGTATATCGAGATGCTGTCGATACCCAGATAGGCCAGCAGG
This sequence comes from Chloroflexota bacterium, assembly GCA_032124675.1. Taxonomy (GTDB): domain Bacteria; phylum Chloroflexota; class Anaerolineae; order Anaerolineales; family UBA4823; genus JAQBDA01. Next base: position 2,800 of record JAQBDA010000138.1, read on the forward strand.
TCGTTCTTGAAGGACAGACCGGTCTGGTAATCACCGTAAACGGGCAGCGGGGGGTAGCGGGTGCCATCATTCAAACGCCAGATCTCGACCGGTGTGTTGGTCCCGGCTGCTACGACCAGGTCACCGCGAGGCTCGTTGTAGGAGAGTGTATAGATGGTTGAGTTTTCGGATTGCAGCGAGTCCTGCAGCAGGAGTTTGTTCGCCATATCGTAGAAATTCACCTTCGCAAAGCGGGTGCCTGAAGCACCGGCAAAGGCAATTGTACGGCTGTCTGGCGACCAATCGACATTGTAAATCCTGCCATCTGCATCCGGGTTCTGCTCACGGATGAGGCGGCTGCCTGTGATTGGGTTAAACACATACAGGTAATTGTCCCCCCCGGCTGCCGCCAGGTAGCGGTTATCCGGCGACCACTCCATATCCCAGTAGAAATCCGGTTGGGATTTGAAAGACAGCAGCTCGGAACGTGATTCAACATCCCAGATGGCAATATTGGCAGTCTGCCCGTGGATCGCCAGCTTGCGACCATCCGGGCTGAACTCCAGGCGGCGTACCCGCCCATGGTTGTAGCGCGTGCCGGTCTGGGAGGTGCCTGAAGCCCGCACGCGATCGAACGTGCCAGCGCTCAAATCCCAGAAAAGCAGCTGGTTGTTGATCGTCCCGACCACCAGCAGGTCGGGGTCGATGGGGCTGAGCGCCTGGGAGGTGATCACCTCACCTTCCGGGTCGGTCAGGGTGCGAGAAGCGCGGGAGATGACATCCCACAGCACGATCTTGCCCTCCGAGCCGCTCCACACGACCAGTCTGCCATCCGGGCTGATATCTACATTCTTGACTTCAGACATGCCGGTCTGCAGGTTCAGCTCATACGGTACAACAGACTGTTCGAGACCGGTGCGCAGACCTTCCAGCATCACGCTGCGCGCATCCCAATTCTGCGCATCCGCCTGCGCGGCCTGGATGCCCAGCAGGATGCCCAGGTCCGGGCGGCGTGTCAGGAACGATCTGGCCTGCGAGGCGAGCTGGCGGGAAAGCGCCTGCTTGGCATTGAACACTGCTTTCTCTTCCTGAGCCAATGCTGTCAGCGCGATGCGAGCGTTCACTGCGGCTTGCTGCTGTCGCTCAACAGACAGGGCGGATTGTGTCTTCGCAAGAGCTGCGTTCTCTGCAACCAGCTTAACCTGGGCGTTGCCAAACGCATCACTGGTTATTCTCAAGTTGGATTCGGTACTGAGGAGGGCTTTGTTCTCGGAGGCCAGGGCTTCTTGAGTGACGCCGTAGGCTATATTCGTCGATGCCAAGGCCGCATTTGTATCCGCATTCTTTATAGCGCTATTGAGGGAGATCATTGCAAATACGAACATAACGAGCGCCGCAACCATGGCCACGCCCAGTCCAATGGCGCGCCTCCGCAAGCGTTTGGCGTTCTGCTCTTGCTCGTTGGCGCGCTTGATTTCGAAATCCAGCTGCATGTCCTTCTCGCGCTGCTTGCGTTCTTCTTCCTGGGCGTATTCGCGGCTGGCATCCAGGTACTCCAGCTCTCGTCCGGAGATCTCATCCGTGTTGTTCATCGCCCACTCAGAAGCCTGCTGCAGGTCAGCTCCGCTCAATAACAGGCTCTCCGAGCGTCCCTTGGCCTCCCATTCGGCAGCCCTGCGCTGGAGTGGGCTGAGGTTGGTCTCCCGCCAGGCGCTGCTGGACTGAAGATATTTCTTCTCGAGGTCGGCAACGTCATCCGGATTGGCTTCCGCCCATCCCAGGGCCTGGTCCAGGTTGGTGCTGCGCAGCAGCAGGGTATCCGGCTGACCGTTCTTCTGCCACTCAATCGCCCGCAGCTGCCAGGGGTTGAGGTTCAGGCGCCGCCAGCGCTCATTATCCCTGAGCACCGGGCGCACCAGGCGGTCGTGCGCCAATTCGAACCAGGTCACCCCACGGCGCTTTTCAGCCCGCACCAGGTGAGCCTTCCCGAGCTGGCGGATGATCTCGTTATCCAGCCCCCCGCTGCTGCCGACCTCCATCATGACCTGGCTGCGCAGCCCGCTCTTGGTGATCAAATGGTCATCGAACCAGTCGCGGACCTGGCGTTCTATGCGCGGTGAGCCGGCGATGTCGGTCACTCGCTCTTCGTAGTAGTTTGCCAACGCCGTGCCGACGTCACCGACCTTCTTGATATCCTCATCGTCGATCTGCGTCTTCTCGGGGCGGTCCGCCAGGTCTAGCTGGTTGTATAGACGCAAGCAGACTACCTGCAGCTGCACCGGCTCGACGTACAGCCCGAGCGAGGAGACGATCTCGCCGCCGGGCGCCTGGGTCTGGACAACGCGCATATCGTCGACCAGCTTCTGGGCAGCCGAGTCCAGGAAAGTGATCCCCTGCTGGGCAACCGGTTTCTGGATCGCCTGCTGGGCGGCCTGGCTGTTCAACAGGTCCAGGCGGAAGGTGTTGGTAAGCTGAGTGGGGATCGATAATGCGTAGGGTTCGAGCGCACCGAGGTAATCGTCACGGATCACGAACAGCGCCCACAGGCTGCGGTCCCCGAGCACGGCCCCCACCTGATTGAAAAAAACCTGCTTACCGCGCAAGTCGGTCGGTGCAGCGGTAATGATCTCCTCGAACTGGTCGAATATGATCACATGCAGATTTGAATCAAGCTTCTGGCGGCGCGTTTGGAGATAGTCTGCCAGAGACATTCCGGCCAGCTCATCCTGGCGCTGCTGGCGCTGGGCTTCCTGTTCGGCGTCCTTTGCGGCTTTATCCTCACCCGGCTCCGGCTGCGCCAGCTCGCCATCCATGGACAGCATAACGCTGAACAGGTAGCGGTTGAACCCTTCCTGAGCGGAATATTTATCGGAGGGTTCCTCGCCTACCCGCACCACCGGCAATATGTTCAGACCTTCTGCCTGCAGCACGGGGATCAGCCCGGCATTTACCAGTGACGATTTGCCCGCCCCGGAGGGCGAATGCAGCAGGACGATGCGCTCGGCGAGCAGCTGGTCGGAAAGGTCGCGTTTCTCCCGGTCGCGGCCGAACAGCTCTTCACCGGGGAGGAACGGCCGCGGCCCAATGTAAGGATTGACCCGCTGGGTCGATTTTTCGCTCGACGGACCGGCATTTTTGGGTTGGTTTTCGCTCATGCTGCCCTCGCCTGGTACTCTTTCTGCAGCTCGATGATGAAGTCCTCGGTGCTGCCCCAGTAGATCTCGATATTCGCTTCGCTGGAAAAGTACGTGCGCAGGAATTCGTAAGCCATGCTGGGTTTCAGGAAATCACTCTCTTCCGGGTTCACCTGCACGGCGACGTGGATATGGCGTTTGCGCAGCTCGCTGCCTTCGATAGAGAGGATGTAGCGCAGCAGCGTGCGGAAGTTCCATTCGTCCATCTGGAAGCCGAGGAAGAGCAGGGATGTGTTCACCAGGGCAGATTTCACGCTCTTGGGAAGCAGCCATTTATTGATCCCCAGCAGGAAATCGAAATGGTCGTCTTCGGTGATCACCATAGAGTCCCCCTGTATGATCTCATCAGTGTCATCCTGGTCATCATCCAACTGCCCGAACAGGTGCAGCACCAGCGGGCTGCTCTCGCTGGGGGAGTACTCAGCGTCCCGAGCGAAGATAGATTTGTTATAGGCTTCCTGGGTGTAGCTGTTCCAGGGACAAAGCAGCACCTGCGGGTCTTTCTTGTCGCCCCACTGGTCGTCCGCATCCCGGATGGCGTCCTCCAGCAGGCTGCCCGGGTTGGCGCTCAAATAGATTGGAAAAGGCATGCGCGCCAGCACGCTGTACAGCTCATTCTTATCCCGCTGGCGGTGAGCCTTACCCACCTGTTCGATCATTGCATCCAGCGAGGGGTTGCTCTTCAAGAACTCCTTGCTGAGATCATCCTTGTGGAAGCGCATGATCTCTTTTTTGATATGCCGGCGCAGCGCCGAGAGGACGAAATAGCGTTTCTGGGTGGCAGCCAGATACTGCGCCACGTGGACCATAGATTCACGCTCGTAGGACGCCAGCGGGTAATCGTAGTCCTCCGCCCAGCGGCGGGCGATATCGCGCTGCGAGCCGAGCAGCCATTCATACAGCCCCGGGCCGATGATCGGGGTGCACTTTCCGTCCTGGATGCTGGCGATCAGCCCGGGCCAGCCGGCGAACTTCACCCGCTCGCCGGTCTCGCCGCGGAAGCCGGGCTCGTACCAGATGCTGGCATCCTTCAGGCGCATGAAGAGCACCGGCATCCAGAAATCATGCCGCTCGCGTATCGCCCCGCGCGCCACCGTCATGGCGCGGTCGATCTCGCCGGATTGGGTCAAGGACTTGAAGAATGCCGGCATGAACTCTTCCACGCTGTGCATGCTGATCTTCCCCTGCATGGCGACGACCGCTGGAACACCTTCCTCGACCAGCCGCGGACCCAATGCGGTCAGCGCGCCGGCCTCGCCCACAGTGGCGCTCTCGCAGGATGCCAGCACCACCAGGCGCGGGATCGAGCGCAGCTCCTGCAGGCGGGTGATCAGCTCAAGGCCGGACTTCCGGTCGACCTTGCGTTCGTCGTCTTCGAGCCACAGGAAGGGCTCACCTTTCGCCATCGTGCCGTGGCAGACGATATACAGCAGGTCGTAGTCTTCCTGGCGCAGCAGGTCGAACATATTATCCAGGGTCGCCCAACGTTCTGGGTCCTTCCCCGGCAGGGCATCCAGCGACATCTGCTCCAGGGCTTTCTGGGCACGCCCAAGCTCACCTTCGATGTCCACCGGCGGCAGGTTGTTTTCCTTCAGGTCAAGCGGGTTGGCGATCACCAGCAGGGCTTTCAGGTCGCGGCGGGCGCGGCGGTTGACCGAGTGGTATTTCTTTCGCAGCAGGTAGCGCGAAAAGGGCAGGTTCTCATCCGTGGTGAGCAGGATTTTCTCATCCTCCGGGCTGCGCAGCATCTCCCAATAGAGCTGGTGCAGCTCGGCAGCCTCCGGCTTGATCAGCAGCCGCAGGCGGGTGGGAATCTTCTCACGGCTGGCGATGGCGCGCACCTCACCCAGCGCCTCTTTGATCTCCTGCTGGAATAAGCTCTTGCTGAGCGCAGCGCCGTACACCTGAGGGTTGCTGACCTGTGCAGCGAGCTGCTCGTGGTCAAAGCTGGATGAACTGATGCGGCGGATATCCTCTGCCTCATCGGGTATGCTGGCGCGGAACTCGATCTCGTATTCGATCTCCTTGGTCGGCACCGCCGCGCCGAAATACTTGCGGTCCAGACTGATCTCGACGTCGATATATTTACTGCCGTCTGCTGATCTGCTCATCGATCACCATCTTTTCTTTAATTGGGAGATTGGAATTACCCACCATTGTTTCAATGACCCGCTGGTTTCATGCGCACCCTGGCAAGACTGCAACTGAAAGCGGTGATGCCTGCCCACCGGCTCAATTACACCCATTTATATCATAAATAACCGTCATTTAACAGGTGAACTGGATAGTCAACCGGGAGAGCAGATTGGAGGAAGAGGCGAGTAGTTCAGGGTTATAAAGAAGTAGCGGGCAGGACCCACCAGAACTAGGAAAAAAATAGATCATCGAATCTTGAAATTTGAGGTAAAATATATTTGTAAATTATATGAAAAACATCTGAATTAGCAGCTTTATCATCTGTGAGTTCAGGCTGCCAATATTCGCTGCAGGGAGGTGATTTGGGGATTATTTATCAGCGACTGCGATACAACCCGCAATAATGGCAAGTCCATCAACAGGAAAGACTAACTTTAGGTATTAAGGAGAACAGCTATATGAAACGCACAACTATTAGTATTATGTCAGTTTTAGCCCTATTGCTTCTGCTCACCTCTACCGTGTTTGCCGCGGCAGGGGGTCCAGGCAACCCCGATCCCCCGGGGCAGCTTGTCCAGCTCCAGCTTTTGGCCTTCAACGACTACCACGGTCATCTCGAGGCGAACACACCAGGCATGATCGATGGCACAGTTGCGGGTGGCTCGGAATACCTTTCTGCTATGCTCAATCAACTGCGCGCCGGCAACAAGTACAGCCTGACCGTCGCTGCCGGTGACCTGATCGGCGGCTCGCCAGCCTTCTCCGGGCTGTTCCACGACGAACCCTCGGTCGAATCGCTGAACGCGATGCACCTCGACATATCGGGCGTTGGCAACCACGAGTTCGATGAGGGTGTCACCGAGCTGCTGCGCATGCAAAATGGCGGCTGTCACCCGGTCGATGGCTGCTACTTCCCGGACGCTCCATACCCGGGCGCCAATTTCCAGTGGCTGGCTGCCAACGTCGTCAACGAGGCGACCGGCGAGACCCCGCTGCCCCCCTACTGGGTGAAGAAGTTCGAGAGTGTGAAAGTCGGTTTCATCGGCATGACGCTCGAGGCGACTGACACACTGGTGGCTGCTGCCGGCATCCAGGGCTGGGACTTCCTGGATGAGGCCGAGACGGCGAATGCCCTCGTCCCGATCCTCAAGGCACAGGGCGTGGATGCGATCGTTGTGCTGCTGCACGAGGGCGGCTCTCAGACGCCTCCTCCGGGCAATGTGGACGCCTGCGTTGAGATCTCCGGACCGATTGTGGCGATTAATAATGCTCTTGACCCCGCCATCGATGTGCTGATCACCGGTCATACGCACCTGCCCTATAACTGCGTGCTCCCCGACGCGGCCGGTAATCCCCGCATCGTCACCAGTGCCTACTCGTACGGCCGGGTTGTCTCGGAGTTCGACTTGGTCCTCGACAAGCGCACAAAAGATGTGCGCCGCGATCTTAGCGTGGCTACCAACCATGCCGTGGTTCAGGCGGACTTGACTCCTGATCCGGCGATCTCGGCGATTATCGTCAAGTGGCAGCCGCTTTACGATGTTGCCGGCACCACACCGG
>JAQBDA010000139.1:0-12657 GCA_032124675.1 Chloroflexota bacterium
CCTAACTTTCGGCTGGAAGCCTGGTAAGATTTATCGCTGCGAGAGCCAATACAGTAATCTAAATCTTCTTCCACCAGGGTGCGGGCGACAGTCACCAGATCCTGCACACGGTGCTGTCCATCAGCGTCGAACCATACAATATGCTGTCCACTGGAGGCTTTAATACCGCTCGCAATCGCCGCTCCATACCCCATGTTTGTGCTGTGCCTGACCAGCCGAGCGCGACTGAACTGCGATACTACATCGCTGGTCCCATCTTTTGAGCCATCATCCACTACCAGTATCTCGGCGAGTTCCAGCTCTGGCGCACTGCACAACGCTTCCAGCACCAGACCAATCGCTCTCTCCTCGTTATATGCCGGGATGATGATGCTCAGGTCGCTGAGACTGTCCACTACTGGCGGCTCCATGTGCTGAGAAATCAGCGGTCACCCCGGTACTTTTTGATGGCTCGCCATACCAGTGTCCCGGCAGTCACGATCGCAGATCCCGAGAGGATAATGTAGAAAGGAGTTAATATCGAGGCGTACCTTTCCAGGAAACCGTAACCGCTGACCACCGACAAGATCAGGTAGTGAATGAACAGCAGGCAGGCGATGACCAGGAACCGGGTGCTGCCTCGTGTGGCAAGTACTAAGAATACAATTAATATCAGCCATGCGGCAAGAAAAGGCAGGTTTGATTTTTGTGGTAGGACCAGGTTGAGCGGCTGGATCAGCAGCAGGTGTATCTGGAACAGCTTTGTTGCTGCCCTCTCGTACAGCCGGGCGAAAGGTAAACCTGCGCCCCAGGAGTAGCGCGCCTGGCGGATGTTTTCACACCACGGATATTCCGTGCAGCGGTTGTTCTGCTCTGGTTTCAGGTAGAACCTGAGAATGTAGGGGACGTTGTATTTCAAGAAGGTGGTCCCCTCGCGAATCAGCACGCCAGAGTAGTAAATTGGGCGGCTTTTGATACCCTCAACATAAGCTTGAGTAATGAGGTCGGATGTCTGGTCCAGGTTCAAACCGTTGCTGTTCAAACAGGGGATAAACTGACCGTATAGAACTTCGTTGTTTTTCACACCGCCCGCGGTAGGCTCCATGACGCTGGTGAAATCGATATCCGGCATGCAGCCGCTTAGATAGCCGCCGAGCTGTTGAGAGGCAGGTCCGTTTTCGGTAGAGAACAGGCGGTATACGAAGAGTGGGCTGCCGGTGTAGTAGCCGCTTTGCCCCATAATCCGGAAATCTCCGCTGCTCCACAGGTTGAAGAGACCCAGAACCAGATAGATTACCAGCATGCCACCGCTTACAGCAGCTGTCTTGCGCCAGGAACGGGTAAACCACAGGTAGAGAGGGATGATCAGAAAGGTCAGGAACAGACTGGATGGGCGGAAGATAAAAGTCCAACCGTAGAGCAGACCTACCAGGAACAGTTCCCATGTTGAGAGAGTCTGGCGTCTGTCGTAATGGCTAACCAAAAACGCCAGTGATAGGATATTGAAACTGACAAACAAGCCCTCGGTCATCACATTGCGGTTAATCGCTCCCCAAACGAGGTCGATGGCGAGCAGTGTGCCGATTACCAGACCCAGTATTGGATTGATTTTTGCAAGCACATAGACCAGACAGCCAACCGCCAGCGCACCGATAAGCACCTGCAGCCAGACGAGTATCAGCGGGCTTTTTGCCGAAGCTGCAATCGCGTTCATAAATGGATAGGGGAAAGTGACCACGCCTGATGAAAATGGCCCGCCCCGCTGAAACAGGGCGCTGCCCAGGTTTACATAAAGGTTTGAATCGCGATAGAAACCGAAAGAGAACGCCCATATAACCAGCCCACCGCGCAAGAAGGCAATCAGCCCGAATGTGAACGCCAGGATTCTGGCTGTTTTCGTATTTTTGCTCTCGTCGGTGTTTGCCATCGAGTCACTACGATCCATGCTTATCCTGCCTTTTTTCGCCCTGGCTGTTTGCAACAATAAATTATAGCATCTGGACTGGGATCCCATTCTTGGCAATTCGCCGAAAGTCTCTTGATTACCAGCTATATCAAATAAAGCGAAATGTGTAAGTAAACGGCGGAAAACATCATCGATTAAATTCAAAACACTTTCAGCAGATTACCTTTGAAAAAAGTGCGTTAGAATAATCACGAATGATCCGTAGAATAATCCCTGCCGTAGAAGCCAGAGCTGAGACTCTGGTGGTCAACTCTCGTTTTATCGCCAGCGCTGCACCGGCAGCCACGGTTGAACAGGCGAAAACTTTCATCGTGCGTGTCCGCCAGGAATTTCCCGATGCAACCCACAATGTCCCGGCTTTTGTCATCGGTCACGGGGCTTCGACCATCCTGCACTGCAGCGACGATGGAGAGCCATCGGGGACTGCCGGGCGCCCCGCGCTGGCTGTGCTGCAGGGCAGCGGTCTGGGGGATGTAGCGGTGGTGGTGACGCGCTACTTTGGCGGTACCAAGCTCGGCACCGGTGGTCTGGTGCGCGCTTACAGCGATGCTGTGCGCTCGGTGCTGGAAGTGCTTCCCAAAGGAGAGCTGGTGTCGACAAACACGGTATACCTGGAGACAGCGTATCCTCTGTACGAGCGCCTCCACAACCTGATCCTGGAACACAAAGGTCAGGTCCTGGAACAGGATTTTGCCGAGCGAGTATCCTTGGCGGCGCGCTTTGCCGCAGATCAACTCCCGGAATTCCAGGCCGACCTGCAGGAGCTTTCGCGCGGCAGCTTGCAGGCGGAGATTATCGAAAGCAGTGATATGATTATGCCTCTAGACACAGATTCGGAGGCAGCGTGAACGATCAGCAAGTCATTTTCTCCATGGTGCGGGTCAGTCGTATCTTCCCGCCCACCAATAAGCAGGTCATCCGGGATATCTCACTCGGCTTTTATTACGGTGCAAAGATCGGCGTGCTGGGTCTGAACGGGGCAGGCAAATCCAGCTTGCTGCGCATCATCGCCGGTAAAGATGACGGCTATACCGGTGAGGTGGTCTTCTCGCCAGGCTATTCAGTGGGGATGCTGGAGCAGGAGCCGCAGCTGGACGAGGAAAAGACCGTCCGGCAGGTGGTGGAAGAGGCGGTGCAGCCGGTCGTTGACCTGCTCGGGAAGTACGATGAGATCAACGCCCGCTTTGCCGAGCCGGATGCAGACTACGATGCGCTGATCGCCGAGCAGGCACGCATCCAGGAAGCGCTTGACCGGCAGGATGCCTGGACGCTGGATAGCCGCCTGGAGCAGGCCATGGATGCCCTGCGCTGCCCTCCACCGGATACGCCCATCGCGGTCATCTCCGGTGGTGAAAGGCGCCGGGTGGCGTTGACCCGCCTGCTGCTCACCGAGCCGGACATCCTCTTACTGGATGAGCCCACCAATCACCTGGATGCTGAATCGGTCGCTTGGTTGGAGCAGCACCTGCAGCAGTACCGGGGCACGGTGATTGCCGTTACCCACGACCGTTATTTCCTGGATAATGTGGCGGGGTGGATCCTGGAGCTGGACCGCGGCTACGGTATCCCCTGGAGAGGGAATTATTCGAGCTGGTTGGAGCAGAAACAGGAGCGTCTGCGCCGGGAGGAAAAATCGGAGAGCAAACGCATCCGTACTCTGGAGCGTGAGCTGGATTGGATCCGCATGGCGCCCAGAGCGCGGCACGCGAAGGGCAAAGCACGCTACACGGCTTACGAACAGCTGCTCAGTCAGGAATACGAAAAGCGCCGCGAGGACCTGGAAATCTATATCCCGCCCGGTCCGCGCCTGGGAAACCTGGTCATTGAGTGTGAGGGGGTCTCCAAAGGCTATGACGAACGGCTTCTGATCGACAACCTGGATCTGAGCATCCCACCGGGCAGCGTCGTGGGCGTGATCGGGCCGAACGGAGCCGGGAAAACGACACTGCTGCGCCTGATCACAGGGCAGGACCGGCCAGATGCGGGCAGGATACGCACTGGTGAAACTGTACAGCTGGCGTATGTCGACCAGAGCCGGGATACGCTTAATTCGGAGAAAACTGTCTGGGAGGAGATCAGCGGGGGGCAGGATGAGCTGGACCTGGGCGGGCGCAAACGGAACTCGCGCGCCTACGTTGCCAGCTTCAACTTCCTTGGCTCAGACCAGCAGAAGCTGGTCGGCACGCTGTCCGGCGGCGAGCGCAATCGCCTGCACCTGGCAAAGACCCTGACTCAGGGCGCGAATGTCATCCTGCTGGACGAACCGACCAACGACCTGGATGTGAATACGCTGCGCGCCCTGGAAGAGGCTATCGAAAACTTCGCCGGCTGCGCGTTCATCGTCAGCCACGACCGCTGGTTCCTGGATCGAGTCGCCACGCACATACTGGCGTTCGAAGGGGACAGCCAGTTACGCTGGTTTATCGGCAACTGGTCGGATTATGAAGAGGACAGGAAAAAGCGCCTGGGGGTGGCCGCGGACACGCCGCAGCGGATCAAATACCGCAGCCTGAAGCGCTAGATATTTGTGGAGCACCTGTCTTTCAGAGAGATCAATGTTGTAGCAGCGACTTTATTCGATATTCCAATCCAATTCGAACGAAAATCGGTACTACTTCCCTTCTTAGTCACTTTGACTGCTTGCTCAGGCAGGTCTTCTGATACCTTTCAGTATGAGCGGGAACTGGGCGAGGATCGTCCCTGCCAGCATCAACCCGCAGCCGAACAGCTGGATTGCGATCAGTTGTTCATCCAGCAGCAACCAGCCGAAGAGCGCGGCGATGGGCGCTTCCATGCTGAGCAGGATGGCCGCGTCGGCTGGCGGCGCAGTGCGCTGTCCGACTGCCTGTAAGGTATAGCCCAATCCAATCGAGAAGATACCCGTATAGAGGATTGCCATCCAGGAATTGGATATGACAAAGCTCAGGCTGGTCTCGGTAAACGCACCGATCACCAGGCTGAGCACTCCGACCAGCAGATACTGACCGATTGCTAGTGGCAGCACAAGCACGCGCTGCACCATCGTGCCGATCCAGATGACATGGAAAGCGAACATCACTGCACTTGCCAGCACCAGGGCGTCGCCCAATGCCAGCCGCAGCTGCCCACCAGTGCTGAGCAGGAATAACCCCGCGACTGCCATCAGCGAAGCGGCCCAAATGGCTGGGCGCAGGCGCTGTTTGCCGCCCAGCGCCAGGATAACAGGGATGAACACGACATACAGACCGGTGATGAAGCCGGCGTTCCCGGCGGTAGTATAGCGTATTCCCATCTGCTGGAGAGTGCCTGCGGCGAAGAGCAGCAGACCGGCGATCAGGATGCCGGATAGGCCGGGTCTACCCCGGCTAACCACCCTGCGCAGGCTACCATCCCGCCATGCAAAAGGCAGCAGGACCAGCGCGCCCAGCAGGAAGCGCAATCCATTGAACAGGAAAACCCCCGAGCTCTCGGCAGCTGTACGCTGTGCCACGAAAGCCAGTCCCCAGAACGAAGCCACGAGCAGCAGGGTTGCATCAGCTTTCAGGCGTTTATTTGTCGGGACCTCAGGCTGTATATCAGACACAGTCACGATTATATCGGGAATTACTCCGTCCAGGGATAATGCTCGTTTGACCATCGGGTCCTACTCGTCAGCGCTGATTGGGTCTGGAAAAGACAGAAGTCGTGTAAACTTAGAAATGATGCTCAAATTGGTCTTGATGTTGTCAGCAATCCTGCTGTTCGGCTGTCGCAGGCAGGCGGCTGCCGGAACTTCACCACTGGATAGCCCGCCGGTCGACCAACAGGCAGGGACAAAGCCGGGTGCGTTGCTGGGGGAGGGCGCGCCGCTGCGCTATCTGGCACTGGGCGATTCTTACACGATTGGTGAGGCAGTGCTGGATGTAGACCGCTGGCCCAACCAGTTTGCTGATCTATTGCGCGCTGCAGGATACGCGATCGATGATCCGCAGATCGTAGCACGCAGCGGCTGGACGGCGGATGAGCTGGCGGCGGGCCTCCAGCAGGCTGGGATCGCCCCCCCTTATGACCTGGTGTCCCTGCTGATCGGTGCCAACAACCAGTTCCGCGGCTACAGACTGGCGTCCTACCGTAAGGAGTTTGCAGCTCTGCTGGAGCAGGCAGTTGCTTATACTGGAGACCGCCCGGAACGTGTGCTGGTATTGTCGATCCCAGATTGGAGCATGACCCCGGTCGGATCGCAGTTCGACAGGAAGCTGATTTCCGATGAGATCGACGCCTTCAATCAGGTCATCTCACAAGAAGCTGTACGCCTGGGTATGCGTTATATTGACATCACGCCCATTTCGCGCGAGGCGGAGAACGATCCTGGCCTTGTCGCTCCCGACGGTCTTCATCCCTCGGGTAAGATGTATGCACGCTGGGCTGCGCTTGCAATGCAGGAAGCAGTGCTGGCTTTGCAGGAGTGAATTAAATGGATTCTTCGAACGGACAGATGAGCGGCAAGGTATGCATGGTTACCGGTGCAACCTCTGGAATCGGCAAAGTAACCGCGCGCGAGCTGCTGCGAATGGGTGCGACGGTCGTGATGGTCGGTCGCAGCCAGGAGCGCTGTTTCAAGACCGCCGAAAATTTTCGGAGAGAGACCGGCAGCAAGACGGCGGATTACCTGGTGGCAGACCTGTCCTCACAGGCGGAGATCAGGCGGCTGGCGGATGATTACCTGGGTCGATATGACCGCCTGGATGTGCTGGTCAATAATGCAGGTGGTTTTTTTATGAAACGGCAAGAGAGCGTAGATGGAATTGAGATGACCCTTGCACTGAACCACCTGAATTACTTTCTTCTGACCGGTCTGCTGCTGGAAATCATCCGTGCCAGCGCGCCGGCACGGATCATCAATGTTTCTTCCAATGGTCATCATGGTGCAAATATCGATTTCGATGACTTGCAGGGAGAGCGGAGCTACAGCGGTTGGCGAGCGTACGCCCAGTCCAAGCTGGCGAATGTACTGCATGCCTACGAGTTGGCACGCCGTTTGGATGCGGCTCAGGTGACAGTTAATGCCCTGCATCCTGGCTTTGTTTCGACACGGCTGGCGAGAAATAATGGCCTGGTTTTCCAACTTGTGATGCCGTTGATGCGTATAATCGCCCGCAGTCCCGAAGAAGGCGCTCGCAACAGCCTTTATCTGGCCACTTCACCAGATGTGGAAGGAATAACAGGGAAGTATTTCGTGGATGGTCAGGCAGTGCCTTCCTCAGCGGCGTCTTATGATGGTGACACCGCCTGTAAGCTGTGGCAGGTCAGCCTGGAATTGACAGGGTTGGTAGAGAGATAATTCAATCTATGCTTGGCAGTCCTGCCAGGACTGCCAAGCATACTTCATCAGTGATGGGGCAAATAGCAAATTTGCCTTACGAAAACCGAACTTATCAGGAGGAACCAGATGGCAGGAACAACCAGCAGGATGATCGAATTCCAGTCTAATGACCACACCACACCCGGCTACCTGGCGCAGCCAGAGGAAGCCGGGCGCTTTCCCGGGCTGGTGGTGATCCAGGAGTGGTGGGGGCTCGTGCCGCATATCAAGGACGTGGCAGAGCGCTTCGCTGGAGAAGGGTTTATCGCCCTGGCGCCCGATCTGTATCACGGGCAGGCCGCGAGCGAGCCAGATGAGGCGCGCAAGCTTTCCATGGAGCTGGACCGCGATCGGGCAGTTGCGGAGATACTGGCTGCCATTGGCTACCTGCAGAGCCTGGAGCAGGTGAATCCGAAAGCGGTCGGCGTGGTGGGGTTCTGCATGGGCGGGTCGTTGACGGTTGCCGCTGCCGCAGCCAGCCAGGAGGTTGGCGCAGCGGTAGCTTTTTACGGGATGCCGCGCGATCTGGAGATCGTACGGACGATCCAGGCTCCACTGCTGGGGTTGTACGGTGAGAATGACCATGGCATCCCGGTAGACCTGGTACACTCGCTGGAACAGGAGCTCGAGGTACATGGTGTAGCACATGAGGTCCATATATACCCGGGTGCGGGGCACGCATTCTTCAATGATGCACGACCGCATATCTACGAACCGGAGACTGCCCGAGATGCCTGGGAGCGCACCCTGCGCTGGTTCCGGCAGCATCTGCTTCAGGGTTGAGATGAGATCCTATGGATGAGCAGGCAGGTCCAGATACCCGCCGGTCCCCCTGGCATATCTATCCCAAAGACTGGCAGGATGATCACTGGCTGGTTCCTTATCGCGGCGACAACGCGGTTATCCAACACGGTCACCAGTCAGCGGACGATCACAGCTTGTGCGGTCCGATGGTGTTCTGCTGCACCAAGTCGCAGCGCCTATTCAGCGAGCAGTTCCCGGACAGCGAAGCCGCGCAGGCGAGCTGGGGTTTGACCAGGGCTGCGCATATCGGAGTCTGGATGGACTCCGGGGTCAATGTGGTGTACTTTATCTTTTGCGACCCGGTCAGGCCGCTGGGCCTGCTGGCGGGTGGGCTGCATGGGGAGGAGGCGCGCCAGGTGCTGATGCGCCAGCTGCAGCCCGAGGCATTTGCCGATCGGGCGACACGCCTGCGCTAATCCGGCAGGCTGAGCAGCCAGATATTGTGGTCGCTGGCAGAGACGAAGGCGATCTGCCTTCCATCCGGTGAGACGCTCCAATCACCGTTGGCGACCTTAAATGGGGTGATGGCGGGCTCGGTCAGCGAGCGTGCCTGACCTGACTGGGCGTCGATCTGCCAGACCTGATGCAAAGCCTGGTTCAGATCGAGAGGGATGAGCAGCAGATGCGCGTCGTCCTGCCAGCGGGGAGCGCCGAAATGCTCCACTTGCCGGGCTTCGCCGCTGGTTGAGCTGACCAGCCACAGGCCGTTGCTGGCCGGGTCCGAGCTGAGCGTGGACAGGTAGCTTACCCAGCTTCCACCGGGGGAAATCGAAGCGCTGCGCAGACGCCCACCGCTCGCCAGCAGTAGGATCCGTCCATCATTCGGGGATACGGCATACAGCCCGGAATACGTCTCGTCGGCTGCCAGCCGGCCGCTGACCAACAGTCGCCCATCCGGGAACCAGCCGGCGAACCCGCCTCCATAAACATCGATCACCGCCTTGGCCTGGCTGCCGTCCGCCTGGCTGACCCACACCTGGCGGCGGGCACTGTCGAACGGAGGGCCAGTCTGGCCAGCAGTCCAGGCGAGCTGCGTCCCGTCCGGCGAGAATGCGACCGCCCGCCCTCCGCTGGGGATGGTCCAGGTCTGGCCGTCTGCCAGGCGCTCGACGATGGTCTGGCCTCCCTGAGGGTACGCCAGCAACGCCATATCGTTGGAATAGATGCCCAGGCGCTCAGTGACCAGCTCTGGACTGCCGCCCATCACGTTCACGCCCCACAGCCCGGCCGGGCTGTCTGCCGAGGGCTTATCCAGGAACAGAACCCGCCCTCCATCCGGGGCCCAGAAGGGCTCCACGCAGCAGCCGCCAGTTGTAAGCTGGCGCAGCTCCGGCGCGGCAGTCGGGGGCGGGGTGGGGCTGGCATCCCGAGTCACGGTGGGTAGAGGTGGGTTGGTGCTGGTGGCTGCTGGCAGCGTCGCGGGCAGGTCTTCTGTCTGTACCAGCGCCGTTGGCGTGACAGCCTGGGGGGTTGGCGCCTGCCCGGCAGGTGCTCCACAGGCGGTAAAGAATACCAGGCTTAACACTATCAGGGCAAAATAGTAATTCCAGGAGAGTAACCTTATAAACTTGGCGCCTTGGCGCCTTCGTGGTAAATGCTCTTGCTGCGTAAACGCTGCCATTTCACTGCCCCCATTCCGGTGGCCACGGGTTGGCGTAGTCGTTGAGAATCGGTCCCCAGAAGTCGATATCCGGCTGGTCGTCCAGGCGCTGCCAGCGGCGCGGATCATTAAGGTCGCGGGCGAAACCGCGCCCGAAAGAACCGGTCAGTGCCAGCGTGTCCCAGTCGACGTCGATCAGCGGAATCGGGTTGAAAGCCTTATTGTATGCCCCGGCATTGCGGATCTCCAGATGCAGGTGCGGGCGGGAGGTGCAGGTCTCGTCCGGGTCGCCAACATGCGCCACAAGCTCACCCTTGACGACTGCCTGCCCGACCGATAGATTGGGCGTCTCGAGCAGGTGCCCGTAAAAGGACGAATAGCCGTTGGGATGGTCGATCATCAAGTTGTGCGGCGCCGAGCCGTGCTCCAGGGCGTCTACCTTGGATACCACCCCGTCACCGATGGCGAGGATCGGATAGCCGCAGCGTGCGGATAGGTCGATCCCGAAGTGTATCCCCTGCCCAGCGCGATAAGTGCTGTTGCGCTGGCGGAAGGCGCCGGTAGTGTTGCCGTAGGTCTGTCCGAGCAGCCAGGTATCCGGCCCGGGCGGGTCGGGGAAGGGCAGGCTGAATGGGGGGAGATCCTGGGAGAGATGATGCGAGGTGCGGGGTGCGAGGTGCGAGGAAACAAGTGTCAGGTGCGAAGTGTCAAGTAGGGGCGCAGCAAAAGAAATCACCCCGGCCGTGAAATCATCCTTAGCTGCGCCCGTTTGGTGCAACGAGCGAATTACAGAGGCCGCGGGGAGGAATGCGATGGAGGGGAGCGCCAGCAGAACCGGCAGGATTAGAAACAACTGTATATTCGAGCGAAGCCATTTTGTTACCATCTTTTTCACTATCTAACCTTAAGCGTTTATTGTTTAGCCTTCGCTACGCTGCGCACGATATGGGCGAAGGCAGCCGGATCGCGCCCCTGGCGGGAAGCACCCAGCCCATCGACTTGCGGACTGGCAAGCAGGTCGACGGCGAACTGGGGGGCAACACTGCCACCATAAATGATACGCACCTGCTCGGCGGTTGGTTCTCCCCAATATTCAGCCAGCCAGCTGCGGATAAAACTGCATCCTGCGGCGACCGCATGGGGATCGGCCGGTGCGTTACGGCCGATCGAAGACTCCGGCTCGTAGACGAAGGCCATGCGAGCGACTTGCTCCCCCTGGCAGCCGTCCAGCAGTCGGGCTAGTTGGTTTCCCAAGGCCGACTCCAGCGCTGCGTCCATCTCGCGGCTTGGGCCTACCAGGGCGATGGGGCGCAGGCCATGCTCGAAAGCCAGCCTGATCTTGCGGTTGACGCTACCGTCGTCATCTCCCAGGTGGCGGCGCACTTCCCAGTGACCCAACATAACCCAATGGCAGCCGGCGTCAGCCAGCAGCGAGGCTGAGACCTGCCCGGTGCGAGCGATATCCGTGGTGGCCGCCATATCCTGGGCGCCAAGCTGCAGCTCTGTGCCTGCGATGGCCTGTGCCACCGGGTGCAGCGCGGTGTAGGGTGGGCAGAGCACGACATCGACCTGCTCCAGGGCGGCGCCTGCCTGCAAGAGGAAATCGCGCACAAACGCCAGACTCTGCGCCACGGTCATGGTCATCTTCCAGTTGGAGACCGCTAAGGGTTTGCGGTGAGTACGTAAATTCTCTGTCATACTGAAAAGTCTTTGCTGGTTGTACCAGATTTTTGGCACCCAATATCGCTCGACGCGGGTCATTTCAAGATATAAAAACCTATTGTATCCGATACCGCTGGTGGAAAGGGTATTGTACAGGTATTGACTTATCCGTATTCGAGTTACAGGCTCGGCTGCGGTACCTTAATTTATTATCTCATCCTGGGTGATTTGTTACTGCCTATCCATATTGATTGTTGAATATTTGAATTACACAATATAATATGATATCATACTCACATGCCTGTGCGTATGATATCGTGCAAAGGCCGGGTGGTTATCACGGTGAATCTACGCAAATAATTCATACTCGAGCCTGGCATACCCGGGCACATCGTGGATAACGGTGGCATGCTGACCGAATTTAAGAAGGTTTTAGATGACCAATAGCTCACCACTGGCTGATGTAAATCCAGGACGTATTATCAAGAGAGCAACCGCATGATGACAAAATCTAGAATAGTCAATTTGACAGCGGTGCTTATACTGCTCCTGGCGCAGGGCGGCATGCCAGTCGGTCTGGCATCGCTGGGTGGGCATACATCACCGGATGAATTCATCCCTGCCGACAGACGAATCGACTGGAGCTATGCCGGCATCCCTGGTGGCATCCCAGACCGGACGGGACTCTGCGCTACCATCGACAGCACGGTGTACGGGAATGGGACGACCGACGCCACCGCAGCCATCCAGAATGCGATCGACGACTGCCCGGATGGGCAGGTGGTCTACCTGCCGGAAGGCACCTACCTCACCTCCGACACGATCCACCTGGACGATTACGACACGCTGCGCGGCGCCGGGCCTGGCAAGACGGTGCTGAAGCACAGCGGCGGCTACCTGCGCTCGATGGTCGATATGCGTGGCCTGATCTACTGGCAGATCGCCGGCCTTCACAAGACCACAGATGTCCTGGTGGCGAACAAAGATTCCAAGGTCATCACGCTTGCCAGCACAGCAGGCATCAGTCCGGGAGACATCCTGCTGGTCAACCAGCTCAACGACAACGACATCGTCGATCCGGTCGGGGTGGAGGGTAAATGCACCTACTGCGGCTACGAGGACGGCGACCGGGTGCTAGGGCAGCTGGTCGAGGTGACGGCGGTGAATGGGAACCAGGTCACGCTCAACCTGCCGCTGCACTGGACCTATGACACCGCTCTCGACCCGTGGGCGTACCAGGTGGATGCGGATGCCATGATCCGCTACGCCGGGCTGGAAGACCTGACCCTGACCCAGGACGATCCTGAGGTTGAGTTCGTGATCGAG
>JAQBDA010000140.1:0-2592 GCA_032124675.1 Chloroflexota bacterium
CGTTCAAACGGTTGCAGTCGGCTTTGGCGCTGTAGGTGCCGTCCGCCCGGAAGACAATATCGTAGAGCGAAGGGTCACCTACGCCAATACCCGGTGCAGGAGCTGGCTCTTCCAGGCTGGTCCACTGCCACAGGATGTCGAGCATATCTTCCTGGGTGATCGGCTCCAGGTTGGTAGCCTGTTCAGGCGCAGCGGTGCGATTGAAGTACATCTCACCCATCTCATCTGCGAGGACGATCACCAGGTTGCCAAACCCGCTGCCGGCCTGGGCTGCGCTGCCGAGGTTTGCCATAAAGTGGTCGGACAGGGAGTCCACCTCACACGCTACCAGGGTCGTTGCCCCGAGGCTGATGGTGAGCTGGTTGCCGGACAGCTCATACGTGCCACGCGACGTGTTGCAGTCTGCCTGGACGAAAAGCGAGCCATCTTCGTTGAAGGTCAGGGTGTACTTCTGTGGCTCTGGCACCTGGAATGGTGGGGAGGACAGCGGCTCTCTCCCGCCAACCCACTGCCATATCGCACCTACCAGCTGTTCCTGAGTGATGGGCTCCAATAGCTGTGGGGCTTCGGTTGGCACAGCCGTAGGAGGTGCGGCAGCCTCTGTCGGCGCTGGACTTGGCGCCGGCGATGAACAAGCGCCAAGGATAAGGCTTATGGCGATGAGCAGGCTAAATAAACCAAAAATTGTCCTGTTATTTTGTGCAAGCATTTAATACTCCTCGTAATCCTTATTTGAATTATTGTTGTTGTTGATCCGATTGGCGATAACTGGATCGCTATTCATATAATCCAAGCCTCATGTAAAACCTCCTTCTTATAGAGAGTTGCGACAGGATCGGATATTATGTTTCGTTCTCAGTCGGTATTTCTTGTAGTTCTGCCGCATCCAACCACTTCCGTGCATACTCAAAAGCATGGTTAGCGGCCATTCCAAATTCATCCGTCGCCATGAAGATACTTTCCTTCCCGATCAGTTCGAGCAACCCGGTGCGCTCCAATTGCGAGAGAACGCCCTGGCTGACCCCGGCTAATATCACTTTTCCTCCATGACCCTGGATGGTGCGCCCGTATCGATCCAGCACGCCAATCATTGTGCTACCGAACTCTTCATATCCGCGAAGGATTAATATTACCACCGCTCGACGCGTATTTTCAGCAGCGGGCAGGTTTTCTTCCAGGGTCTTGGCGGCAGCGTAAAACAGGCTGCCATACGGCACAAGCATGGTGATTTCATGGCTCGGCAATTGTTCAGGAGCTGGTCGCTCCACAGGGAAGCCGCCTTCTTGGGGGACAATCTCAACCAGACGAATGCGGTTGGCTTGCTGGGATATATAAAGCACAATAGAAATTGCCACACCCAGAAGCACTGCGAATTGTAGCGGCATGATCAGGGTCCCGATAAATGTAATCAGCATAACTGCCCGCGGGGTCAGGCCGGTTTGCCACACCGTCATGATGTCGGTGGGTTTAATTGTTTGAAAACCGATCACGATCAGAAGACCGGCCAGCGCCGGCATCGCGATCAGCTCTACCACTTGAGAGAATAGCAGTATGATGACGGCGATAAGGATCCCGACAAAGATATTCGCCCAACGCGTCCTCGCGCCTGAATTGACAACCAAAGCCGTACCGGAGAGCGACCCACCCGAAGGCATTCCACTGAAAAAACTGGCTGCCAGATTGGCAACACCCTGCCCAAAGAAATCTCCAGACGGGTCAGGGAACTTACCGTCTGGATTTGGGTACCCCTGGGAAATCCCAGCCCCTTGGACCAAACCGATGATGCAGAGGGCAAAAGCCGGTACGATCAAGGCCAAAAACATGGAGAAATCAGGGAGATTGAAACGCGGCAATGCGCTCGGAACATCCGTCACATCCCCAACGGTTGGCACCAGATCAAACCCGGGTAATGCAGCGAGAGTTGAAGCTGCAACCATCGCCAATATCAAGGAATACGGTTTAGTTATCCTGCTTCTATTAAGAAGGAGGATCAGTATGACAGTTGTCATACCTACAGCAAATATTGGTGGGATGATTTGGGTATAGTTTATTACCGTATCCAATGCCTGGATAATCCGGTTAGAGAATGGACTCGAATAACCGGTAAGATCGCCTAGCTGGCTTAAGATGATCAAAAGAGCAACGCCGTTTAAGAAGCCAGTCATCACAGAAAATGGCACAAACCGCACCAGGTAGCCCATCTTAAGCAAGCCCAGGGAAATCTGGATAACCCCGACCATGAGCGCCAGCATGAACACAGCCTGCAACTTCATATCTGGCGACATTCCAACCAGGGAGCTTGCCACGGCAAGTGACATGGCGCTGGTGGTGGAGATATGCATCATCTCTGAGCTGGTAAACAGTGCCCCGATTGGCGTAGCGATGATCATAGTATATAGACCTGCCAGGGGATTAATCCCTGCCAGCAGAGCAGAAGCCATACTATCGGGTATGCTGGATACCGCGGTGGTTAAACCGGCGACCAGGTCGGCCGTAAGGTTCTTGCGACGGATGCGCCAGCGCCGCTTAGCGATATCGATGATATTAGTGTGCATCTAAAGCCTTTCCATGGACGAAGACTATTTAATTACA
>JAQBDA010000141.1:0-3060 GCA_032124675.1 Chloroflexota bacterium
AAGATGTGCCCGATGGATATCCGTATCCCGGACTATATTCAAAACGGGCAAAGAGTGCTTTCGACTGAGTGCAGCCTATGCCAGACCTGCATCACAGTCTGCAGCAAGGATGCGCTCAAGCTGTCTTTCGGTAAGGACCTGGGCGGCATAGAAAGGCTGCGCGTGAGGGGTTGAGATGGGTGAGGTTACCGTGTACGTGATCCAGGCAGCCGGATGCCTGGATGGGGATTGGTCGGAATGGTTTGATGCCCAGGTGTCGACCAATCAGGCCGAGAATACGACCACCATTACCGCGCATCTGCCCGACCAGGCAGCCCTGTATGGCTTGCTGGCAATGCTGCGCGACCTGGGCATGGCCTTGCTGTCTGTGAACCGTCGCATTGACCGGTCGTGCTCAGCCTGACACTCTTGTCAGGCAGCCCTACAATCGTGATATGCAATGTAAAATGTGTAGCCAGGGAAGGGTTGTACCATTTCATGGGTCGTAAAACTTGAACTTCACTATGCTCAGCTCCCAATTCTCAACTCTCGACGAGAAACAGAGAATGGGCTTAAAACTTGCACCAGTTGAATATCTAGAAGTTTATGCTATAACTATAGATAGCACTATAACAATCCGTATGAGCAGCTCGTTCAACCAATCTGGAGGTTTGCCATGAGGCGTGTCAGCCAACTATTATTAGTCGTCGCCCTGCTCCTTGGGAGCGTGGCGGTCTCCCCGGGGACTGGAGTCCTGGGGAGCGGTCCCGAGCGCCAGCCCGCCCTGCAGGCTACGGCTGATCCATCCTGGCCTCGGATTTTCTTCCCAATCTTGTCGCGCCAAATTGGCGGACAAGTAACCGACATGAACGGTAAACCTGTCAAAGGAGTAAGTATCGTCGATCAAGATGGAAATAGCTATATCACGGATGCATACGGCTCCTATGTCGTCGAAGGTTTAGGCATTGGCAGCTATGCATTTGCTCCTCAAAAGGATGATCAAGTTTTCTTTCCTTCGATGTCAACGGTAAATCTCCCTGGTAGTTTCAGGCCACTCGACTTCAAAGCCTTCCAGCAGTGCCCGAACTATGTGATCAACGAGAGCTTCGAGGCCGACCAGACCTGGCAGTTCCCTGCCACTGAGTTCACCGCAGCCTATACCACCGCTGCAGCACACACCGGGGTGCGCTCGGCGCGCACCGGCATCACCAACGCAGCGCAGAACAAATACAGCTACTCCTCCACCCGCCAGCCGATCCTGATCCCGGCGGGCACCACCAGCGCCATCCTGCGCATGTGGCTGTACCCGACCAGCAGCGATACCAGCACGCTGGCGATGCCATCCCTGCCAATGAAGGGCTTAGAGGGCGCGGAGATGGACACCGAAGCCCTTGGCAGCGACGGTCAGTACGTGTTAGTGACGAACGTTTATAATCAGTACACCGGGGTTACGGATCCATATGATCCCGATTCTGGTGAGCTGCTGCAAACCTTGATGTGGATGCGCAGCAACGACCAGCAGTGGGGCCTGTACGAGTTCAACCTGAGCAAATACGCCAGCCCCTCGCAGGATGTGTGGATCAAGGTCCAGGCCGGCACCTACAACGACGGCGTCGGCGGTGTGACCTCCATGTACGTCGACGACGTCACCCTGGAGCTGTGCGATGCTGCGGCAGCGCCGCAGCCGCCTACCCCGCCTGTCCAGGGCTGCAGCAATGTCTTCGTCAACAGCGACTTCGAGCTGGTCGACCGCGGCTGGAGCATCCCGGTGACGGCCTTCTCTGCCCGCCTGTCCAGCAAGCAGTACATCAGCCCGGTGCAGTCCATGCGCACCGGCCGCATAGATGCAGCCTATGCAGCCCCTTACAGCTACTCAGACGCCTGGCAGCTGGCGACCATCCCTGCGGGTGCCACCAGCGCCATGCTCAACATGTCGGTCTTCCACCAGAGCACGGGTTACCTCACTGAAGCGGCTGCGCCGGAAGCACCGCCGCCGGTCGGTATTAAATTCACCGACCTGGCGCTTTCCAGCGACATGTCCTACGTGCTGGTGCTCGACCAGTATGGGAATATCCTCGAGTGGCTGTACCGGAGGTACAGCGATAACGGTCAGGTGTGGACGCCGCTGTCCTTCGACCTGACCAAATACGCCGGCGACACGATCCGCATCCAGTTCGGTACGTTCAATAATGGGGTAAGCGGGGACACAGCCATGTTCGTGGACGATGCTACCTTCGATATCTGCACCGGAACCGCGCCGGTACCCACGCCCACACCAATTCCACCCACGCCTGTACCTACCCCACTGCCGGGCACCTGCACGGAAGCTTTCGCCAACAACAGCTTCGAGACGGATGGCAGCTGGGGCATTCCGGTGACGGTCTTCTCGGCGGGTTACTCCACCGATGCGGCGCATACCGGCGTGCGCTCGATGCGCAACGGCGTTCCTTACTATGTTATGGACCGCTACAGCTACTCGGACGCCTACCAGCTTGCCAGCATGCCGCTGACGGTGAACACTGCCACGGTGGGCATGTGGCTCTACCCGATCAGCGGCGAGACGACCAGCGTCGGGACTCCGGGCAGGGACGTGCAGTACGTGCTGGTGCTGGACAGCAGCGGCAACTGGATCGACACCCTGATGTGGCAGCGCAAGAACTATCAGGCCTGGACCTACTACACGTTCGACGTCTCCAAGTGGATCGGCACCACCATCCGCCTGCAGTTCGGCGTGTACAACAACGGCTACGGCGGCGCTACCTCGATGTACGTGGACGACGCTTCGCTTCAGCTCTGCCCGTAGAACAGCTAAGGTTGTCGAGTGCTGCTGTCCTCTGACGGCAGCACTCAGCTGATAAAAATAGATCAGGACTGGCATGCCTTGGCAGCCAGTCCTGATTGGGTTGCCTGCACAACTACAGACGTCTAATAAATTGCCATCACCCGGTGTAAAACGCCCGGATGGTCATTTATAATATTTCTGGGGAGGTGTGATTTGACTATTGAGATCATCACAGTCCTGGTAATCCTACTGGCAGCGGTGGTGCTGTTCGTGACCGAGCGGGTGAGAGAAGACCTGGT
>JAQBDA010000142.1:0-5629 GCA_032124675.1 Chloroflexota bacterium
ACCAGCGCGCCGTTCTCGTCCATCGAGTGGCGCTTCTCCAACACCAGCGCTGAGATCACCAACAACCTTGTCAGCCACAACCTGCGGGAGCGGGACGGAGCATCAGCGCTGCTGGCCGGCAACCTGCAGAACGCCCCACTGAGCCTGTTCGAGGACGCGGTCGCTGGAGACCTGCACCTGCTGGGCGGGGCTGCGGCAGCTATCGACCAGGGAGCGCCCCTGGCAGCCGGGCTGTGCGATGAGGATATCGATGGCGACCCGCGCCCGCTGGGCAGCGCCCGCGATATCGGGGCGGATGAATACGGAACGCTGCCTCCCCAGGCGGTAAGCGACCTGCGGGTTGCCTCAGCCCTGACCAGCCAGGGTATTCTGACCGCCACCCTGACCTGGAGCGCACCGGCGGAGGCCGTCACGGTTACCCTGCGCCACAGCGGCAGCCCGCTGGACGAGAGCAGCTGGGCTAGCAGCCAGCTTATCGATGACGCCATCCTGGGGAGCAGCCAGGCTTATACAGCCACGCTCGGCTACACGACGGGAACGGTCTATTTCGCCCTCAAGTGGCAGAACCAGGCCAGCGACTGGTCTCCGCTTTCTAACAACGCTTTCTGGCCGCGGCGGGATGTCCACCTGCCGCTGGTAGTACGGCAAGGATACTGAAATGTCCACCCTCCGATGTACGCATAAATTGTTCGTCTCGTTGGCTGCCTCCCTGGTGCTGCTGCTGGGACTGCTGGCAGCTGCGGCGGCGGCTGCCCCGGTAACCCCCGTGGGTCAGGATTATTTCGTCGACCAGAATCACCCGCTGGCAAACGACAGCAACGACGGCAGCCAGGCAGCGCCCTGGCTGACCATCCAGCATGCCGCAGATGTAGCCTCCGGCGGAGATACGGTCTATGTTAAAGCCGGCTTGTATCCTGAGAGAGTGATCCCCAAAAACAGCGGCACCCCGGGATACCCGGTCTCGTTCAAAGCCCAGCCGCGGCGCACGGTCATGATGTACGGCTTCTATACGGAGAACAGCGACTACCTGCACATCGAGGGGTTCAACATCACCACCCATCCGTCGCTCAGCGGCTGGACCGAAGGTCCGGGGGTGTTCATCCGCAGCGATTATGTGGCAGTGATCGACAATTACTTCTACAATCTGGACTCAACCGCCATCCAGGGCTACTGGCACGAGCCGTTCCCCGTACATGCCAATGTCGCCGGCAACCGCATCTACCATTCACAGATGGGCCTCGGGGTCACCGGCTTCGACTGGCTGGTCGAGAATAACGAGGTCGAGCGCCTGTACGATTACGGCGGAGGCGACTGCGACTACAGCCGCTTCTTCGGCGAGGGCCACGTCCTGCGCGGCAACCACTTCTTCGGCACGGATTTCAGCGAGATCGGCAGCGCCCACGTGGACTGCTTCCAGACATTCGACAACAACGGCGAATACGTGCGGGATATCACCATCGAGAACAACCGCTGCAGCGAGTTCCACCAGGGTTTCATGGGCGAAGCCGCTTATTATGGAAACAGCGAAGGGCTGCTTTTCCAGAACAATATCTTCGCGCACGGCGGCGCGTGGGGCATGAGCGTGCACCAGATACGCAATGTTACCGCCGTACACAATGTCTTCGCCGATATCCGCTATCACGGGATCGGCTTCCGGGACGGTGCCGGCGGACAGGTTTACAACAATATCTTCTACGATGCAGGCTCGAACTACTGGGCATCCGACGGGGGCAGCGTGACTGGCAGCCACAACCTGCTTTATCACACAGATGGCAGCATCGACCCGGCTGACTTCCCCGGCGACCTGGTTAATATCGACCCGCTGCTGGTGGATGCGGATCATGATGACTACAGCCTGCTCAAAGACAGCCCGGCGATCGATGCCGGTTTGGACGCCGGGACGCATTATGACATCCAGGGCACCTCCCGCCCGCAGGCCGCAGGCTTCGACATCGGCGCATACGAATTCGCACCGGCATTGTACCTGAGCGGATGGTCGGCGGACCAGACTATCTATCTGATTTGGACGGTGAACCAGGACCTACCCATCACCACCATCTGGCAGGTCGATTACAGCGGACCACCCGGCGACCAGCCGCCACCTATCGGCGGTCTCCCCCACAACAGCCGGAGCTACACTCTGACCGGGCTGACCAACTACGCCTGGTACAGCGTCACCCTGCAGGCCATACAGACAGGGATACCTGTGCTCACCGATACGATCAGCCTGATGCCCACTGATCACAGCCTGCACCTGCCATGGATCATGCGCTGAACCATCTGTGACAGGTAAATCAGCAGAGGAATTCCTATGACAACCACCCTGCGGCATAGACTGCTTTCGATTGTTTTATCCCTTGTAATTGCAGCCCCGCTGACTGCCGGGTATCCTGCGAGTGCCGGCACTGTGGGCGTTCTGCAAGACCCTCAGGGCATCCATGCCAGCTATTTTGTCGCTACGAACGGCAGCGACTCGACCGGTGACGGCTCGGCGGGCAATCCGTGGGCGACGATCACTCACGCCCTGGACAACGTCCCGGATGGCAGCACGGTCATCGTGCGCCCGGGGGATTATTTCGGACGGGTGCGGCTGCGGGGCACGTTCACACAGGGCGTGGTCGTTCAATCCGAGGTCCCTTACCAGGCGCGCCTGCGCAACGACAGCACGGTGGTGACCTGCTTTTACGGGCAGGGCATCAGCCTGGAAGGCTTCGATATCGCTCACAGCGGTCCGGGCGCAGGGGCGCTGGTGATCCAGATACAGGACCTGATCGATGAGCCGGGCGGTGCAGATTACGTCAGCCGGATAACATTGCGGGATAATGTGCTGCACGACAGCTACAACAATGACATCCTCAAGATCAACAATGGCGCCGGATGGATCACGGTGGAAGGCAATATCTTCTACAACCAGACCGGCAGCGACGAGCATATCGATGTCAACAGCGTGACCGATGTGGTCATCCAGGATAATATCTTCTTCAACGATTTCGCCGGCAGCGGGCGCACCAACAACAACGACACCAGCAGCTATATCGTCATCAAGGACAGCAACGGCGGCGATGATACCAACCTGGGCAGCCGGCGGATCACCCTACGGCGCAACGTCTTCCTCAATTGGGAGGGGTCAACCGGTTCGTATTTCGTGCTGGTCGGCGAGGATGGTCAGCCGTACTTCGAAGCGCAGGATGTGCTGGTGGAGAACAACCTGCTGCTGGGAAATTCTCCCAACGTGCTGCGGGCGGCTTTCGGGGTTAAGGGCGGCAAGGATATCACTTTCCGCAGCAATACGGTGGTCGGGGACCTGCCCGCCCTGGCGTATGCCATGCGCCTCAACCGTGAGGGCAGCAACCCGCCCAACGAAAACATCTACTTCTACAACAATATCTGGTCCGACCCCAGCGGCACGATGGGCGCCGAGAACCCCACCCGTCCCAACGACTTCTCCGACACACCGCCCACCGAGACCACCGCATTCGCCATCGACCGCAACCTGTACTGGAACGGCGGTTCGCCCATCCCCAGCGATCCCGGGGAGCTAGTCAATTACAGCGATGACCTGCACGCCCTGGTCGCCGACCCGCTCCTGCCGCAGCATGCGGGGCTCGTGCTGCCGCGCTGGGTACCGGCTGCCAGCCAATTTGCAGACGGGTCAACCACCGTAAGCCAGGCTTTCAAGCAGCTGGTAAACCTGTATGGTGCGCCCGCAGCGGGCAGCCCGGCGATCGATACCGGCGACCCGGTGCACGCACCTGCTGAGGACATCCTGGGGAACCCGCGCCCTGCCGGGACAGGGGTGGACCGTGGAGCATATGAGAGCCGGGAATACGGTTTCAAGCTCCGGGTCGTACCTGCTTTTCAGGCCATCTGGCCCGGAGAGAGCGCCGCCTACAGCATCCAGACGCTTGCGCAGGGTGGCTTCAGCGACAGCGTAGACCTGGCGCACGGCAGCCTGCCCCCGGGGATCTTTGCTGATCTGACTCCGTCCAGTCTGCTGCCGGGTGAGGTGGCGACACTGATCCTGACCGACACTCACAGCTCAGCGCTGCTGCCCGGCTTGAACGTGCAGTTGGTCATCACCGGCACCAGCGGCAGCCTGGTGGAGACGGCTTCAGTCCACCTGCTGGTAGGTGGTTCACACCTCTACATGCCGTGGTTATATAAAAATGAGTGAGTATGGGATAAAGTAAGTGGAAATGTAAGGGTCAGCCGCGCTTTTGTCTGCGCTCATAGACCCATATTGCTTCCCTCTCGACGGTTTGGTAGAAGCGGCCCCCTTGGTCTGCCAATTCCTGCCATTCTTGATGGGTGTACAATAGCACGTCAACCGGTACTGGTATCCTGGCTACCTCATAATCCAGTGTGCGGGACAAATACGGCTGTTTAGAACTCTCAAGAATCACGATCAGATCCAGGTCACTGCCAACCCCCCAATCATCGCGAGCGTACGAACCAATATAACCGACGCGCAAAATGTCAAGCCGATCCTCAGCCAATCCACCAGCCCAGGCACAAACCGAATCATGCACTTCCTTCCGGTCAGGCCATTTGATTACGTACGAATTCAATGATCTCACTGGCATATTGTATCGCCTGCGTGCTCTGCAAAACACCGTAATGCTCGAATGGAGCACCGCCTGGATGCCCATTGGCATAGCGGGTAGGAATGTAAAAATTATCCAGAACCCTGCCTTTTTCGATCAAATCTTGAGCAACCGCAGTCTTCTCTGGCAGTTCTTGCAGAAGCTGGGCAATAACATGTCCCCATGCTTCCTGCTTTAAGGATAAGTGCAGTGCCTTAACTGCTTTTTCGGCGGCCTGATGGGCGGCAAAACAAGCCCATTCGTGACGTCCCGCCTGTTGCGAGTCCTTAGCCTGCTCGATGTCCCGCAATGATTGTGAAAACCAGTCCATCGATCGATCTGACATAAACTGATTATACCCTCTCACATGACCTGCTAGACTCCCAATCAGCAACCGGAACCTCTAGAACGGCCAGAAAAGGGGGATGAAAATCATCGAGACGACCAGTACCACCAGGGTCAGGGGCAGACCGACGCGAGTGTAGTCGCTGAAGCGGTAGCCGCCGGGTCCCATCACCAGGATGTTGGCCGGGTGTCCTACCGGGCTTAGAAATGCAGCCGATGCGGATACGGCGACGGTCATCATCAGCGGGTAGGGGGATACCCCCATGTCCGCCGCGATCGTCAATGCAATTGGAGATAGCAGCACCGCTACCGCCGGGTTGGGCATTACCTGGGAAGCCAGGGCTGCCAGGAGGAACAGACCTGCCATCACCACCATCGGTCCCAGCCCGCCGACAAGCAGCACCATCTGCTGGGCGATCAGGGTGGCTGTCCCGGTCTGCTGCAGGGCAATCCCCAACGGCAGCATCCCTGCGATCAAGAACACCGCCTTCAGCTGGATCGACCGGTAGGCCACCTCCATGGTGATGCAGCCCGACAGCACCATCAAGATAACACCGATGATCGCGGCAATGGCAATGTTCACATAGCCCAGGATCACCGGCAGCAGCACCCCCACCATGATCAGCAGGGACAGGTAGGCCTTGTTCAAGCGCGGCGCTTCCTGGGCCTCCTCGGTCAGCACCAGGAAGTCCGGGTCGCTG
>JAQBDA010000143.1:0-8676 GCA_032124675.1 Chloroflexota bacterium
TCCGCCACGCTCAACAGCCTGCCGATTGCCAGCGGGCAGGCCGGTCTGGAAGCCGGGCCGGTGCAGGCCAGCTCGCCCATCGACCAACTCTACCCATATGACCCGAACGCGCTGGTTCTCCAGCGCGGCGAAGGTAGCGGACGCCTATATTACACGGTAGCGCTGGAAGTCAACCGCCCTGCGGAAGATGTTGCACCCCTAAGCCGCGGCATCAACCTGGCCCGGGCGTACTTCCCGGTCGATGCGGCTTGCCAGGAGGGCGAGTGCGCGCCGCTGCATGAAGCTGCGGCTGGAGAGCTGGTGGAAGTTCACCTGACGCTTACGTTGGATCAGGCAGCGTACTTCTTGCTGGTGGAGGATTTCCTTCCCGCCGGGGCTGAGGTCCTGGATACCAGCCTGAAGACCACTCAGCAGGTCATCCCAGAGCTCGAACCCGTTGAGCCTGAGCCGCTCTACGATCCGGGCAACCCATTCTCAAACGGTTGGGGCAGCTGGTATTTTTCTGCACCCTCGGTGTATGATGAGCGCATCAGCTGGACGGCGGAGTATCTGCCTGCGGGTACCTACGAGCTAACTTATCTGTTGAGTCTCACGCAGCCCGGAGAATTCCAGGTCCTGCCGGCGCATGCCAGGCAGACGTACTTCCCAGAGGTGCAGGGTAGCAGCGCCGGAGCCGTGTTCAGCATACTGCCATAGCACAAGGATTAGGTGATAATAACAGCGGGCTCACCGGTGATCACCGGTGAGCCCGCTTATTGTTGAGTCCCGGCCAGGGTTACGAGTCGGGCTGCAGCGGCAAGAAGAGCTTCTTGTCAGCGATATACCCGCTGGCGAGCTTCAAATCGCCGTTGGTCTCATCGTAATAGGCGATGAGGGGGACGCCTGAGCTATCCAGTACCAATGATGTGAAGCGACCAACTTTACCGGTCACATCCACCGCCTGATTCACCCACTGCCCGCTAACCTTTTGGGCGAAGCGCAGATCGGCATTGGTGGCGTCGTAGTAGCTGATATGCGGCTGGTTGGAGCTGTCCAGGGCGATTGACGTATATAGACCGACATCGTTCTTATCATCCACGACCGTGACCGTCCAACCTGTCGTAGTCGTATAGGTGATGTAGTTCAGATTCTTATTGGTCTCGTCGTAATAGCTGATATGCGGTGTATCGAAGAGACCCAACACCATCGAGCTGTACTTGCCTACATCTCCCGCGGTATCTATTGCATAGACGTTCCAGCTGCTGCCGTTCCATTCGGCGAATTTCAGGTTTTTGTTGGTGGCGTCGTAGTAGCTGATCTTGGGATAGCCGTTCGCCGTCAGTGCGATCGATGTGAACTGCCCGACGTCCCCGCTGCTGTCCACAGTCTGGTGCACCCACATATTGCTGTTGTTGTCGTAATAGCTGTACTTCAAGTCACCGTTCGAAGCGTCGTAGTAGCTCACATGCGGGTTGCCGCCGACATCCATCGCCAGCGACGGGTACTTGCCGACATCGCCGCTGGTGGCGATTTCATCATAGTGCCAGACCGCGCCGTCGTTGTTGGCGTATTTCAAGTCGCCGTTTGTGGCGTCGTAATATGCAATCTTGGGGAGGTTCCAGATTAGCGCCAGGGAGTTGTATGAGCCGACCTCGCCGCTGTCTACGACGATCTCGATCGGCCAGTTGGAGCCCGATCTTTTGGAAAATTTCAAATCGTCGGTGGTGTCGTTGAAGTAGCTGATCATCGGGGTGTCGCCAGAACCCATGCGCATCGAGGTGGATAAGCCGACATCCCGGTAATGGTCGATATCACGCACACTCCAACTGCTGCCTTTGAGATAGGCCTCGCGCATTGCCCCTGTGCTCACATCCAGGTAGGCGATGCGCGGCACATCATCCTTATCCATAGCCAGGGATGTGAAGGTCCCGGCTTCTCCGCTTTTGGTGACGGTTGTGGTATCCCAGCTGCTGCCGCTTTTCTTGGCATACTTGAAGTTGTTTGAGCTGAAGTTCAAATAGCTGATATGCGGGTCATCATCATCGTCCAGATCGATGGATGAATAGCCGCCCACATCGCTGGAGCTGTCGACTGTCTCCAGGTCCCAGACACCGCTGCGCTTGTGCGCGTACAGTAGGTCGCCGTTGGTGTAGTCATAGTAGCTGATGTGCGGCCGGTTTAGATCATCCAGGACAATCGACGTATATAATCCGACCTCTAAGGCAGCCCCACCCGGGACGGTCTCTTTCTTCCAGCTCGTACCGGATAGATAGGCGTACTTCAAATCCGTATTCGAGTCATCAAAATAACTGATGTGCGGTTTATTGCTGGAATCGACGTCTATGGAGGTGTACTTGCCGACCGTGCCTTTTGAGTCGACGACGGAAGTCACCCATTGCCCGCTGGCATTGGTAGCATATTTCAGGTCTTTGTTGATCGCATCGTAATAACTGATGTGTACGTAGTCGTTGCCGTCGACTGCAATCGAGGTGTACAGTCCTACCCCCGGGTCCAGGCTGGCGTTGGCTTCGTTGGCTGACAGGAAAGAGTCTTCAGCGTCAGACTGCAGTATTGGGTTGCGCCAGGCGGGCTGATCCGCGGCAGCTCCCAATTCCGGGTTGAGGTCCACTTCCACGTCCGCGGATTGGGCAGCGCTTGGTCTGTCGATGGTTGCCCCCGCCCAGAAGCTGCCGCTGTAATAGGCGTACTTCAGTGCTCCATTGTAGGCATCGTAGTAGCTGATGCGAGGGTATTGGTTTTTGTCCAGCGCCAGCGAAGCGTGTTGGCCGACACCGAACGCACCATCCGCTGTCTCGACGATCCAATCACTGCCGTTGAACTTGGCATAGTACAGGTGGTCGCCACCATAGGCGATGTGGTGTACTCCGGACTTACTGCGCAGGCTGTGATTGGTCATGTTGTAGAAGAGACGCGGCGCGTCAACGCGCTGCATGAACCATATCCAGGACTGGTCGGTGGAGGTTAGGTCCTGGTTTGGAGCAGGCAGCGGCTCATTCATGGGCGCACCGATGGCTGTACCTGCCAGGATGCCGCTCACCAGCAGGATTGAGAACACCAGGGAGGATTTTGATAATAGTCTTTTGATCAGCTTTTTCTGCATTGGGTCATCTCCTTCACTTGAGGGACTAACAGGACGCGTAGACACCGCAGCGCACTTTGGCTGCCTTATAGAATAGGCGAGTCAATCAGGTAAGTGGTTCCAAATGAGGTGAACATCTACCCGCCACCCTGGTGGCAGTGTCTGAATATCATCAACGAGAAATTGTATTATCGAGTACAATCTGGTTTGTTCCGAGATGATCAACTGTATTTTATCAGCGAATCCTTCACCTTGAACTTATTGCCCTGTCGGAAGAGCTGCCTGCCGCTTTTTTTGTGCAGGTCTATAAGTCAAGGTACCACTTTTGTATTGCTTGTAGATCATGATGACCGACGGACACGAATTCGACCGGCTGCCCGGTCTGGAAGCCTTGTATCAGGCATCTTTGCGACTCAATTCCAGCCTGGCTCTGCCGGATGTGCTGGATGAGCTGGTCCAGGCCGTGCGAGACATCGTCGCAGACCTGACCAGTATTCGAGTCTTCATCCAGATGCAGGGCAACCTGGTTTACGGCACAGCTTGGTGGCCTGGCTCAACCCCCGGGATGGCCGGGATTCAATCTCGCCCCGATGAGCTTGTGTACCGGGCTGCGAATACCATGCAAGTTGTCTCAAGTGTGACCCGAAAATCCGGGAAGGGCGCTGCGACAATCTCAACTGCCGTACCATTAATGAATGATAATCGCCTGATCGGGGTATTTGCCTTTAACCTACCCGGAGACGCAGGCCTGTCTGATGCACTTCAGGATGTGGTGCGGCGGCTGGCAGACCAGTCGGCACTGGCAGTAAATAACGCCCTTCAATTCCAGCACATGAGCCAGCAAGCCTATACAGATTCACTAACCGGACTGCCTAACCGGAGGGCATTCGATCTTCGCCTGGAGGAAGAAACGCTCCGCTCCAGCCGCTACAAGCATGTCTTCAGCCTGGTTATGCTCGACGTGAATGGCTTCAAAGAGGTCAACGATACCTATGGGCATCCGGTCGGGGACCGCATTCTGCAGCATGTGACCGGCTGCCTGCGGGTGCATCTGCGTGAGACCGACTTCTTCGCCCGCTTTGGAGGAGATGAGTTCGCTATCATACTGCCGGAGACTGAATTCAACATCGCGAACCATCTGGTGCTCCGGCTGCAGTCTATCGTAGAGGACTGTCAGATCGAACTGCCGGATGGATCTATGCACAATATCACCATCAGCACTGGCCTGGCGTCTTACCCGCAGCACGCGATCTCTGCCTCTGCCCTGATGATCGCCGCAGATCAAGCGCTCTACCGGTCAAAGCGGTATGAAGACGTTTACATGGATAACTCCTGAGGCCGAAGGTTGATATGCCTTCATTATTGAACCTTACCACAGCCTGGGGACTGGTCCGCGAGATGGATTTGCAGCCGCTGCGCGAACAGGCTGCGCGCCAGCCGGTCCTTGCCATTGTTGGCAAACCGGGAAGCGGTCGGCAGGCACTGGCCGCGCATCTGCGCCGCGATCCAGCGCGTCCGGAGACCGAATATGCAGCCCCGATCTATCTGCCCGATCTGGATGAAGACGACCACCTGCCCCAGGTTGATCTGTATATCCTGTTATTGAAGCACAAAGATCTGGACGATCGAATCGAGCGCGATCTGGTTCGTAAGTGGGTGGACGCCGGTGTGCAGGTGCTGGTGATAATCAATCAGCCTGTCGAAACCGGCTCTGCCGGTACCAGCGCTGCCAGTGGTGGCACAGAGATCGCTCTGTCATCCGAGAGTAGTTCGCTTTCTGTGGAAACCTGGTCTGCCTGGGGAAAACAGAATGTTCTGGTTGGCTCGGTTGAGGACGACCGGTTCTTGATCTCCAAGTTTGTTCCGGTGGTCATGCGTCTGCTGCCGCAGCAGATTATTGCTCTTGCCCGGCATTACCCATTGTTCCGTGTGCCGGTCGCCCGCCACCTTATCAACGACAGCTGCTTCTCCAATGTGGCGTACTCATTTACCACCGGTATGATCGAGATCGTCCCGATCTTGAACATCCCCTTGAACGTCGCTGATATCTTCGTGTTGACGAAAAACCAGGTGTTCCTGGTGTTCAAGCTAGGTCTGGCGCTGGGTATGTCAACCAGGCTTCAGGCTTATCTGTCTGCCTTTGGGGGTGTCCTGGGCGCAGGGTTCTTCTGGCGGCAGGTCGCCCGCATGCTGGTAGGCTTGATACCGGGTTTTGGCATATTGCCGAAAGTGGGTGTGACTTACGCCGGCACCTACGTGGTAGGCAGCGCTGTGCTGCAGTGGTACCTTACAGGAGAGCACGTCTCGAATGAGCAGATCCGCCAGTTATATACCCAGGCATATAGCATGGGCAGGAGTCTGGCCTCGAAGATGAGACCCAGGCTGCCGCGCCTGCCGGCCGGCAGGCGCAAGGAGGCGGCTTCACAAGAATAAGAATTTATTTCCAGAGTCCAGGGGTCTTAGTACAGGTTGTTCACTTCCTCCGGATCGAAGACCACAACCTCCTTGCCGGTGAGCTTCTGCTCGATTTTTTGTACTATTAAGTCCAGGTGGTTGCTGTGGGCGACATAATCCAGATCATCCGCAGGTATGGTGAGCACAGGGCACAGGCTGAAATTCTGGATCCATTCCTCGTAGAGTACATTCAACTGCGCCAGATATTCTTCTGAGATCTGGCGCTCGTAATCCCGGCCCCGGTTGGTGATGCGGCTGGTCAATGTCTCTACAGAAGCTCGCAGGTATACCACTAGGTCCGGTGCGGGTAGGAATTCGATCAGCACCTGGTACAGCTCGCGGTAGGACCCGTAGTCACGGGTGGATATCAATCCCTGCTGGTACAGGTTGTGGGCAAACACCTCAGCGTCTTCGTACACGCTGCGGTCCTGGATCGCTGAAGTCGGATGCTCTGTCAGCTGGCGGTGTGCCCGCAGACGGCGGGTGAGAAAGAACACCTGCGAGTGGAAAGCCCATTTGCGCATGTCATGATAAAAATCAGATAGATAGGGATTCTCGCCTTCGGGTTCGTAGAACGGCTGCCATTGCAGGCGGGTGCACAGCAAGGTCACCAGAGTGGATTTCCCGACACCGATATTCCCGGCAACCGCGATAAATTTCTTCATGCGCTCTCCTCTTCGGCTGTATGATTGGCATACGTTGCTGTCGCTGTCACAAATTGATTGTTCAGCGGTAGTGTATTGCGCAGTTAATCCGGAACCAGATATGCGACCGTACGCCCATCTTTTTCATTGTCCATCACCAGCTCTAAATGGTGGTTGGAACGGTACGAGCTGACTTCTATCAGCCGCAAACAGTCCGGCAGGTCTATCGCTTGATCGATATAGTCGCTCAGGCTGTTGGGTGTCTCATAGAAAAAGTCTCGCTTGAATATCACCCCATCGTCTTCCAGGTAGATCGCCAGTGGGAATATCTCAGACTCGACCAGGTCTTGGAAGAAATGTGTGCCGAAGGATGCTTCGGGCGCTGATCCAATGCCCTCCCCGGTGAGTTCTATCAGGGCACGCGTGTTGTAGATATCCCCATATCCGATGTGAATGCCCAGGTCAGGGTTGGAAGTCCCCCAGCGTCCGGGTCCAATACAGATGAAGTGTTTGCCGGCCAGGGCTTTGTTCAAGGAGGATATCGCCTGCCGGAGCATGGCGCGTGCGGCCGGTGTTGGCAGCGTAAAATAGCCCTCTGGAGTGACGAAGATTACATAACGGATATCAGGTATGCGGCCGCGCGGCGCCATACGGGGAGTAGAAAAGACGATGTCCTCTGCATCCAGGCTTTGCGGCAAGCGGGCTTCAAGCTCTTTGATATGGCTCTGTGGACGGCACTGCAGCAGCGTTACCTCGACCTGTGGCTGTGGGTTCATCGGGTCCACGATCCTGGCCGTGAACTCAGTGTCTACAGGACTGCGGTAGCTGTTCTCCAGTAGCTCGAGCATCTTGCGCATCAGGGGAGCCAGATTCGTCCGGCGCAGCAGCTCATCATAGGTGATGACAAGCTGGTTCATGCCTCCTTCAACGATCGTCGAGCGCAGCGGTGTCAGGTAGCCGCCCTGGTCGACCTGCACCATGTAGCGCAGCACTGGATAGCGCGCGTCCAGCACCTCTCCAATTGGCAGCGATTCGAAAGAGTTCGTCTCGATGTTGATCAGGTCAACATATTGTTGGGAATAATGGCGAAGCTCTTTCGTAGAGGTTGCTGGGTGCAGCAGGGGGTGGCTGAGTGCAACCAGGCGCGGGTAATCATTGCCCACCCGGTCGACGGCGCGAGTGCCCAATCCCCACACCAGCCGCAGGAAACCTTCCTCGCGCCTGATCTGCGGTGACCAGCGGTACAGGTTGTGGCTGAACCCCACTCCAGCTACTTCGGGCAGGTGGTATTTCCCGAAGCGGTCTCCCTGGACGACCTGGATCAGGATCGCCATGCGCTCGTCATAGTCTTGCAGACCTTTAGCCCGCCGGTACAGTAAAGCGTCGGGGTTGAAAACACTGGCATATATGCGGATGATCGCCTGGGTGAGGTCCCGCAGGTTCTCCTCCTGTGTGCCCTGGTTGGGGCAGAAATGGCTCTCATATTTACCAGCAAAGGAGGTGCCGAAATTGTCCTCCAGCAGGCTGGACGAGCGCACGATCAGCGGCTGCTGACCGACCATATCCAACAGGTTGCGCAGCGAATCGAGGATGTCGACCGGCAGCTGCCCGGTGAGCATATCCTTCTGCAGGATGGGATAGTCTGCCCGTATCTGCTCTTCAGTTTTGTATTTTTGATCTGCCCAGTCCATCATCCCGTTCAGGGACATAAAGTCGTATGTCAGATCGGCACCGATGAAGTAAGACTCGGGTATATTCAGGCTGGCGCGGATTTCATCATCGCCTGCTTCAATCAGGACGCGAGCCGCCAGCAGCATGCCCGCCGATTTCCCACCGATTTTCCCTGACCCGATCTTCCGGTCGCGGATCTTCTTCAGATCGGCTATGGTGAACCAGTCTTTAGCGATATTGACGTATGCCAGCTGGTCGCTGATCAGGGTCCGGATCAGAACGACCTTTATCTCTTGCAGCCTGGCTCCCGCTTTCGAGCGCTCCTCGGGATCCAGCTTCTCGATGCCTTTGGCCTGTTCGAAAAGCAGGCTCTGCGGGGCAAGCTCCGGGTTGAATGAGATTTGGAATTCATCCCGGGCGCCTCTCTCTTTCAGCACATCGCGCACGATCTGCTCGAAGAGCTCGAAGGGTAGATTGTATGCAAAGTAAAAATCGGTCAGATAATCCCGCACCCGCACCATGCGAACTTCCCAGATATCGGATGGTTCTTCGGTAAAGGGATTATGCAATCCCTCTAGCGCCTGAGAGCGGATGGCTTTTTCGCGCACTTCCGCTTCGAACGCCTGCGGGTCGATTACCCCCCGGGCGAACAGCTCCCGGCGCATGCGCGAGTGCATCTTTGTGCTCAGTATGGGGTACTGGGCCAGGGTCAGGTATATGTTCAGCGTTCTTTCAGAGGATGGAGGTGGAAGCGTCATAGGTACCGCAATTGTATACTGCTTTTCACATGATTTTACTACAACGAGTAAACCGAACAACATTGTTGAA
>JAQBDA010000144.1:0-3880 GCA_032124675.1 Chloroflexota bacterium
ATGGTGGTGATCCTGGCTTCCCTGGCAGCTTACAGCTTGGCCCGCTACAACGTGGGTATGGGAAATCTCCTTTTTTTCATCCTCACAACCAAGATGATGCCCGCCATCGCCGTGGTGCTGCCTTTCTTCCTGATTTTCCGCGACATTGGGGCCACGCCAATTGGCGAGGCGTTAGGAATCGGGCTGGATAAACGCGGCGCGCTGGTTATCAGCTATACCATATTCAACCTGCCTTTTGCGATCTGGTTGATGGTCTCGTTCTTCCAGGATATCTCGATGGAGCTTGAGGAATCCGCGCGGCTGAATGGATATAACAGACTGCAAGTTCTGCGCAAGGTGGTCTTTCCGCTTGCCGCACCCGGGATTGCCGTCACAGCCATCTTCTGCCTGATCTTCTCCTGGAACGAGTTCCTGTTTGCCTACATTCTGACGCGCGATGCAGCACGTACCATCACGGTCGGCGTGGAGTCTTTCTTCACTCTGCGCGGCATTTTGTGGGGACCGGTGGCTGCAGCGGCTACAATCAGCGTTGTGCCGATGCTGATCTTTGTATTGGTACTGCAGCGCTTTATGGTGCGCGGTCTAACCTTTGGGGCAGTGCGCGGCTAAAGCAAAGGAGATCTGAAATGGTATTCTGGCAACTATGGGAAGTGGCTTTTCAAGCCTTCATGATTTTTATCGGCATCGGAATTATCTGGATGCGTTTTATTGAGCCGCTATTTCCGTCGCAGCAAACATCAGTGATCCTGATGATTATTGTGGCAGTCGGGTTGGCAGCGCTCAGGATTGGCCTGGGAGTGCGTGATATGCGCCGGGGACAGAAAGAACTCCAGGCCAAGATTGCCGGTTTGAACGGACAGGCGCAGGAGTCGAAATGATCGAGCTGCGGAATGTCTCGAAAATTTACGGGCAGAGCACCGTCGCGCTCCGCAACTTGAACTTAGAGATTCGCGATCAGGAGTTCTTTGTGATCTACGGTCCGGCTGGCGCAGGGAAATCGACCACTTTGCGTTTGTTAGCGGGCATCAGTCCGCCGACCCAGGGAGATATCCTGCGGGATGGGGTATCGATCCTGAATGTAGCTCCCGAGAACCGTGATATGGCGATGGCATTTGAAAACTATGCTCTTTACTCGCATATGTCGGTATATGAGAACCTGGCGTTTCCTCTCAAGGCCAGCAAAATTAGCACGGAGGAGATTGAAGATCGTGTTCAGCAGGTGGCACGCATACTGCAGATCACTGAGCTGCTGGACCGGCGCCCAGGCTTCCTCAGCGGCGGGCAGCGCCAGCGGGTTTCCCTCGGGCGAGCAATCATCCGCCCATCCGGTTTATACCTGCTAGACGAGCCGATCGGTCACCTTGACGCAAAGCTGCGCCACCGAATGCGCGCCGAGCTTAAGGCGATGGCGGAAGATATGAATGCCACGGTTGCCCTGGTCACGACCGCCTCGCGGGAAGCGCTGGCAATGGGCGACCGCATTGCTATTCTGAGGGATGGCATCCTCGAGCAGGTGGGAACCCCGGAGGAGATTTACAGCCTGCCGCAGAATGAGTTTGTGGCCTCTTTTGTCGGCGAGCCACCCATGAGCTTCCTGGATGTTGACCCCACACAATCTGATGGCAGCCCGGCTTTGCATATCCTGGGCAGCGAGATCTTACTACCGGTGCCTCAGAGGCTAGCTGATCATATGAATGGAGATAAATCAGGCTACCGGCTGGGAGTTCGGGCTAACGAGCTAAGCATCACCAGCCAGCAGGACGTACACCACCACACTCCAGGATCGGTGGATGTAATTGAGCCGTTGGGATACTGCAATATCATCAGCGTGAAAGTTGGCGATGGGATAATCCGGGTGGTGGTAGATCCAACTATTCGACCCAAAATCGATGAGACGATTTGGTTGTCAATGAATGGTGAGAACATCCACCTGTTCCATGACGAAAAAGCGGTCGTCCATCCGGTTGCGAGTCAGAAAGTTAAGCTGAACAACAATCACTAATGAGGCAGGTGGAAAGTGGCCAAGATCACGATTGATAACTTTGTTAAGAACTATGGTGAGGTAAGAGCTGTACGTGGCGTGTCGTTTGAGATTGAAAATGGTGAATTTGTTTCTCTTCTAGGACCGTCAGGGTGTGGAAAATCTTCGACCATGCGCTCGATTTCCGGGTTAGAAGAGATCACCTCGGGCACGATCTCCTTTGACGGTAAACCGGTGAATGATATTCGACCACGCGATCGCAATGTTGCTATGGCGTTTGAAACCTACGCCCTCTACCCCACGCTGAATGTGTATGAGAATATAGCTTTTCCCCTGCGCTCGGCAAAATGGTCGAACGAAAGGGTTGACGAGAAGGTACGTGAAATCTCCGATCGTATGGAGCTTGAATCGATAATGACCAACATGCCTGCAGAACTTAGCGGTGGGCAGGCGCAGCGTGTCGGTCTGGCGCGTGCCCTGGTACGCGAGCCAGCAGTGTTCCTCCTCGATGAGCCAATCTCACACCTGGATACCCGCCAGCGCTATCGTATGCGCCAGTTTATCAAGCATATCCACATGGAATTGGGATACACCATGATCTACGTTACCCACGACCAAGAGGAGGCGATGGCTCTAGCAGATCGTATTATTATCATGCACGAAGGAGTCATCCGCCAAATCGGTACACCGGACGAGGTCTATAATTTTCCCGCTGATGATTTCGTCGCCGGTTTTGTTGGTGAGCCGCCGATGAATTTCATTGAAGGTCCGATTGTTCAGCTAAACGGTAAATGGGCATTTCAGGCCAAGGATCAGTCATTTTCCTTACCTGATATCTGGCAGGCTGTCGGTGATAAGCTCCCAGAGAAGGTTAAATTAGGCATCCGGCCTTTCTATATTGACACAAGCCTAGATAACGATAGTCCGCATGATATCGAAGGTGAAGTATTCTTGAGTGAGAATTTGCAAGACCATTGCATCCTTTCAATTGATGTGGACGACCTACGGCTAACAGCTGTTGCAGCACCTTCTTTTAGACCGGCGCGCCACGAGCGAATCTATATGAAGCTAAATCCGGCCCATATACGTTTCTATAATCTTGATAGCGGTAAAGCGCTGCGACCCGAAGATATTTAATTGGCTTTCTCCAAGCCACTCAAAATCGATTAACTATCCTAATGTAGGGCAGTTATAACTACGCGAGGAGCGTTATTTATCACTGATTTCTTGGGACAGATGTACTATTCAAATAAGGATTGGTGCTAGATGAAAGCTGTACAAATCGTTGGGTATGAGAATGCAGTGTACACTGATGCACCTGTACCTCACCCGGGCCCCAATGAGCTTCTTATCCATGTAAAAAGGGTTGGCGTCTGCCACAGTGATGTAGAAGTGTTTCGCCAGGAACTGGGGATATACCGTTCAGGAGGGGCCTCATTGCCGATTATTCCCGGGCATGAATGGGCGGGTGAGGTGGTGGAGCTTGGATCTGCTGTCAGAGGGTTCGCGGTAGGCGAGCGCGTGACAGGGCAGTGCGGCATTGGCTGCGGTAGATGTTCGCTTTGCCAGCAGGGCTTGGGGAATATTTGTCCTGACCGTGTGGAGACGGGTGTGTTCAACCGGAATGGTGCCTATGCCGAGTACATGGTTGCGCCGTTCACCCACGCCCATCACCTATACGATCTTACATTTCAAGAAGGGGCGTTGGTAGAGCCGTTCACGGTAGGTGAATGGATCTGTCGGCGGGCGGGCATTGGTCCCGGTGACCGTGTAGGGATCTTCGGGACCGGTACAGTGGGGATTGTTGCATCCCATATGGCACGTCACCACAACGCTG
Organism: Chloroflexota bacterium; assembly: GCA_032124675.1. Taxonomy (GTDB): domain Bacteria; phylum Chloroflexota; class Anaerolineae; order Anaerolineales; family UBA4823; genus JAQBDA01. Next base: position 3,819 of record JAQBDA010000144.1, read on the forward strand.
ACTTAGTGGTTGCATTTGGTCGCAAACCATTTAAACTCGACCTGGCGCGCCGCATGGGGGCA
>JAQBDA010000145.1:0-11748 GCA_032124675.1 Chloroflexota bacterium
CTGCCTTTGGTCTCCTTCCTGGCAGCGATGGGCAGCCTGGGGGTGGCGCTGATCTTTTTCCAGACGTTCACCTTGATGCTTGGGACACTTTTCAACAGCCGCGGAGCAGTGATCGGGCTGGCGCTGGCGCTGCTGTTCGGCCAGCAGTTCCTGGCTCAGATGCTGCCGTTCCTGTTGAATGTGCTGCCGGTTGGCATTTTCCTGCCGCGCGATGGGGAGCCGACCATCACCAGCGCATTGATCTTCGGCCAGCCGGCGCCCTCGCTGGCGCCTGTGCTGTGGAGCGCAGGGTTGAGCGTGCTGTTTGTGCTGGTCAGCCTGTGGCGCTTCGAGCAGACGGAGCTATAGATCGCTGATCCAGGCCGCGATCTGCTCCTCAGATGACAGGCGCTCATAGTTCAGGATAGCAGCCACCTCATTTGCCAGGCGACGGTACAACGCCAGCGTCGCCACCAGCCCCCGTTTGAGGTCAGCCCGGTCATACGCAGCGAAGGTACCGGGCAGATCTGACAGTACCCGCGGATCGATCCAGTCTGCCACGAAGCGACCTTCATACCAGATAGCCCGATCAGGTCCATAAATCGCACGCGCATGCCATTCCAACATGGTCAGCAAGCATGCTTTCAGCTCGCTGTCGCAGGCCTGCTTGGCGCGCCATAGATCGTTTCTTTTGACCAGGCGGGCGGCCTTGGCTGCCACGATCCAAAAGTGGGCTGATGCATCCAGGAATTCGGCCTGGCTGGGCAGCGCCAGCGGTGCTGCCGGAGTGGGGAGGAATGGTTCCTGGTTTGGGGTGACGAACTTGTCGAATAAGACCCGCAGCCCGCGCTGCAGCACATCCTGGAAGGCGAAATCCGCCAGCATCTGCGGCAGGCTGTGCCGATCCTCAGGCTGCACCGGTACGAAGACGATGTCGACTTTCAGCCCTCCAACGCACAGGGCAAACCACTCCGGGTAGCTGCTGCCAGTCTGCGAGAGCCAGGCAGCCCACAGCTCGCCGAACTCGCCTAGCCACGAACTGTCATCCATATAACTATGGGAGGTATTGGTGAACAGGATCAGGTCCAGATCGGACCATCGGTCAGCCATGCCGTCCGGGCGGGCGCGCGAACCGACCACTACCCCGGCCAGCAGGTCTTCCCTTGCTGCCGCCCATGCAAGAATTCGGGCTTCTAATGCTTCGTAGCCATCCATTATGTCGTGATAAATTTTACGCCATAAATGGATATAGTTCGATCCCCTCTCCGAGGCTATGGGGAAGAATAGTATTCGATCTGCGGCATATGCAGGATATGACCATCGATAAAGGTCACCGTTTGCCGCTGGTATATGTTCCCCAGACCATCTGAGATTGCAGCAATGTTGGTGACCGGTTGAGGAGAGGTCAGGCCGCTGTCGATTTCGGCATCGAACTGGATCACCACCGGCGTCCCTCCGGGTACTGCGCCCTGCCAGGTGACCACGCCACCGAGTTGCTGCACGGACCCAGAAGATGCAGTAAGCCCGCCGACGTAGCTGACCTGCACCGGCAGGGTGTCGGTCATTACCACACTGTCCAACACCGGACCCGGGTTGCGCAGGGTGATGGTGTAGTGCAGCGTGTCGCCAGCCGAGGCCAGGAAACGGTCTACCTTTTTCGATGAGCCCTGTAAGTTGCCCTGCAGGATCGAGCCGCTGCGCTGGTAGTTGCCGCGCCCGGTGCCCCACAGCACCCGCGCCTGGGAGGTGCCGGGCAGGTCATAGGCTGCGATACCGCTGTGGGCTGTGTTGACAACCAATTCCAGGTTGGGGTCGCCGTCGATATCCGCCAGGGTTGGTGCGGGTAAACCGCCGTTCCAGTCCGGGCTGCCATACGCGGCGGGCAGTGATGTCTGGTGGAGCAGGTTGCCAAGATGATCGACGATATAAATCTTACCGGTCTGGTATGAGCCCTTCTGCGGCCAGGAGGTGAAGATCACTTCCGCGAACCCGTTGTTGTCCAGGTCTGCCACCACTGGCTCGGATGCGAAGTACAGCGTGCTGCCGGATAGGTCGGTCACTTCGAAGGGCCAATTGCCGTGCTCGGTCTTATCCAGCCAGAAGGCGTGCACGCGCCCATCGTAAGATGAGTAAATAATCTCCAGGTTTCCATCCCCATCCAGGTCGGCGACAGCCGGGTTGGGCTGATTGCTCTCGATGAAGCCGTAGTCTTCGCTGAGCGGGGCGCCTGTATCCCAGGGGATGCTGCGCCAGTCATAGCCGGAGGCGTTGAAGCGGCTGCGGTCAGCATTGAAAATGAAGACCCCGTTGTAGCGGCTGGGATAGCCAGGGATGCAGTCGTAGACATTGCCGATGACCACGGCTTCGTTTGCTCCGTCGGCGTTTACATCTGCGATAAGAGACGGTGTATGGGCGAAGTTGGGCCGGTAGCGCTCGATGCGTGAGTCGCCCCCCTGGCAGGTGCCCCAGCCGCGTAGCTCGATATCCAGGCTCTCCCAAACACCAACCTTGCCCCAGCCTTTGCCGCCGTACATGGGGTTGGCTGGGATCTGCCCGCCGTCCGCTTCGTAAGCGCAGACGTAATGCACGTCGGAGGGGACGACAATCTCCCCCAGCCCGTCGCCATCCAGGTCTCCCAGCGCGGCGGTATCGTTGAACACCCCGTAAGCATACCCGCTGTCATCCGTCAGCTGCGGCCAGCCGGGGCGCAGGCTGCCGTTGTGCTCGAATACCCAGGTGTTGGTCTTGTTGTAAACAGCCCCGGTGACGACCACCTCCATGCTGCCGTCCTGATCGAGGTCGTAAATGGAAAGGCCGCGCAGCTCGTTGCTGGTGGGGCGCTGCGGCCAGCCGGGTTCAAAGTAGCCGCTGTGATCGTACACGGAGACATAACCCCCGCTGTGGGCGGTGATGATCTCCAGGTCGCCATTATCGTCCAGGTCGGCGACCCCGATGCCCGGCCAGGTGCGTCCGACGTTGCTGGCGCCCGGTTCACTGCGGTCGTGCCCGGAAGCCACCTTCCATTCCACTTGCCCGGTATCGCCATCCAGCACCCAGATCGAATAGGCGGAGGCGATGACTTCAGGTTTGCCATCCTTATCCAGGTCAGCCACTGCGGGGGAAGAATACCAGCCAGTCTCACACCACGAGCTGTAGCAGCCGGCATTCTGCCACTTCAGCTGGGGAGCGGGGAGAGGCGTGCTGGGCGATTGGGTGCTGCCGGAGGCGGGGGTTGCGATCAGCAGCAGTACGATGATTGAAAAGAAAGTGCGGAGTTTTAAGTGCGAGTACATCAGTGAGCCTCAAATTCTGTTTTTTTGATATGGAGTGGTTGTGGAAAATTGGATTGGGTTTTCTGCATTTTACAAGAATCCCGGCCTTGCTCTTATATTTGCTTACACCAATACTATACAAGAGGGTGGGTTAAGATTGCCTTACAGTCTGGATAGGAGGATATTAAGAACACAAGATGCACAGGATGGTGGGTGGCACATCGTGTTGTATATGGGTATATGGTTGAAGAAAAGGCTCCCTGGCAGCGGAGGAAACTAATCTGGGATCGACTATAATAAACTTTGTCCTGTATATCCTTAATATCCTGTTTATCCTGCAAATCACTTATGAATATTAACCAGAACCTGATATTCATCCACGGTTTGATGGGCAGCAGCCAGGGCGACAAAGCAACTCTGCTGCGCGGCCTGTTCCCGGGCATACTGACACCCGATTTTAGCGGCAGCCTGGATGAGCGCATGCAAGGCTTGAACGCAATTCTTGGTGATGAAGCGGTCTGGACGATAATCGGTTCGAGCTTCGGGGGTCTGATGGCGGCGATCTTCGCCTGCCAGCGCCCGGGGCAGGTGGAAAAGTTGGTGCTGCTGGCGCCGGCGCTGATCTGGCCCGAGTTTGCCTCCAATCCGCCTGCTCCGGTAGACGTCCAGGTAACCATCTATCATGGCTCGCGCGACGAGGTAATCCCAATTGAGGCGGCACGTGCTCTAGCAGAACAGGTCTTCCGTAAACTGAGCTTCAATGTTGTGGATGACGACCATGGGCTGCATAAGACGATTCACGAGCTTGATTGGCACGTACAGCTGGGCATGAAGCCGGGGAACTGAGCGTGCGTGGGCAGCCCGGCATACAGGTGCAGTACAGACACAGCCAATGGTGAAGGCAACCTTCCGCTTTGTCGGCAAATTGAATGATTTCCTGCGGGAGCAAGATAAGGGAACTGCGATTCCCTGCACCTTCAACAACGACCAATCGGTGAAGCACCTGATCGAGTCGCTGGGCATACCGCACACAGAAATCGGCTGCATATTGGTGAACGGAAAAGCGGTGGATTTCAGCTACCTGGTGAGAGATGGCGACCGGGTAGAAGCATCCCCCCATCGGAACGATCTGTCAGACAAAGGGCAGAACCATGAGCCACGCTTCGTGCTGGACAGCCACCTGGGAAAGCTGGCACACTACCTGCGCATGTTAGGCTTCGATACGCTCTACCGCAATGATTACCACGACGATGAGCTGGCAGAACTATCCGCTGTGGACGATCGCATCCTGCTGACCCGCGACCGGCGCCTGCTGATGCGCAGCCAGGTGGAGTACGGATACTGGGTGCGGCACAAGATCCCCCGCCTCCAGATTGTGGAAGTGCTGCGACGTTACGATTTGTGCGACCTGGTGACCCCTTTCCGGTGCTGCATACACTGCAACGGGCTGCTGCAGCCGGTCAGCAAAGAGCAGGTCCTGCAGCGCCTGGAACCGCTGACGAAGAAGTATTACGCCCAGTTCCGCATCTGCCCGGATTGCGAGAGCATCTTCTGGCAGGGCTCGCATTACGAGCGCATGCTGCGATTCATCGACCAAGTAATGGTGGAAGCTCGGCAATAACCCCTGCCTGCTTCAGCGAGGGTTTGTGGCTTATAATACGGACGAACGATTTGCCTGCAAATCTGCCGGAGGTAGGCACGATGGATTATGCTGCTTTCCAATCCGAGCTGCACCGGATATATCCCCCCGACCGACTGCTGACCAAAGATGCTCAGCTGGCGCCATATGAGTCCGACGCCCTAACGTCTTTCCGTTCGCGGCCGAAAGCCGTGGTGATTGCAGCCGACCAGCAGGATGTTATCGAAACGGTGCGTCTGTGCCATCGCAGCGGTGTGCCGTTTGTTGCGCGCGGCAGCGGCACCAGCCTGTCCGGCGGCTCGCTGCCCGTGGAAAGCGGCATCGTTGTCGCAATGAACCGCCTCAACCACATCCTGCTGATTGACCCAGATGAGCGTATCGCAGCGGTCGAGGCAGGGACGGTCAACCTGGATATCAGCCGGGCCGCCGCGCCATACGGTCTGTATTATGCCCCGGACCCTTCCAGCCAGCCAGTCTGCACGATTGGTGGCAACCTGGCATTCAACGCCGGCGGGGCACATTGCCTGAAATACGGTATGACCAGCAACCACGTGCTGGGCATCAAAGCGGTGCTGCCGGATGGAGAGGTGGTGCAGCTGGGTGGCGATAGCCTGGAAGCGGTCGGACCTGACCTAGTTGGGCTGTTCGTGGGTTCGGAAGGGTTGTTTGGGATCGCTCTGGAGGTGACCGTGCGCCTGCTGCCCAAGCCGGAGGCTTTTAAGACCGTGCTGGCAGCCTACCACTCGTTGGAACATGCCGGGCAGACGGTGGCAGAGATCGTCGGTGGTGGCCTGTTGCCGGGTGCGATCGAGATCATGGACAACCTGGCGATCCAGGCAGCCGAGGCGGCGGTGGCAGCCGGCTATCCTCAGGATGCTGAAGCGCTCCTGATCGTGGAGATGGACGGCGAGGCAGCTACAGTGGAGGCCGACTTCGAACGGGTGATGGCGATCATCCAAGCATCGCAGGCTTACCAGGTGCGCACTGCCCGGGATGATGCCGACCGGATGCTGATCTGGAAGGGGCGTAAAAGCGCCTTCTCGGCGGTCGGCAGGCTAAGCCCGGATTATATTGTCCAGGATGGGGTCGTGCCGCGCGGCCGGCTGGCCGAGGCGCTGGCAGAGATCCAGCAGTTGGGGGAAGAATATGATACTCGCGTTGCAAATGTGTTCCACGCAGGGGATGGCAACCTGCACCCGCTGATCCTGTTCGATGGTCGCCAGGAAGGCGCGCTGGAACGGGCAGAGCAGCTTGCCGGGCGTATCCTGGAGATGTGCGTGCGCTTCGGCGGATCGATCACCGGCGAGCACGGCATCGGTGTCGAGAAGCGCAAGTACCTGCCACTCATGTACGGCGAAGCGGACCTGGATGTGATGCAGGCCATCCATACTCAGATAGACCTGCAAGGGATATCCAACCGGGGTAAGATGTTCCCCGGTTCATAAAGGATCAAGGGAGATTTGCGGTTATGAATGCCTCGATCATTGATGCTTCAGCCATCGAGGAGCTCCAGGAAGCAATCCGTACGCGTACCTGCATCCAGCCGTACGGCGCGGGCAGCAAGACGGCGCTGGCAGTGGCGGATGGTCAGTGTACGCGGATATCGGCAGCCGGGTTGAGCGGGGTTGTGGAATATGTACCGAGCGAATATACTTTCACCGCACTGGCGGGGACACCTGCAGCAGAGATAGAGCGCATGCTGATAGAGAACAGGCAGTACCTGCCTTTCGACCCGCCACTGGCAAGGGAAGGTGCCACCCTGGGCGGCACAGTTGCCGCTGGCCTGAACGGCCCGGGGCGCTACCGGTACGGCGGGCTGCGCGATTCGCTGCTGGGTGTCCAGTTCATCGATGGACGGGGCAGCCTGGTGCGCAGCGGCAGCCGGGTGGTAAAAAATGCGGCGGGTTTCGATCTGCCCAAATTCATGGTTGGCAGCCTGGGCGGGTATGGCTTCCTGGTTGAGCTGACATTTAAGGTCATGCCGATGCCAGCGGCGTATACTACCCTGCGCGCCCGCTATCCTGATATCGAGACAGGTCATGCAGCTCTGGTTCGTCTCACCCGCCAGCCTTTCGAGATTTACGCCCTGGAGCTGTCTGTCCAAGAAGGGCTGGTTGAGCTGCTGGTGCGGCTGGGCGGTGCTACAGGCACGCTGGCAGCCCGAAAGGAGCGGGTCGGGGCTGTGTTGGGAGGGGCCAGGCCGGAAGTTCTGGCAGGGGAGCAGGAGTCTGCGTTGTGGGCTGATTTGCGAGATTTTCACTGGCTGCCGGTTGGTCACAACCTGGTCAAGATCCCGCTCACCCCGAAGCGCGTGCTGCCTCTGGAGGCTGAGCTGGCAGCCATTAACGCTCCGCGCGTGTACAGCGCAGGGGCGAACCTGGCCTGGGTCGCCTTGCCCGGCGAGATCGATGGCAGCGATGCCATCGCTGCTATCCTGGTTAAGCTTGGCCTGGGTGGGCTGGTGGTGCTTGGCGAGGCCGGAAAACGACGCATCGGCGCGCGTAACGGGGAGACGTTTGCCCAGCGCGTCAAGCAGGCATTGGATCCAGATGGAAAGTTCGTGGAATTTTAACTTCGGAGCGAGCAATGCAGCATAACATCCCGGTTGAATCCCTCGGGCCGATGGGCGAAGCCATGGGGCAGGCAGTCAGCAAATGCGTGCACTGCGGTTTCTGCCTGCCAGCCTGCCCCACGTACAATCTGTTGGGTGAGGAGATGGACTCGCCGCGCGGGCGGATCATCCTGATGAAATCCGTCCTGGAGGGGGACCTCGAACTGGAAGATGCCCTGATATATATCGACCGCTGCCTGGGCTGTCTGGGATGTGTGACGGCATGCCCTTCTGGCGTGCCATACGGCGAGTTACTGACCCCATTCCGAGCCATGGCGCAGGAAAAGCGCCAGCGTCCATTCACCGATCGCGCCGCGCGCAGCCTGATGCTGAATACCATCCCGCAGCCGGAGCGCTTCCGACTAGCAGCCCGCGCCGGGAAGCTTGCCAGACCACTGCAGGGGATCATGCCGGAGCGCTTCCGGGCGATGATGGGGCTTTTACCGGTCTCGCTGGAGGCCAGACAGGCGCTGCCGGAAATCACCCCGGCAGTTGGAGAGCGCCGGGCGCGCGTGGCGCTGCTGGCGGGCTGCGTGCAGCAGGTCGTCTCGCCAGGGATCAACCGGGCGACACTGCGTGTGTTGGCGAAGAACGGCGTTGAGGTGGTGATCCCACCCGGGCAGGGATGCTGCGGCGCGCTGGCGATGCATACCGGCGAGCTGGGGCTGGCCCGGGTGCAGGGCAGGCGCAATTTAGAAGCTTTCCCCGCGGATGTTGACGCCATCCTGACCAACGCCGCGGGTTGCGGCTCGGGGATGAAAGAGTACAAGTTGATCTTCAAGGGCACCGAGCTGGAGGAAGCGGCGCATGGTTTCGCCGGGAAGGTGAAGGATGTCAGCGCCTTCCTGGATGAGCTGGGGCCGGTCGAGCCGCATGCCATCGAGGGCGGTCTCAGGCTGGCTTACCACGATGCCTGCCACCTGGCGCACGCCCAGGGGGTGACGACCGCGCCGCGCCGCCTGCTGTCTATGATCCCCAACTTGGAGCTGCTGCCGATCCCAGAGGGGGAGCTGTGCTGCGGCTCGGCGGGCACGTATAATATCGAACAGCCGGAGCTGGCGCGCCAACTCGGAGAGCGCAAAGCGCAGCATATCCTCAGCACCGAGGCCCAGGCGGTTGCCACCGGCAATATCGGCTGCATGGTGCAGCTGCGCAATCATCTGACTGTCCTTGAGCAGGCGATCCCGGTATGGCACACTATGGAAGTGCTGGACCGGGCATACAACGGCAGGGAGTAGGTGCTGGTTATGGAAGGTTATTTCACCTTAGAAGAAGCCAATGCTGCCCTGGAGCAGCTGCGCCCTTTGGTAGAGCAGCTGCTGGAGATCCGCCGGGAGCTGCTTAGCTTGCAGCCGGAGCTGGAGCCCGTGCTGCAGAAGGTACTCGGCAATGGCGGCAGCCGGGCTGCCAGCCAGGCGAGCGTCTATTTCGAGCAGCTGCGCGAGATCATCGACCGCATCCAGGAGAGCGGAGCCGAGGTGAAAGATGTCAACGGCGGTCTGCTGGACTTCCGCGCCCTGAGGGAGGGGCGGGAGGTGTATCTGTGCTGGCGCTATGGGGAGGACGAAATCCGCTACTGGCACGACATCGATGCCGGTTTCGCCGGACGCCAGCCGTTATAAGAGATTTCATCACAGAGAGCACGGAGCCCACAGAGTTTTTAACTATAAGGCAAAGTTCGCAGAGAGCGCTGAGATTTTTTATATTAGCTCTGCGTTCTCGGCGATCTCCGCGGTGGACATCATCTAAATCACTCCCTAGACTCTGTGTACTCCGTGGTGCAGCTTATTTGCTGGGGAGCAGGACCAGGTCGAAGGTGGCTCTGTCCTGACCCGCTGCCGGGTAGTGCTGGGTGACCAGCGTCTGGTAGCCTTCGGCGCTGACCAGCAGGTGGTGGTGGGAGAGGCGACCGGAGTAAGGTGGGGGGAAGTGGCTCTCGAAGGTGTAGGCACCGCTGCTGTCAGCGTAGAAAGTCGCCCTGTACTCGTCCCGGTATTCGCCGTCCGGACCTGCCATCCAGACCTCGATCTGCGCGCCGGGGATAGGGCCGCAGTCCGCTGCCGAGCGCACAACGCCGGTCAGCAGATAGCCTTCGCCGACCTTATCCCGCACCGGTGCGCCAGGCGTGTAGAACGGCCCCAGGGCGTCGGACCGGGTGGGGGAGCAGGATACAACAAGTGCAGTGTTGGTGACTTGCGCGGCAGGGGGTTCGGTAGCTGATGCCGGTAGTGTGCTGGTCTCCACCTGGGAGGTGGTCTGGGAAATTGTGGGTGTATGGATGACCCCCATAAGGGGAGGCAAGGTGGCAGAAGTGATGGTGGGCACAGCTGTCGAAGGGGCCTCGCAGGCTGCCAGGAGAATCAGGCTTAATAGGACGAAGATAGAAGGGGGTTTGATGTTTTTCACAGGGTTGTCAGGCTTCTAAAAGTGGATTTATCGTGTCTAAATTATATCAGGCGATTGATTATGCTCATGTACACGAATTCGTTGACGTCATTCGTATCATATTATGCTGAGATCCAGCGAGACGGTTGATATGCGACAAATTACGGTTGCTGTCTTGTTCCTATCAAGCTCCCAGGGTTTATAATCAACGTATGGCAGAACCGGCTTTGACGAAGCCCGCGCCGCTGGAGGTACCTCCGCCCCAGCGGCGCATCAGCGCGCGCGGTACCTTTGCCGCCCTGCAGTACCCCAACTACCGCCTGTGGTTCTACGGGCAGATGGTCTCGCTGATGGGCACCTGGATGCAGACAACTGCCCAGGGCTACCTGGTGTACGAGCTGACCCAATCCCCGGCTTACCTGGGTTACGTGGGCTTTGCAGCCGGGCTGCCCTCCTGGATCTTCATGCTCTACGGCGGATTGATCGCGGACCGCATGTCGCGCCGCAACCTGTTGATCGCCACCCAGGCCGCCATGATGGTGTTGGCTTTCATCCTGGCGGGGCTGACCTTCACCGGGCTGGTGCAGCCCTGGCATATCATCGTGCTGGCTTTCCTGTTGGGAGTCGCCAATGCCTTCGACGCCCCGGCGCGCATCTCTTTCGTCACCGAACTGGTGGATCGCAGGCACCTGACCAATGCCATCGCCCTAAACGCCACTATGTTCAACACGGCTACCGCAGTCGGACCGGCGGTGAGCGGTCTGGTGTATGCGGCGGTTGGGCCGACACTATGCTTCGTGATCAATGGAGTATCCTATCTGGCTGTGATCTATGCCCTGGCGAGGATGCGGATACAGCATCAGGCGTCTGCCGCAGCCCGTAATTCTGCGCTGAGGGATATCCAGGCGGGGTTTCACTATGTGCGATCGCAGGTGGTGGTCCGAACGATCGTGATGAATGTCCTGATCCTGAGCCTGTTCGGTTTGAGCTTTATCACTTTGATGCCGGCCTGGGCGGTGAACGTGCTGGGGGGTGATGCCACGACGAACGGTTATATGCAGTCGGCGCGGGGAGTGGGTGCATTAGCGGGTGCCCTGGTGCTGGCAGCGGTCAGCGGCACGTTGGCCAAGGGGCGGCTGATCACCTGGGGCGGGTTCATCTTCCCCGTTCTGCTGATGGTGTTTTCCCTTATGGGCCTGCTCCCGCTCTCGTTGCTCCTGCTGTTCGGGATCGGGTTCTGGTTTATCTTCTTTATCAACACCTCCAATGCGCTGGTGCAGAGCCTGGTGCCGGATGATCTACGGGGGCGGGTGATGAGTATTTACACTCTGACTTTCTTCGGGTTTATGCCGCTCGGATCTCTGCTGGCAGGCGCAGCTGCCGAACGGATCGGTGAGCCGACGACTGTGTTCTTGGGGGCAGGTGTGATCCTGGCTTTCGCTGCAGTGGTATGGTGGCGCGTGCCTGCTCTGAGGCACAGCGATTGATGACAATTTGTCGAAAAAGTATATGGGGAAATTCAGATTTCAAATCCGGCGAATGGCTTATAAGACCAGGCACTTGACCAGCCCATGATAATGGATTAAAATCTCGAGCGCGTGGCGCACCCGTCGCCACGCTACTGCCCTCGTAGCTCAGTGGATTAGAGCACTTGCTTGCGGAGCAAGGGGTCGCGTGTTCGAGTCGCGCCGGGGGCGCCTATATCTGGCGGTGTGCCAACAAGAACCCCCATATCTGGCGGTATGGGAGTTCTTCATTGAGACTAGCAGGACGAAGCGTACAGCTTACAAGTTGGATTTATTGTACAGGATAGAGATAAAGAATTGTCAATTGGCTCAGAAGGCACTGATAATCTTCAAAAC
>JAQBDA010000146.1:0-4651 GCA_032124675.1 Chloroflexota bacterium
CAGCAGGAAAAAGAATACTATGCCAAAGGAGATTATTTTGATGTCTAGGAAAGTACTATTTACATCCGTTGTTCTGGTAGCGCTTATGGCGCTGTTCGTTGTCGTGACTGCGGCGCTGGCAGGACCAGCAGCATGTGATACCCGGGTAAACAATACGTTTTCGAAGTTATTGGAATGCGTGACAGTTGATGGTGTGCGTGAACACCAGGCGGCCTTCCAGGCGATTGCAGATGCCAATAACGGTATCCGAACTTCGGGTACCCCCGGCTATGACCAATCGGTGGGTTATGTTGCGGCGCGTATGGAGGCAGCTGGATATGACGTGACCGTCCAGGATTTTCAGTTCCAGACCTTTATCACGCTCTCTCCGTCTGTCCTGGAGCAGGTGGATCCACCACCGGCGGGACCGATTGTGAACAATATCATGTCCTACTCGGGCAGCGGGGACAATACTGCTTCAGTGAGCACCGTAAGTGCAATAACCGGTTGTGAGGCTGCTGACTTCGCCGGCTTCCCGGCAGGTAACATCGCTCTGATCAGCCGCGGCGCGTGCACCTTTGCTCTCAAGGCTACGAACGCCTACAATGCCGGAGCGGCAGGGGTGGTGATCTATAACAATATCCCGGGCCCTTTGAACGGCACCCTGAGCAGTACGTTCACGCTGGATATCTCGGTCACATCTGTGACGCAAAACGTCGGGCAGCAGCTGGCTGCTACACCTGGGCTTGTCATGCGCCTGAAAACCGATACTTTCCGCGGCATCGCTACGACATACAATGTTCTGGCAGAATCCAAGGGTGGTGACCCGAACAATGTGATCATGGCTGGCGCGCACCTCGATTCGGTCAACGCCGGACCTGGCATCCAGGATAACGGCTCAGGCAGCGCTGCCATTCTCGAAGTTGCCGAGCAGATGGCCAAGGTCAAGCCGCGCAATAAGGTGCGTTTCGCCTGGTGGGGTGCTGAAGAATCTGGCCTGGTAGGCTCGACATATTATGTCAACAACCTCTCACAGGAAGAGCAAGACGATATCACCCTCTACCTTAACTTCGATATGATCGGCTCTCCAAACCACGTCTTCTTTATTTACGATGGCGATGACTCCGATGGCGTGGGCGCTGGACCTGGCCCCGAGGGCTCTGCCCAGATCGAGGAGACCTTTGAAAAGTTCTACAACATGGTTGGCGAACCATTCAAGGGCACCGACTTCTCCGGACGTTCGGATTACGGTCCCTTCATCGCTGTTGGCATCCCATCCGGCGGTCTCTTCACCGGAGCAGAAGGCATCAAGACGGCTGACGAAGCTGCCAAATGGGGCGGCACAGCGGGTGAGCAGTACGATCCCTGCTACCACCTGGCATGTGATACCTTCGACAACATCAACCTTTCAGCATTTGATGTCAACTCAGATGCAGTGGCCTATTCTGTGCTCCAGTACGCAATGAACACAGTAGAGATCAATGGCGTGAAGGGCAAAGGCAACTTCAAGCCGGACTACTGGGGTAACGAGAAAATTAAGTAGAATTTTCCACAATATATCTGTAGAACCAAGATACAAGACGGGAGCCGTCCTGCGGCTCCCGTCTTGTTTTAAGTGTGGCGAACCTGGCGCGGTCTCGATAACCTTACAGCCCGGAAGACGATCAACCTGCGGCTGTGTTAGAATATCGACTATTCTTGAAATAAGGTGCTTGATGTCCGAAGAGAAACCCGATATCTATGAATTAGCTGACTTACTGGAGCTGCCAGAAATCGACCAGGCGGCGATCCGCATAGCGATCCGCAGCGTTCTGGCTGCAATCGGTGAGGATCCAGACCGGGAGGGGCTGCGGCGAACGCCAGACCGCATCGCACGCATGTACCTGGAGCTGCTGGAAGGCTACCGGGTTGACCCTGAGAAAATCTTGAATGGCGCGCTGTTCGAAGAAAAGTACGATGAGATGGTGGTCGTGCGGGATATTGAGTTCTACAGCCTGTGTGAGCACCATATGCTGCCCTTCTTGGGGCGTGCGCATGTGGCTTATCTGCCAAGGGAGCATATCGTTGGTCTGTCGAAGATCCCGCGCATTGTGGATATGTTTGCCAAGCGGCTGCAGGTTCAGGAGCGCATGACGCGCCAGATCGCGGAGTACCTGAATGAACAGCTGCACCCGTGGGGCGTGGCGGTGGTCATCGAGGGGCTGCACCTATGCGCTACCATGCGCGGGGCGAAGAAGCACGACGCACGCATGACCACATCCAGCATGCTGGGCGCATTCCGCAAGCATCCCCCCACTCGGGAAGAGTTCCTGGCGAACATCGCCCGGGGTTCGAACCCCATTCTATGAAAATAAATTAACTGGCCTTAGATACATTCCAGCATATCCGGGCAGGGCGTGATCCCGGATTTCCGCACCAGACTGCTGGCAACCTGGTCCAGGGTTTTGCCGCTCCCGGGCACGGTCAGGTCCGGTAGCAGCTCTGCTACCGGCTGGGCGAGATGCGCCAGGCTCCAGAGCTCGGGGTCGATCACCAGATTGTCATACAGCAGTATATCGATATCGATCGTACGTGGGGCATATTTGTCCTCGCTGCGCACACGTCCCAGTCGGGATTCGATCTCCCGTAGCACACGTTCCTTTAATTCTTGTAACGACTGCTCTGTCAACACCAGTGCTGCCGCGTTCAGAAAATCCGGCCCGCTCATGCCGACAGCAGCCGTTCGCCACGCCCTGGATACTGCCAGCACGGTGGTCTGCTCCTGCAGCAGCGCCACGGCGGCGCTCAAATTCTCTGCCGGCTCGATGTTAGAACCCAGGCTCAGGCACGCCCGGTGGTAGCTGTTATCCATGACGGCTCATTCTTGAAAGCGCTCGATTTCAACCCCGACAGAACGCGCGAAACGTGCTGCACCAGGTTTTTCTACCCGGATCCAAACCTTTCCCACATTTTTATCTTCCAGACAGATGGCAGCCAGGTCGTTTGCCAGAGCTTCGACGGTAAATCGACCGATTGATTCTGCATGCGCCATCACTTTCTTGATGATGGTGCGGTAGTTCACGCTGAGGTCCAGATCGTCACTTTCACCTGCCGGGCGCAGGTCAGCGAAGAGGGTGATATTGATCAGGATGTCTTGAAGTTTTTCTCGTTCCCAATCGTTGATGCCGATAATTCCCCGAACGAGCAGGTCACGTATGAAAATTTGGTCCATAATTTCCTCTTTGATTGTATAGAAGTTACGCAGTTCAGAGGAGACAGGGGGTGTATGGGCGGGCAGCGCCCGCCCATACACCCCCACCCTCCCAACCAACTGCGTGAGTCCGTATTATATTAGATGCCGCCCGCCGTCGATGTGGATGACTTCTCCGGTGATGTAGGATGGTCCGGTAAGCAAGAAGAGCATCGCCTGGCAGACTTCATCGACC
Organism: Chloroflexota bacterium; assembly: GCA_032124675.1. Classification (GTDB taxonomy): domain Bacteria; phylum Chloroflexota; class Anaerolineae; order Anaerolineales; family UBA4823; genus JAQBDA01. The sequence goes on from JAQBDA010000146.1 coordinate 3,405, forward strand.
TCTGCCCAGCGACCGGCAGGTACGAAGCGCAGGACATCTTCGTGATCGTTGTCCTCCATACCGGTGCTGACATAGGCGGAGCCGATGGGCGGCAGGATCGCCCCCAAAGCGAGGCCGTTCACGGTGATTCCTGGAGCCAGGGCAGCTGCCAGCGAGCGGGTCATGGCAGACAGCCCCGCTTTGCTGACAGTATAGGGGAAATGGTCAGCACCCGGTCGCATGGCGCGCCAATCGAGCAGGTTCACGATGCGACCGCTCTCCCCAGCCGGAAGCTGCCTGGCAAATGCCTGGCTGAGCAGGAAAGGTGCAGTGAGGTTTACCTGCATATGGCGCTGCCAGGCTTCGTAGGTTGTCCCGTCCCAATCGAGCGCTTCGAAGATCGAGGCGTTGTTAATAAGCGCATAAATTGGGTGGATATCGGTAGCCCGGGAGACCAGATCAACCGTCTGGTGTGGATCGTTCAAATCAGCCTGGAAAATGTGAACCTCATTACCCATATCAAGGATCTCATCCTGAACTGCATGAGCATGTGATTCAGATGTGCCATAATGGAGCATTATTCCCGCCCCGGCGCGAGCGGCTGAAAGTGCCAGTTCCCGGCCGAGGCGACGAGCTGCACCGGTAATAAGCACATATTTACCCGATAAATTCACCAGAATACCCCGTCATCTTTCAACATATGGGTCAATCTACCTATTATACCCGCCAGGACCTTGGTATAATCGCAAGCGGAAATTAGATGAACTTGTCATAATAATACTAGGACTTACGGAGTTGGTGGGGTGACGGGGGTGTTTGGGCGGGCAGCGACCGCCCAAACACCCCAATTTTCCCTGAACTGCGTAACTTCTAAATAATCGGAAGAGAAGGAGTGAACTTTGCGCAGTGAAGGCGAACTAAGGGATTTATTATCGGAAGCAGCTGAAGAGATTGCCGATTTCGAGAGCAACCCACGTACATGGCTGACCTGGATTACTTTCCTGATGGAAAAATTGGAAAACGAAGCGCTGAGCGTAAACCCTGTCTACCAGGAAACATACCAGGAACTGCTGTACGCGCTTAATGCAGCCATACGGAACAGATTGAAATCCGGCGGCTGGTAGCCTGGGAGGCCGAACCAGTAAATGAGCGAATGGTATAAGAAACCTCTGTCACAAGTCCTGGAAGATTTGGGAACCAACGAAAGACATGGTCTGGCTCAAGGAGAGGCAGCCCGCCGTCTCTCAGAGAGCGGACCCAATGAGCTT
>JAQBDA010000147.1:0-4517 GCA_032124675.1 Chloroflexota bacterium
GAGGACGCGCTGTTCCAGGTTTTCATAAGAATCGCGCAGCCAGTCGGTCATCAATGCGAACGACCGGGACAGATTGCCGATTTCGTCTGATCTCTTCAGCGGCTCAAAGGGCTGGAAATCGCCTAGTGTCACCCTTTGGGCTGCTTCGGTTAGCTGCTGAATTGGTACTATAATGCTGCGGGTCACACTGATACCCAGGACCAGAGCGATGACAAATGAGGCGATAATTGAGGCGATAGCTACCGTACGAGAGAATACCTGAATTCTAGCCGCTTCGTCGAATGAAGTCTCTACATCAGCACGGATATTGGTCACCAGACGCTGCATTCCACTGTTGAGCTCTGCTTGCTGGCGTGCAAGCAAGGTTTCACGCATATCACGGGCGATAGCCCATTGACCTTCTGCGGCAAGCCGGATGATCTCATCAATCGTATCGCTGAGGGCAGAAAATTTCAGGTCGATGTCATTGATTATGGTCTGGTTCTCGGTAATTTGCCCTGATTGAATACCAGGTGGTTGGTCTAACCATTCACCAAGTTCGTTTTCGAATATATTGAAGCGGGTATGGATGCGCTCCGCAGTCTGGTCAACATTGCGGGTCAGGAACAGCACCCCGACCATCTCTGAGATATCCTGCCAATCAGACTGCAGCTCGTTGATTCGCTGTATCTGGTCAATACCATATTTCGTGGCCTGGATGGCCTGATCGGCTGATTGTGCGTAGATGAATCCGGCACCGCTGGCGAGAAGTACGAGCAGGGATAAGCTCAAGAAAGCAAGGATCAGTCTTCGCCGTAATGAAAATCCGGTCTTCATCATATTACCCCGCTGTCTCCAGATCAGATTTTGTACCGGGACTCCCGTTGCTTCCGAGAATTATCTGTACTTTCTCAGCATTAAGCGCCTGCCCGATCTCCTTAACCGCACGTCTCATGACCGTCTCCAGGTCTAGTGCTGTTTGTGTGCGGGCAGTGATGCTGGTGATCAGCTGGTCTTTATGTGACCGGTTGCGCTCCAACTCGAGAATGCGCGCACTTTCAAGGGCAAGTGCCAGGTGAGACATGATGGCATCGAGAATCTCCTGCTCATCCGGATTCCACGCGGAGGAGTCCTTATCCCTGACCAGCTGCAAGGTCCCGATTTGATATCCGTGCAGCAAGATAGGCGCTTTCATCTGGCATACAGCCTCTTGATCATCAAATGGGTCATCAGCACTATGTGGGGAGATCCTGTCACGTGAGATGCGTTTGACTCCGAGGGGGTCGTAGGAATATATAAGGCTGGTTTGCTGCAGATAGTCCTGCCAGGCATGACCGATCTGTTGTTTATACAACTGCTCCAGGTCTAGTATTGATTCCTCTCTGGCCTGAATCAGGCGTGTGTTTTCCATCGCCAGGGCTATCTGGTCGGCCAAAACCTGCAAAATATCGATATCTTCCTCAGAAAAAGCTGCCGCCTCGACTGATTGAACGTCCAGGACGCCAATCACAAGCCCGTGCGCTTTCATCGGCAAGGCCATTTCCGAATGTGTCTGTGGTAGGTCGGGGTTATTAAAATACACCGCATCCTTGCCCACATCCAGGGCAATGCGTGGCTCCCCGCTGGCTGCAACGTGACCAACAATGCCCACCTTGCCGAGCTTGAGCTGGTGCCCACGGGCTAACATATTGCGCCCACCTTCTGATGATGCAGCAGCCAATACGGCAAATTCTCGAGGGTCATTGATGAGAAATATACCGGCATGATAGAAGCCGAAGCGATCGGAGATCAGCATCACAGTGTGATCCAGCAGTGTCGCTACATCTCGGATCGATGCAGCCTCGCGGGCAACCTCAGCCGCCACCTGCAGCTGGATAGCCCTGCGTTCCAATTCCTCCGTCCGCTGGGCTACGCGATTCTCCAGTTCATTGATCAAACCTCGGATCTGGTCTGTCATGCTGTTGAAGCTTTGAGCCAGGATGCCGATCTCGTCGTCACTTTCTACAAGCGCCACCTGGTTCAGATCGCCGGCGGCGATCGCCGTGGTGACCCTGGTCAATCCTCGCACAGGATGTATGGTTTGGCGGATCATTAATGCTGCTAGAATGAACAGCAAAATTGCTGCCGAAGCCAATGTGAACCAGGCCAGGCGGCTGAACAACAGGAGCGGCGCAAGCAGCTCACTCTCCGGAACCTGCGCGATCACCCCCCATCCATTAGGTAACAGCCTGGCCTTAACTCTCCAACGAGTACCTTCCTGGTCGGTGTATGTGAAGGGTCCCAGGTTTCCCTTGCGAAGCATAGTCACCGCTGGATGAGTGCTGTAATCCTGTGTGCTTCCAGGCTGGGCATCAAAAGGGTGAGCAATAATATGGTCATCAGCGTTGACCACAAAAACATACCCACTGCTGCCGATGACCCGGGAACCAACCTCCCGGCTTAACAGCGCGAGATCGGATTCGTGGTCGTTCGCCCAGAGCATGACTGTCGCCTGGGTTTGCTCGGCCACGTCCGACAGGTTTTGATTGGCGTTTTTTTCGAGAATGCTCTGTGCCTGAAAAACAATAAAGGCGGTCATTGCCATCATCACCGGCAGTGAAACGATCAAGACAACCGCGGTGAGCCGAAGCTGGAGGCTGCCTCTTTGCCGGCTGCGCTGAGAGATCATCTGCTCAAAGGCTGCGTACGCATAGGTCGCAACAAAGATTGTGTTCGCCAGCAGGACAGATACTGACGGCAGAATGACCTGCTGACCGAGATATGACAGTATTGCACCGGCGAGGAACTGCTGCAGCAGCAAGATCCAAGCCAGCCGGCGGTCCTGGTGGCTGGACTTTTTATCGAATATGGCGACGAATAGAAGGAAAGCGGTGATGATCAAGAAGCATAAGATGAACCCGGCACGGACGAGAATCGATATCGAACCACTGGTGAAGTCCGGTGTGATTATGAACCCCCCAGAGTAGGAAACCGGGTTGATGCCGGAAAACCACAGCTGCGTGCCAACTACGAGATCAACCAGCGTTAATACGGCGGGTAATAGGACTAAAGCGTAGACCGGCCACCAGAGCCAGCGGCGAGTGCCATTCAGCCAGCCAGGCCGGAGCAGGGCGACAGATGCGAGCAGCAGCATGGGCTCTGTCGCCGGTGTGGTGGCTGCAAGGATGAGCGCCGATAGCTGCGCCTGTCCGGGTGAGCCTGCCGTAACCATCATGCCGAGTGCGTAGGTGTTTACTGCGGCAAGGATGAGAAATGTTCCTACATACCGGTTGGCGGTATGGCGGGGGTTGAGCACAAGGATGTAAAGCCCGACAATCAGCTCGGCGATCGCCAGAAACCAGGCTATGTATTGAATATTTTGGTTAACAGTTAGCAGGTCCACGATACCATCCGGTCTACGGCAGTTTTACTTTTGCTTCATGTTCCGGTGACCCCCTGGATGGAAAATCCGCCAGCGGTTTATCGAGTTGAATCTGGCCGCTGCTAGCATGCAGTGCGCGCCCTAACTCCTGCAGTGCTGTGCGAGTGACAGATTCGATATCCGGTGCAGCCCAAATTTTGGAGGTGATGTTCGAAATGATCTTTTCCTTCTCAGCCCGGCGCTCGGCATCAAGGAGCAATCGAACGTTGCGTATAGTGATAGCGACCTGAGAGGCAAGTGTGGTCATCAGGCGCAAGTCATCATCATCGAAGCGCCGCTCGCGGGCGGTATCCTGTAGGATGATCGCTCCTAACACATCGCCAGAGACGACAAGCGGCACACCCAACCAGGATTTTGCTGAAGCGCCAGAGACCTTTGCACCAAGCTCCAGCGCCTTGCGCTCGGTATCGTTAACAATCATCAATGGCTGTTTGCTGTGGATCAATATCGAAGTCAATCCCTGCCCAAGCGGGAACGGGTCGACGCTCATCGTCTTTCCGGCCTCATAGGCATATGGAATGGAGATCATATCTGTAGCTGCGTCATAAAGAGCAACTGCCAAGTCGACCTCACCGATGACGAGCGAAACCTGTTCATGAACTGTGCCGAACAGCTTCTCCAGCTCCGTCACCGCCGAGATTGCCTGACCGATCATGGATAAGGACTGAAGTGCAGCCACCCGGCGCTGTAATTTTCCGGTCGCAGTTACTTTTTCAAGGGTTGTGGATGCATACCCGGCCAAACTAGCATACGGCTGGATTGAAAATGGTGTCAGCTGGTCTGGACTCCGAGAGCCAATAATGTGCAGCGCTTTCAGACGCCCATTAAGATGCACCGGGATATATGCAGAGCATACCCATCCAAGCTCCCGCTGAAAAGCGATCAGATCGTCGGGCATTCCCGGCTGGTCATCAATATCAATGGGTGCAAACGGGTTATTTAATACCAGCCTCTCCACGCGATCTATGGATAGATTGATTGTTTTGGTCTGTACATCCAGAGCATTTTCTGGGTCAGTGACTTCAACCAGGGTTAAGCTCTCATCTACCGCAATCAACTGGAGCGATGGGAATGTCGATATCTTCAGCGAGTTCCTGACGATAGAAAGGATCTCATC
>JAQBDA010000148.1:0-11383 GCA_032124675.1 Chloroflexota bacterium
CAAATCTAACGAATTTCGCCAATCTGGAAGACTTATCTATTTCCCGGCTGATCATCAACCTCGGCTTACTTGGAATTACGGCATTGCTGGTTGGGATCGTGATGGGCTTCTGGTTGAGAAGACCCTGGGCTCAACGGCTGAACAGCACGGTTACCACCTACTTAGCCAACCAGAAGGTCTATTGGATAATCGTTTTTCTGTCAGGCGTAGGGGTCATTCTCAACTTGTATATCGTGCTTGCCTACCAGTCTCTGGCACGGGCGAGGGTAGAGAATTTGTTTATTGCTCCCTACCTGGAATTCACACAACCATTCGCCTGGTACATGCTCCTGGCAGCCATCCAGGTTACGGTTGCTGCTCGAATCCTGCGGTTCGGGGTAGGTTTGAGTGTCTATCAACCATACCGCCACGCCTTCCGCACTGTCCTTATGTCGCTGCTCATTTTCAGCTTATTGGTGGTATTCACCGGTTTAACCGGCCTGGGCTTGAGAACGGACGTTGTCGGCTGGGGCACGCCCGGGGTTCCCATCATCGGCATCCAGGTTCTGTTGGCGCTGGCTGTCCTGTCTGCTATCTGGGGATTGAAAGAACTGCTCCTGTCAAAGTTTAATCAAACAAATGGCAGGATAACCTGGGGTATCCCGGATTGGTCTGCGGACCTGGTAATCTGTATCTTGCTGTGGGGTGTTGCTGTCTGGCTGTGGGGAGGGCAGCCATTGAAACCAACTTACTTTTCACCTGCCCCACTTCCACCCAATTTCGAATATTATCCAAACTCGGATGCTGTCCATTACGATCTGGATGCCATCAAGCTGCTCAACGGCGTTGGTTATGACCCGGATGCGATACGCCCGCTGTATGTCTTGTTCCTGGCACTGTCACATGCTGTAAATGGTCTGGACTACCAGAGGGTGGTGCCCTGGCAGGTTATGCTGTACGCCATGATACCTGTCCTGATTTTCCTGTTAGGGAAATCTCTTCATCACAGGTTCACAGGAGCACTGGCTGGGAGCCTGTTGGTATTGCGGGAGTACAATGCGATCGCCCTGTCAGGTGAGATCAACACGTCACACGCCAAGCTGATCATGGCCGATCTGCCCCTGACCTTGCTCGTGATCGCCTACGCTTTGATCATCACCCGTTGGCTGCAAGATCCGGTTTCAAGGAAAGTGCACCCGGTGCTGGCGGGTGGGGTTTTGGCATTGGCAATCCTGATCCGGCTGCAGGTAGCGGTAATTCTGCCGATTACACTGCTCATCATCCTGGCATTTTTCTGGCGCAAGCCATCCATGTGGTTAAGAAATGGGTTCCTGCTTGGAGTGAGCAGCTTGATTGTGCTATCACCCTGGATACTGCGCACATGGCAAGTCAGCGGGATGCTGGGCTTATCGGAGATGGCTAACCCGACCCAGGCGAAACTGCTTGCTGAGCGCTACAGCCTGGAATTGCAGCCGCTCGGATACAGCTCCGACGTGAGCGAGACAGGAGGAGAATATGTCTCCAGAATAGGCAGCAGTGCGCTGGACTTCACGTTGAGGCAGCCGAATATTGTCGCCCAATTTGTGACGAATCACTTCATGCACAACAATATCTCCGCTTTACTGGTACTGCCAGCCTCGCTTGACCTTGTCTATGACCTGAAGGGTTTCGATAAGCTGCTGGCAACGATTACCTACCAGCCAGGTGAACTGTGGAAAGAATGCTGCTCGATGCACAGCTATGTACGTGGCTTGCCGTTCTGGAAAAACTGGGCTGGCAATCTAGAGATTGGTCAGTGGCTACCACTGCTGCTGAGCACCCTGGTGATAGCAATCGGTACTGGAATGGCGGCTTACCGGTGGCGAATTGTTGGTTTATTCCCTCTCTTCATCCTGATGGTATACAGCTTAAGCAATGCAGTCTTTCGCAACTCAGGTTGGCGCTATATATTGCCTGTCGATTGGGCCAGCATATTGTATTATGCAATTGGGGTTGTCCAGCTCTCAGCCTGGCTTGTCACTTACTTTGAGAACAAGCTGGTCCCCAAAGACGGCATCGGATTACCAGAGATAGAGGTGGTTTCAGGTTCAGCTGGGGGATATCCATTGGGAAAGGCTGGGGCGATTCTGGTAGGGTTTACTCTGATCGCGGCGGCGATGCCTTTTGTCGAGCGTGTAGTCCCGGATCGATATGCTGATATCAGCTCAAAGGAAGTTATGTCAGACCTGGGACGCAATGGCGCCCTCGATAAGGCTGGCATCAGCCAGGAAACGATACAGCCCATCGTCGAACGACCGGATAGCTACCTGACCCTTGGACAGGGGATGTACCCGCGCTTTTTCGAAGCGAATCAGGGTGATAACGGAACCGGATCACCGAGTGAAGTCCCCTCTTCTGACAGCCGTTTGATCTTTTATTTGGCGAACACCAACCGGGATATTATTGCCCTGCCAATCAGTGAGCCTCCGACAGACTTCCCCAATTCGTCCGACGTGCTTATCTTAGGCTGTAAAATGGACCAATATATTCTGGCAGAAATGGTGGTAATCCTGGGGGAATCGCCCACAATTCTGACCCGAACACCGGACTCTATGTGGCGCTGTTCAGCACCAGATGATGATGTCCCATAGCAGTGTACAATCCCAGAGTCTAAGCCATGCCTGGCAGCGGCTGATTGATAGTTTGCTGCCCTGGTATGGGCTGTTAATCTTGATTCTGACCCCTATCTATTACAAAACGCTGCTGCCGGGGTTGGGATTTTGGGGCGATTCGGCCAAGTTCCAGTTCGCCGGTAAGGTGCTCGGGACTGCCCACCTGCCCGGATACCCGCTGTATTTGATGCTGAACTATGCCTTTGTAAACCTTTTCCCAAAAGGCACTTTGGCTTTCAAGGTCAATCTGCTGTCCGCCTGCTTCTCGTTATTGGCAATCCTGGTGTTTTTCAACCTGCTGGTGGAGCTGCGTATCCGCCCATTGGTAGCATTTGTCACCAGCCTGACCTATGCGCTCAGCTACACCTACTGGTTGTTCTCCCTGGCAGCCGAGGTTTACAGCTTAAATATATTATTCTTAGCAATAGTGTTAAATCTGCTCATTCGATGGCGCCACTCAAAACGAGATCGATACTTTTACTCTGCCTGTCTGGCGTACGCGATCTCTTTTGGAAACCACCAGACAATGATCGCCTTGCTGCCTACTTTCATCTACCTGGTGTGGGTCACGGAGAAGAGCATCTTTTGGAATCCCAAGAAAATCCTTGTTGTTTTAGGCTGCATTGCCCTCGGATTATCCCAATATCTGTATATCGTCTGGCGTACCAACGACCCGAGTACATTGTTCCTGGAGTCGGATACCCGCACCTGGTTGAATTTTATGCGCAGTCCGGGGACGGATGTCGCCTTTCATATGACCCTGGGCGAAATCATGCGCGAGCGCGTACCGCTGGCGCTGGGTTTTTTCTGGACAAATTTCCTGCTGCTGATCCCGCTGGCCCTATGGGGCGTGGTCCTGGTGAAGGAGCGCTGGCTAAATGCTGCCCTGTTATTATTGCTGGTAACGAACACCTTGCTGGTTCTACAGCTCGAATTCCCCGGACCGGATGGTGTCTACATGCCCAGCTTTTTAGTTGCGGCGATCTATACCGGTTTCGCCCTGGAAGAAATTGCACGGCGTTTTCTTCGCAAGCCAGGTTATACGCTTGTCTTAATGGCTCTCCCAGTTCTATTTTTGGCGATCAATTATCGCCGTGTCGATCAAAGCCAGCACACTCTGCACGCTGAGATCATCGAGAAGATCCTGGCGGAAATCGAGGATGGAGCATTGATCATAGCCGATGAGTATGAGTATGCAACCTACCTATGGTATTACCTGATCGGTGAGGGGCAGAGTCAGCGCAATATCTATGCCCTGCCAGATTTTGATACTGACGCCAAGGAGATTGGAATGTATCTCACCGGCGAAGAAGGTATGCACATCTGGCAGCAGAGAATCACCGTCCCACCCGGGCTGCCGGTGTACACCTTATGGAAAATCGCCCCAGAGCTGGAGAACATGGGGTTTCAGGTAGATGAGATGGGACTGAAATATTTGTATAAAGTCAGGCTGTCTGAGGAATACTGACGGGAATTTCGGGAAACTTATCACTGGACATTTTTCCTCATCCCAGATACATTAATCTCAGTGAAAGAGATATATTTCACACCTGAGAATATCGCCGCGAAGGCCGGTGAACTGATGCGCGACAGCATAAACCACCTCCGTTCCAGGGGATTGGTTTACGAGCCGGTGAATTCCGCATTGTTGGTGCTGGACATGCAGGCATATTTCCTCGACCCAGACTCGCATGCCTGCATCCCCAGCGCGGGGGCGATCATCCCCGTGCTGCAGAGGCTGGTCGGGGCATACCAGCGGCGGTGCCTGCCGGTAATTTTCACCCGGCACGTTAACAGCCAAGAAGACGCCGGGATGATGTCCGTCTGGTGGCGCGACCTGATCGGGGAGGGCAGCCCGCTGAGCCAGATCGTGGCCGCTATGCAGGTGGGTGACAGCCCGGTCATCACCAAGCACCAGTACGACGCCTTCTATGAAACCGACCTGGAGGAAGTCCTGCGCCAGGCGGAGGTACACCAGGTGCTGGTGTCCGGCGTGATGACTCATCTGTGCTGCGAGACGACCGCCCGCTCAGCGTTCATGCGTGGTTTTGAAGTATTCTTCCTTGTCGACGGTACGGCGACATTCAATGAAGCATTTCACCGTGCCAGTCTGACCAACCTGGCTCACGGGTTTGCCACGCTAACCCTGGCTGAGGAGATTTCAAGCGTGTTATAGGCCAAGACGCCGTCTTGGGCAAGACGCTGTCTTGCATCACGACAGAATGTGATATGTCTGACACAACCGTTCATGAAGCCGCCATCATCGGCGCCGGACCTGCCGGGCTGACCGCCGCCCTGCAGCTCAAGCGCTACGGGATACCGGCCGTGCTCTTCGAGGCCAGGCTGGTCGGCGGGCTGCTGCACAACGCCAACCTGGTCGAAAACTACCCGGGCTTCCCCGGCGGTATTCCCGGGGTGGAGCTTGTACGCCGCTTTAAGGAGCAGATCATACGGGCTGGGGTGCAGATGACCCTGGGTGAAGTCACCCGCCTTGACCACGATGGAGCGGAGTATAACTTGCAGACACAGAGCAGCAGCTACCAGGCCCGCATTGCAGTCCTGGCAGCCGGCACCAAACCGGTGATCTTCCCGCAAGCGATGATCCCGGGGGAAGTCCGGGAGCGGGTGTGCTACGAGGTCTACCCGCTGCGCGACCTGCAAGAGGCGCGCATCGTGATCGTCGGCGCCGGCGATGCGGCGTTCGACTACGCGCTCAACCTTGCTCAGCGTAATGAAGTCCTGGTGCTCAACCGCAGCGACAGCCTGAAATGCCTGCCGCTGCTATGGGAGCGAGCACAGGCCTCGAAAGACATTGCCTATCAGCCGTTCACCAGGGTCACGCGGCTATCCAGGCAGCCGGATGGCGGGCTGCTGATCAGCACGACCGGTCTGGACGGGGATGGTCAGCTGGAGGCCGACTACTTGATCGGGGCGCTCGGGCGTATGCCCAGGCTGGACCTGCTCTCCGGTCTGGCAGACATAAAAAACCTGCAAGCTGAAGGAAAGCTGCACATTATCGGTGACATCCATCGTGGCATGTACCGCCAGACCGCGATTGCTGTGGGCGATGGTATGCTGGCGGCGATGAAAATTTACCAGTATCTCAAGGAGCGCAGATGAAGGTGATCGCATCGACCGGAAGGGAAGACATTGCTGTTGTATATATCCTGGATTACGGCGAGGACAGGCTGGTTGAGTGCGTACAGGCGCTGCAGCCTCCATTCCCGATCGAGGACAAATGGATCCTGCTGGTATCGGTCATGTGCGGCTGCCCGGTGCAGTGCAAGATGTGCGATGCGGGTGGGTTCTTCACCGGTAAGCTGACCGAGCAGGAGATCTTCGCCCAGATCGACTTCCTGGTACGCAAACGCTTTCCGGACGGGGTGATCCCCAGCCGTCAGTTCAAGATCCAGTTTGCCCGTATGGGAGAGCCATCGCTCAACCCGGCCGTGCTGGCCGTGCTGGAGGGGATGCCCGCGCGCTACCAGGCACCCGGCTTCATGCCTTCGATCTCGACCATCGCCCCGCTCGGCGGGGATGCATTCCTCGAGCGGCTGCTGGAGATCAAACAGCGCTTGTATGCAGGCGGCAGGTTTCAGTTCCAGTTCTCGCTGCACTCCACCGATGAAGCTCTGCGGGATGAGATCATCCCGGTACGTAAGTGGAGCTTCCAGCAGATGGCGGACTATGGAGAGCGCTTCTATAAACCCGGAGACCGCAAGGTCACCTTGAATTTCGCCCTGGCGCAGGGCGTGCCGCTCGATCCGCAGGTGCTGCTGCGCTATTTCTCGCCTGAGAAGTTCCTGGTTAAGATCACCCCCCTCAACCCGACCTACCGGGCTTCGGAGAACCGGCTGAGCTCGTACATCGACCCGGATAACGGCAGCTCAGACTACCAGGTGGTCTCTCGGCTGGAGAACGCCGGTTACCACGTGATCGTCAGCATCGGCGAGGTGGAAGAGAACCGCATCGGCAGCAACTGCGGGCAGTACATCCGCCGCCACTTGGAAGCCCGGCAGCGGCTGGCGGAAGGGTACACCTACGAGATCGAGTGATTTCCGCGCTGGACGTGTTAAAATTGAAGCCAGGGAGCGCTCTTTCGCCACCATCCAAAGGAGAAACAGTGATGAATACCTATGTTGTTTTGCTGAGCTTCACAGGGCAAGGCATCCAGAATATCAAGGACAGCCCCAACCGCCTCGACGCTGCCAAGAAACAGTTTGCAGCGGTGGGGGCAAGCATCAAGGATTATTACCTGGTTATGGGGCAGTACGATGCAGTCGTTATTATCGAAGCGCCAAATGACGAAGTTGCCGCCGCTCTGGCGCTGGCGACCGGTGCTCAAGGGAGTGTGAAGACCGAAACCCTGCGCGCTTTTCCAGAAGCTGATTACCGCAAGATCGTCGCCTTGCTGCCCTGAGTAAGGGCATTAATTAATTACCCACTCGGGATCAGAGCGCTCCCAGAAGTGAGGTGTGTTATGGCGAATAAGACAGCTCCCGGAATTTCTCTCTCCACTATTCTGATATGAAATTTACCCTCTTTACCAACGAAGAAATCCTTGAAATCCACAATGCCTCGCTGCGCGTGCTGGCTGAGACCGGCATCCTGATCGACGATCCAGAAGGGCGGGCGCTGCTCTTCGACCACGGTGCGACAGAGCGAAATGACAGGCTGTGCCTGCCGCCGGACCTGGTGGAAGCCTGCCTGGCGAAATGCCCATCCACCGTCACCCTGCACGGACGGCAGGGCACGGCAATCCTGGGGGATGGCAGCCTGCACGTGCACAACCTGGGCGGGGCACGCGATGTATTCGACAGCCCCGGCGGCGGGCTGCGCCAGGCGACAGCCGCTGACGTTGCCGAAAGCACCCGCCTGATGGATGCCCTGGAGAACGTCACCACCATCACGCCCCTTTACACGCCGCGCGACGTCCCCGCGCATATGATGATCCTGACCATGTTCGACCAGACCGTGCGAAACACGCTCAAGGTAGTCAACGGTCCGGGGGTTACCACGCCGCAGGAGGTGCGCAGGCTGTATGAGATGATGCAGGTCGTCTTCGGCGACCAGCCTGCCGTCTCGCTGGGCGCCTCGCCGGTCAGCCCGCTCAACTTCCTGGGCGAGATCGTACCGGTCTTCATGGAGATCGCCCGCCACGGTCTGCCCTGCGGCCCGCTGCCCTGCCCGTCCGTCGGCGCGACCTCTCCCATGTCGCTGGCGGGATCGCTGGTGCAGCAGAACGCCGAGAACCTGGCCTCGATCGTGCTCATCCAGCTTACCAATCCGAGCAACCCGGTGGTGTACTGCGGCAGGCTCTCGGTGCTCAATATGCGCAGCGGCGCGCCCATCTGGGGCAACCCGGAAGTCGGCCTGCTGTCTGCCGGCACGGTGCAGCTCGGTCACCACTACAACCTGCCGGTCAATGTGTACGGGCTGGCCGCCAGCGGCTACGCAGCCGACATGCAGAGCGGATACGAACGCGCTATCAATGCCCTGGTGCCTGCCCTGGCGGGTGCCGATGAGCTTTCCGGCGTGGGTGAGATGGCGGGCGGAACGATCTCCTCCAACTTCCAGATCGTGGCTGATGATGATATCTACGGTATGGTGCAGCGTGTGCGGCGCGGCTTCGCAGTAGACCAGGACAGCCTGGCGGTGGATGTGATCGCGCATGCCATGGACAGCGGGCGCAACTTCTTGAAAGAAAAGCACTCACGCCAGTACCTGCGGGCGGGAGAGATCTGGCACGGCAGGCTGGGCATCCAGGAATCGAGCTACGATACCTGGCAAGCAGCCGGAGCTACCACCGTGATTGAGCGCGCCCAGAGCGAGGCGCAGAAAATTCTTGCGGAGCACGAGGTGCCCCCACTGAGCGACGAGCAGACCCGCGCCCTGGACGAGATCATGAAAGCCGCCTATGCCGGACAATGAACAGCCCTCGTTAAAACATATCGTCAATATGCAGCCGGTCGGGCGCAGGGCGGAGGTTAACCCAGGCATGACCCTGCTGGAAGCCGCCCAATCCGCCGGGGTGGAGCTGGCTTCGGTGTGCGGCGGCGTGGGGGTGTGCGATAGCTGCCAGATACGCCTGGTAGAAGGCAGCCTGACCCCCATTACATTGGAAGAGGAGAGCCTGTTCAGCGATCAGGAGTTAGCCCAGGGCTACCGCCTTGCTTGCCAGGCCGCTCCAACCAGCGACGTCAAGATCGATATCCCTCCCGAATCGCTGACCACCCCCCAACGCCTACAGGTGGAAGGGCAGAGCACCCGGGTAGCGCCTGCCCCGGCTGTTGCCGCTTACGATCTGGATGTAGAACCGCCAAATCTGCACGACCTGCGCGCCGACACCGCCCGGGTGACGGATGCACTGGTCACCAAAGGATTGGTGGATTCGCCCGATTACAGCCTGGCGCTGCTCCAGACCCTCTCAGCGGACTTGCGGGATTCAGGCTGGTCAGGGCGCGCCGTGCTGCGTGGGCGTGAAGTCATCTGCTGGATACCCAAAGAGGTGCGCCTGGCGGGTCTGGCAGTCGACGTCGGCACGACCAAAGTAGCAGCTTACCTGGTCGACCTGCAGAGCGGAGAGACACATGCCAAAGCCGGGGCGATGAACCCGCAGATCGCCTTCGGCGAAGACGTGGTCAGCCGCATCGCTTACTGCGACAAGCACCCTGACGGGCGGCGGACCTTGCAAGAGCGGCTGCTTGGGGCGATCAACCAGCTGACCGTAAACCTGCTGGAAGAAATCGGTCCAACGGCAGGCATTAGGCGTGAGCAAATCGTCGATGCGGTGGTGGTGGGCAATACCGCCATGCACCACCTATTCGCCGGGCTGCCGGTCTCCCAGCTCGGGCACTCCCCTTACGTCCCGTCGGTGAGCGAAGCCCTTAACCTGCGCGCCGGCGACCTGGGGCTAGCACTCGGCCGTGGTGCATACGTGCACCTGCCGCCCAATATCGCCGGGTATGTGGGCGCCGACCATGTCGCCATGGTGCTGGCGACCAATACCTGGCGGGCAGAGCGCACCACCCTGGCGCTGGACATCGGCACAAATACGGAGATCAGCCTAAAGCACCAGGACCGCCTGCTGTGCTGCTCGTGCGCCTCCGGACCGGCGTTCGAGGGGGCGCATATCCGCGATGGCATGCGCGCCGCTCCCGGTGCCATAGAACGTGTACAGATCAGCGACCAGGACCGGCGCATCCGCGTGCAGACCATCGGCGACCAACCCCCGGTAGGCATCTGCGGCTCGGGCATCCTGGAGGCAATCTCGGAGATGTTCCGCTCGGGCGTGCTGGACCAGCGCGGTGCTCTGGTGGGCACGCATCCACTGGTGCGCAGGCGGGATGGACTGAATGAATTCGTGCTGGCTGAGACGGGCGACAGCGGTCACGGAAAAGAGGTGCTGGTGACCCGCCGGGATGTGAACGAGATCCAGCTTGCCAAGGGTGCTATCCGCGCCGGAATCGAGATCCTGCTGGCGGAAGCTGGCATCCCGGCCGAGGCGATCGAGGATTTCATCATTGCCGGAGCATTTGGCACGTATATCAGTGTCCCCAGCGCCATCCGGGTGGGCATGTTCCCGTCTCTGCCATTGTCTCGATTCCGCCAGGTTGGCAACGCCGCCGGAGCAGGCGCACGGCAGATGCTTGTCTCTACCCGGCAGCGAGAATTTGCGGAGGAGATCGCCGATCAGTTAGAATATATCGAATTGTCATCACATCCAAATTTCACGAACGAGTTCTCACACCGGCTGTTCTTCCCGGTAAAACAATAATATCGCACCACAGAGACACTGAGTACACTGAGTTTTTTAATAATCAAGACACGGGTAGTCCAGAGATGCCCATGTTTCCGGTCTGATAAAAATCATAATATCTATAGATGACAAGTGATCGCGGATAATCAATATACTTAAAATTACTCTGTGCTCTCTGTGTCTCTGTGGTAAATAAAGTGGTGAAATCAAAAGGAGCGCAATATGGAAAATGAAATATTTCAAAAAATCAGCCAGACCTTGATCGATGGCGACCCGGATGCGTGCGTGGAGCTGACCCAGGAAGCCATGGCGGCTGGCGTCGACCCGATGGCGGTCATCCGCCAGGGACTGATGCCTGGTATGGATGTTGTCGGAGAGAAGTTCGGTTCGGGTGAGTATTTCCTGCCCGACCTGATCATCGCTGCCGATGGGATGCAGCAAGCCATGGACCTGCTGGAGCCCCAACTACAAGCCAACCAGCAGACCCTTGAGGTGGCTGGTACGGTCGTGCTGGGTACGGTCAAGGGTGATATCCACGAGATCGGCAAATCGCTGGTCGGCACCATGCTGTCTGCCAACGGCTTTAAAGTACACGACCTGGGCGTGGATGTGCCCATCGAGAAATTCGTCGCCATGGTCAAGGAGACCGGCGCCAACCTGGTAGGGCTTTCGGCGCTGCTCACCACCACCATGACGGTACAGGGGCAGGTGATCGAGGCGTTGGGCGAGGCCGGACTGCGCGCGCAGGTGAAGGTGATGGTCGGCGGTGCTCCGGTCACCCGCTCCTGGGCGGAAGAGATCGGCGCAGACGGATATGCCGAAGACGCCATGGGTGCGGTCTCTATGGCGCGCTCATTGGTTGCGGCATGAATAAAGTTCGTTGGGGACTTTTATCCACCGCCCGCATCAACCGGCGGTTGATCCCCGCAATCCGCGCCTCCCGGCGCGGTGATCTGGTCGCCATCGCCAGCCGGGATGAAGCCCACGCCAAGGC
>JAQBDA010000149.1:0-8344 GCA_032124675.1 Chloroflexota bacterium
TTGATGCCCATCACTGACTGCAATCCGTTGAACCAGCCCAAGACGTTGAGACATCAGGCAGTAGTTGCGTGCGCACAGTTTGGTAATTAGCGAGTCAAAGCTCGGATACTCAACTGATAATCAACCCATTTGGAATTCATCTTGATCGATCCGCTCTCCAATAATCGCGTGTATAATGTTAATCTCACAGCCCTGAATCGCTTCAAATCTTTCACCCAATTCGGTGTCAATCCTTTCCGAAATTTGATCATCAATACAGAATAGCCATTTGAACATAAGTATCCAAAACCCAGCTCTCACCCTGAGGAGGTCGATCCGACATGGCTAACAAATCCATTTCCATGCGCATCCCCGTAGCATTGATACTTATTTTGGTGTGGACGATCAGTTTCATGCAGCCCGGAACAGCACAAACGCTCCAAATAGGTCCGCTGGAGCCAGAAGCCCCAGCACTGGCGCCCAGCCTGTGGGCAACGCCCCTGGATCTGGATTTTGGACCGGTCGGGGTTGGCGAGATGAGTGTCACCCAAACCGTGGCGGTCAAAAATATTGGGGATGCACTGCTGGCGAACTTCACGGGCGGGAAAGTCCCGCTCCCGTTCCATGTCGCGAACAACTGCGCCGCAGGTGTGCAGCCGGGCACCAGCTGCCAGTACTCATTTTGGGTAACCCCCTCCAGTGCTGGTGATTTGAACACCACCACAACGATCAACACCAATGCCGGTCCTTTCACGGTCAAGCTAAAGGCACGAGGTGTAAGCCCTGAATTCAGTGTGTCCCCTCTGGTCATTGATTTTGGCCCCGTCGTACCAACCATCAAGGAAGAAACTGAGGACACCAGCGTTGACCAGCAGATCGTGGTGGTACGCAATATCGGTCTGGCAGCCTTGAGCGGATTCAGCGGCGGAAATGTTTCTGCTCCCTTCACAGTTGCCGATGACTGTCCCACCAGCCTGCTGCCGGGCGAGGAATGCCGATATTTCTACAATTTCTTGCCAACCCAGGCTGGCACGTTTAACGCGGCTTCCACGGTGAACACCAACGGAGGTCCATTCACAATTAACATGACGGGCAAAGGTCAATCGCTGCCTTTTTCCGGCCAGCATGTGACGCCCTTGGATATCGACTTCGGTTCGGTCGGGATAAACAACCCCGGGATAGATCAGGATGTCACCCTTAACAACCTCGATATCTCGAATCCCATCACAGGATTCGACATTAGTGTTATTGGAATACCCTTCTCCCATTCACAGGACTGCACTCCCAGTGTAGACCCGGGTGGTTCCTGCACATACACCTATTTCTTCGCCCCTCTGGCACCCGGTTCGTATATCACAACTTCTACAACAACGAACAGTGCCGGCACCTTCGCGGTGACCCTGCGCGGGACTGGCGTCCGTCCGGAACTGAGCGCCAGTCCCCTGGTGCTTGATTTCGGCCCGGTAGAAAACGGCCAGACCAGCGCCCCTCAGAAAGTCATCGTCAAGAACACCGGCAAATCCACGGTGACAAAAATCGATACGGTGAATGTCAACCCGCCCTTCAGCGGTTCGCAGAACTGTGCCGGCGGGCTGGTGCCCGGCGATACCTGCGAGCTTAGTTTCTTTTACTCGCCTACAAGTGGTGCATACACAGAGACGATGACCACTGTCTCCACCAAGGATATGAATGGGAGCATCTCGATAAAATTGATGGGCGGTGTAAAACCGATTGAGCTCACCAAGCAGTTTATCCCCGATACGATCCCGGTAGGCGGGGTCTCTACCCTTCAGCTCTCGATACATAATCCCAACTTCGCGACCACGCAGTTCAGCGTTGCCCTCACGGATTCCTTCCCAGCCGGATTGGTGCTCGCCAGCCCGCTGAATTTCAACTGGTCGTCTGAGTGTGGGACACCAACCTTCATCCCAACAGCAGGCAATGGTTCGTTCAGCCTGTCAGATGGCACCATCCTGGGTGGCAAGACCTGCCAGATTCAGATCAATGTGAGCGCTCCATTACCGAAAGACTACGTCAACACGATCGAACAGGTGTCCTCAAAATACGGTCCTGGAGAGGCAGCTACAGCTACCCTGAAAGTCAGGATACTGAACTATATCCCGTATGTCTCAAATTAACGCGGATTCGGATAAGGGCGAATTCGGAGTATTCTCTGGCAGGTTTCTTGCCAGAGAATACCCTGATTCGCCACATATATCCAAAGGAGGGAGGGAATGAATTATAACAACCTCGGGCGCACCGGATTGAGGGTATCAGAGCTGTGTCTGGGAAGTATGCAGTTTGGCTGGACAGCGGATGAAAACCTATCTTATAAAATCCTCAATGCTGCATTCGAGGCAGGAATAAATTTCATTGATACCGCAGATATCTACTCACGTTGGGTAGAGGGCAACCCGGGTGGGATTGCTGAGACGATCATCGGCAGGTGGATCAAGAAATATAATATCCCACGCCATCAGGTCGTAATTGCGACCAAGGTGCGCGGTCGCATGGGAGATGGCCCCAATGATGAAGGGCTCTCGCGTGGTCATATCATGCTGGCGGTAGAAGCGTCTCTACGCAGATTGAACACCGAATACATCGACCTTTATCAAACCCACTGGTATGATGCAAACACTCCTGTCGAAGAGACTCTGTCTGCATTCAGCGACCTGGTCCATCAGGGCAAAGTGCGCTATCTCGGTTGTTCCAACTATCCGGCATGGCGATTGATGGAGGCGATCTGGACCGCAAGATCCGGAGAGCTGATCCGATATGACACCCTCCAGCCTCACTACAGCCTGGTGAACCGGGCTGAGTTCGAACGTGATCTGGCAGAAGTATGCCGCAGCTATGGATTGGGCGTGCTGCCGTACAGCCCGCTCGGTGGCGGTTTCCTGAGTGGGAAATACCGGAAAGGAAACCTCACGGAAAGCAAACGGGCTGGAGGCGTTCAGAAATATTTTAACGACCGCAATTGGGGTTTGCTGGATAGCATAATGAAGATCGGAGCCGAGAGGGGCGGCCTATCGGCCAGCCAGGTGTCCCTGGCATGGCTGCTCAGCAATCCTCTTGTCACCAGCCCAATCATCGGACCCCGTACTATTGAACAATTGCAAGACAATCTGGGGGCAGCTGGACTGCGGCTTCTCCCAGATGAGATGGAAATCCTGGACCAGGCCAGTGATTGGAAAGGGTAACCAGCAGGTAGGATGAAATGGATAAATCTGAACTATACGATCTCAAATCACTGAAACTGCCGCGTTTGGCGGGTGCAGGCCTGAGCGCATTCACGAATATCATTGAATCATCGGCAACTCGCTGGATGGTGATCAACCAGCTGCTGGAGAATGGCGGTATCCTCGGATTCCGCCAAATGGCAGCCGACGAAGCACCTACTTTTCTGCCACTGTATCCCGCCGCTTCAGCCAGTGAGGTGAGCCAGGTCTCTCTTGGCGGAGATTATTGGACATCGATGTACGACAACCTGCCCGTGCAGAGAGGTTTCTCCTTCTCAACGATTCGGGATTTCGCCAGCGCGTATCGTAATGGAGCAACCTCACCGGAGGATGTAGCCCAGCGCATCCTGGAGATAGCCGACTCGGTTGGTGAAGATTCTCCGGATATGCACATTATGATCGCTCAGGACAGGGACGACCTGATGACACAGGCCAGCGCCTCCGCGAAACGGCTCCAGGAAGGCAAACCGCTGAGCTACCTGGATGGCGTTCCGGTAGCAGTCAAAGATGAAGTCGATCAGGTCCCATACCCGACCACTGTGGGCACCAGCTTCCTTGGGAGCTCACCCGCCCGACAGGATTCCACCGTAGCAGCTAAGCTGCGTGCAGCAGGAGCGCTTTTGATCGGTAAAACCAATATGCATGAAATCGGCATCGGTGTGACTGGTCTGAATCCCCACCATGGTACTGTGCGCAATCCATATCAACCTGACCACCATACCGGGGGCAGTTCGAGCGGCTCAGCGGCTGCTGTGGCTGCTGGTTTGTGCCCACTGGCTTTAGGTGCCGACGGTGGCGGGTCGATTCGCGTGCCATCGGCATTTTGCGGCGTTGTGGGATTAAAACCAACCTATGGACGTGTGAGCGAGTATGGCGCGGCACCGCTCACCTGGAGTATGGGACATCTGGGACCCATAGCTGCAACAGCGATGGATGCAGCCTTGGGATATGCAGTCCTGGCGGGTCCTGACCCTAGAGATCCCAATTCCTTGGTCCAACCTTCTATCGTGCTAGATTCGCTGGAAGATGCTGATTTAAGCAACCTGGTAATTGGCATCTATACCCCTTGGTTCCAGCATGCTGCAGCCGAGATTGTCAAGAGCTGTGAGCATATGGTCAATTCCTTGCAGGGCTTCGGTGCAACAGTCAAGGAGATCGAGATACCCGACCTTGAGGCAGCCAGGGTCGCCCACGTAATCACGATCACAGCTGAGATGACGACCGCGTTGGACAGCGTCTACAACGACCATAATAAAGATTTCGGCAATGATGTGCGTCTGAACCTCGCCCTGGCACGCACATTTACTGCCCGCGACTATGTGAAAGCTCAACGCATCCGCACCCGGACGATGGCCACATTCCAGGGTGCATTCCAAAAAGTGGATGTGATCGTCACGCCAACAACTGCGGTCCTTGCTCCCCCAATCCGTCCGGATGCCCAACCCAACGGTGAGTCGGATCTGAGCTTGCTCACGGAGATTATGCGCTTTGTCCTCGCTCCGAACCTCACCGGACACCCGGCAATATCATTTCCTACCGGCTACGATCCTGCCGGACTCCCGGTTGGAATCCAGATGATCGGCCGTCCTTGGGAGGAACATGTACTGCTCCGTCTGGCTTGCATAGCCAACGGACTTGTGGAACGGCAAGCTCCGAAGATATATTACTCTCTATTGGCGGATACGTAGTTAATCGGCTGAAAGTGGGTTGAAAAAAAACATTGGTATTTACAGCCGATTACTTAAGCAATTCGCCTTGAAGAGCTATTCTAATCAGAAACCGATACCAGTTTCTCCTGGATCTCATCCCAGATCAGCTGGAAAGACCGGACGATACTGGGGTCGTATTTTGTTCCACTACCTCGCAATATCTCTTCATAGGCCTGATCCGCGGACAAGGCCGCCTGGTATGGGCGCGTACTGCACATTGCATCCAGGGAATCAGCAATCGTGACAATGCGCGCTACCAGGGGGATCTCCTCCCCTGCCAGCCCATCCGGATAACCCTTACCATCCCATCGCTCGTGATGGCTCCTAATCACAGGAATCGATGGATTGAGATAAGGGATATCCTTTACCATCTCCTCACCAATGACCGGGTGTTTTTTCATCTCGATCCACTCCTCCTCGCTGAGTGGTCCGGCTTTTTTTAGTACGCTTTCTGGAATATGGATCTTCCCGATATCATGGAGCAGGCTGCCGTAAAAAATTTGTTCCATCTGGGAGGGTGCCAATCCGATATGTGCCCCCAAGAGCTGGGCATGGTTGCGCACACGTTCTACATGACCGCGGGTATACAGGTCGCGCAGTTCGATGGCATTGGCAAGCATGATCAGGGTGGATGAGTATGCTTGTTGGAGCTGCGCCAGCAGCAGCTGGTGGCTGCGCTCCAGGCGGGAGCGGATCGTTGTGGTAAGCTCCTGCCTGGTTACCGGCTTAACCAGATAATCCTCGGCACCCAGCTTCTTACCGGCGAAAATATCCTCTCTCCCGCGTCGGGCAGTGAGGAAAATAAAGGGGATTGATACCCAGTCTGGTCGGAGACGAACCTGTTCGAAGAATGCATACCCGTCCATCTCTGGCATGGAGATATCGGATAATATCAGGTCCGGTGCGACAGAACGCATCTGCTGGAGGGCTTCGTTTCCCTGGGCTGCGGTCAGGATGATATAGCCTTCCGCCTGCAGAAGTGCTTCCAGTCCCTGCCTGAGCACATCATTATCTTCTACAATCAGGATCGTTTCGCCAGCCATGCTCACTCTTCGATTACCGGCAACCGGATGCAGAAACTGGACCCCTCATCGACTATGGTTTTGATATCAATATCTCCTTCATGCAAATCCACGATCTCCTTGACAATCGCCAATCCCAAACCGGTTCCGTGAATGCGGGTCTGTCTCACCCGGTTGCCCCGGTAGAATCTTTCGTAGAGATGTGGAATATCCTCTGCCTCGATGCCCATACCAGTGTCATCTACCCACAGACAGACCTGGTGATCGAAATATGATGTGCTGACATTGATGCTGCCGTCTGAAGTATAACGAAGAGCGTTCGACACCAGGTTTGTTACCAGGCGCGCCAGCTGGTTTTCTTCTCCTCGCACGGCTGGCAGATCCGGACATGGCTCGAACACAAGATTTAGGCCGGAAGCCTCAGCTACCGGTTGGTGGGCAGTGACCACCTGCTTTGCCAGTTCATTCAAGTCGACAGCGCTGAACTCAATTTTCTTCAATTTACCCATCGTCAAGCGGGAAAGATCGAGGATGTCCTCCACAAGCTTTCTAAGCTGGTAAGCCTGCTCTTTCAAAATACTCAAGTATTCATCTCGCTTTACAGGAGGGGCATCTTCCATTAATTCCAGATACAGACTGATATTGGTGGTCGGTGTCCGCAGCTCGTGGGACACATCCGACACGAAGTTATCTTTCATCCGGTCAAGTTCTTTTTGGATGGTTACATCACGCAGGCTGCCAACATAGCTCACAATCTTGCCGGTTTGATCGCGCATGGGTGCAATTGCGATCTGGATATCGTACAATGTCCCATCTTTACGCTGGTTCATCAATTCACCGCGCCACACCTGCCCATTTGCCAGGTTGGCGCGCATTTCCTCAAGCACTAAGGGCGGGTTATGGACAGCAAGGTTTGTATACAGATTTTGCTGGACGAGCTCCACGGAAATATATTGAGACTGGTCCTCGTATGCCGGATTTACCTTCTGTATCTGGCCTCTCAAATCGGTTACAACAACTCCATCGCCCACCGATGAAAGGATCGCCTCAACCCGCTCTTTGGAATCGTGCAGCTCGGCTGTACGCTCGCTGACCCGGATTTCGAGATCTGCAGCGTATTCACGCAGCCGGTTGAGCAGATGGACATTTTCGATCACCGGACCGACTTGGCGGGCCACCACTCGCAAGATATCCATATCCTCGCCGCTGAAGATATCGCCGCCGAATTTGGGTCCTAATGCCATCAGACCCTGTACCTGACCATGACCGAGGATGGGTATCCACAGGTGATCTTGCTCTGTATTCAACAGCTCCTGCTCTTCCATGGTGAAATAGACGTCCGTTAAGGCATCTCGCAAAGATACCCGTTCGATATCGCCGATCTCTAGCAGGTAGGAGATGCTGCTGCGCGGCAACACGTGGTCGGAGAAGTTATGCTGGTCACCTGATCCGACTTGGGGTGCTGCATCGACAACAGTGAAGTCCCCGTTCTGATCACGAATGAACAAACACGCATCCTGTAAATGGAGCGTGCTCACCAATCGCTCGCTTACCATTTTGGCCAGCGGCTGCAGCTCGTTGACCTGTTCCAATCCCTGGGTGATCTGGGTGACCGCTAAACGATAATCGTACCACCCACCGTAAAACATTGTATCCACAACCACCTGCACCTGCCTGTGCAGCGGCACGATGATGCTCGCCAGGATCAGCACGACCAGGGTATTGATCAATGGCTCTCCGCTGAAAGTATCCGGGAATATCCGGTTGAGCATGGCATAAATGACCAGGTAAACTCCGGCCAGGATCGAGTAGACCAGGATGTAAGTTGCGCCGCGGTTGACATGCCGCTCGATCTCGATCAACCGGTAGCGGAATATTGCGTACCCATAAGTCAGCGGCAGGATGCTCAGGAAGAGGTGCAGGAAATAGAAGGGAATGATCACCTCTCCCAGGATCGCTTCCGGGATGAGGATCAGCGAGACAATCGGGAGCAAGCTCAGGATGCCGCCCAGCACAACGATGCGGATCTTGCCGCGCACGCCAGGGGCAGTCGCATGAAGGTAAGCATGGACCAGCAGACCGACAACGATCGTAAAACACAGGGTCATGAATACCCGGCTGGCTGCCAGGATGTACGAATACCAGGTAGATGCCTGTACTGTCTCGGCACCAAGGGCTAGATACGGCAGGCAGCCCAGCACCGCCACAACGTACAATCCCCACAGCCAGTATTGCTTCCCAGGTACTTTGGTATCCTGGGGGAAGAAAAGGTGGAAATGGACTGCCAGAGGCCCGATCACCCATAAAAGCAAACTCAGCAGACTGCTGGTCCACGCAGGACCATAAACTGTTGTCGTACCCGAGATAAGCAGGGCGGCTGTGGCTTGGAAGAACA
>JAQBDA010000150.1:0-7470 GCA_032124675.1 Chloroflexota bacterium
TGGCTCCAGGCTGGTTGAGCCAGCCACTTGATGCGCTCATATCTGGTTTGTACTTCCTGCTGTTAGTGCTGGCCTTTCTGACCCAAATCTACCGCTACCGGAGGGTTTCCAGCGCGGTCCAACGCCAGCAGACCAAGTGGGTGATCGCGGCAGCCATCATGATGCCGCTTTCCGACCTGATAATCCGCGGCATCCTGAATGTACTGCTGCCGTTTGCCAATCAGCCGGGACCTGGACGCGTGGTCCATTATATGATCACCATTCCAATCTTTCGCACCATCCCTTTCATGCTGGTACCGATATCGTTCGCTTTCGCCATCTTGCGCTACCGGCTGTGGGATATCGACGTGATCATCCGTCGCACGCTGGTCTACGGCGGTCTGACCGCCAGCCTGGGGCTGGTCTACTTCAGCAGCGTGGTGCTGCTACAGTCGCTCTTTGTGGCGGTGAGTGGTCAACGCTCAGCCGTCGCTACTGTCATCTCCACCCTGCTCATCGCGGCCCTGTTCAGTACGCTGCGGCGCCGCATACAGAACGACATCGACCGGCGCTTCTTCCGCCGTAAGTACGACGCGGAAAAGGTGGTGGCGGCGTTCAGTGCCAGTTTACGAGAGGCAGTGGACCTGGATGACCTGCAAGACCAGCTCCTGGCGGTGGTGCAGGAGTCCCTGCAGCCGGAGCAAGTCAGCCTGTGGCTGAGACTCAACGTTCATCCAAAACCAGAGAAGAATTTATGATCGGTTCAACAAATCAACGAGAAGAGAGTCGTTTCAATCGCAGCGCCTGGCTGGTGCTGGGCTTCGCGCTAGCCTTGATATTGGTGAGCACCGCCCAGATGGTTTACCGCTACACTCTGCCTACAGACGGGTGGTCCGTGTACGCCAGTGAGATCGAGCAGGCAGGTTTGGTTTATTTGAGCAATGGGTTGTGGATGGTGGTCGAGGAGGCCCCCGCGTTATGAAACTGAAAGCATCTTGGATTGCCTGGGTATTCTTTGGTTTTGTTTGCCTGGGTGTGATCCAGAACGTGATCAATGTGGTGTCAAACCCAAAGCCTGGCACTGACAGTTTCGGTATGGCTGGCGACCTGGTGGTTGGGGGATTAATCCCGATTGTTTTCGCGTTGGTTGGAGCACTGATCATCTCCCGCCAACCGCGCAACCTGATCGGCTGGTTATTGCTTGGTCCGGCAGCATTCTCTTATGTGGTCAGCCCATTTTTGCCAGACGTTCAAAGCTGGACAGCCGCGCCTTCCCAGACAACCTTAACCGTGTACCTGACACTATGGTTTAAGGGTTGGGATTGGCTGCTGTTGATCTTTCCGGTTTTCCTGATTATGCTGCTCTTCCCCACAGGGCGTCCCCCGTCGCGGCGCTGGAACTGGGTAGGTTATCTTGCCATGGGCATGGTGGCTGTCTTTTTGTTCGTTTCAACCTTCGCCGATACCTTTTCACTCGAAGGTGTGTCCTGGACAGTGCCAAACCCGATTGGTTTTATCTCCTCATCTTTTTTGGGTGGACCGGTTTTCATCGCTCCCTGGGCGGTTGGATTGTTGGTCCTAGCAGTGTCGTGTGTTTCTTCGCTGATCGTGCGTTACCGGGGGGCAAGCCTCCTCGAGCAACAGCAGATCAAGTGGCTATTATATGCTTGTGGGTTGTTTGGCGCATGGTATGCGCTGGCTGTGATCTTATATTTATTCGAAGGTGTGATCATCCTTGATATAGGCATCTTTTCTTTACTGACCTTCCTGACAATGGCGACCATTCCTGTGGCGATTGCTATCGCCATATTGCGCTACCGGCTGTGGGATATCGATGTTATCATCCGCCGCACGCTGGTTTATGGAGGTCTTACAGCCACCCTGGCACTGGTCTATTTCGGCAGCGTGATTCTGCTGCAGGGTTTGTTCGAGGTGGTCAGCGGTCAACGCTCGGCGGTGGCGATAGTGATCTCCACGCTGCTGATCGCGGCCCTGTTCAGCCCACTGCGGCGGCGCATCCAGAATGACATAGACCGGCGCTTCTTCCGCAAGAAGTACGATGCCGAGAAGATCGTGGAAGCTTTCAGCGCCGGGCTGCGCCAGGAGCTCGACCCGGAGCAGTTGAGCGAGCGCCTGTTGGCGGTGGTTGAGGAGACCCTGCAGCCGGAGATGGTGAATTTGTGGATAAGAGAAAGGGGATTGAAGAGATGAGCAGCAGGCTGCTGCGACTGGCGCGCCCGCTGGCTTTCCTGTTGGGAGCCGCACTCAGCCTGCTGGCGATTTACTCCTACGCGGCTACGGCCCAGATGGTCATTCGTGATCCGGCGCTGGTTCTGCCGGATGAAACCGTGTGGACGGCTGAACAGCTTCGGAGCGCCCTGGCTGGGCTGGGGCTGCCGGTGAACCTGTTTGCCATCTATTCTCTGGGCATCACCCTGGTCTTCAGCCTGACTTTTCTGGCTTGCGGGTGGTTGATCCTGCTGCGCAGAAGCAGAGACTGGTTTGGCCTGTACCTGGCTTTGCTCTTGCTGAGCTGGGCGAATGGGGTGGGTGTAAGCATCTCGATGCCTGAGGTCTGGCCCTCAGGGGATGACATATACATGGGTTGGTTCATGTGGCCGGGTTTATTTTTGCTGTTGTATTTATTTCCCAGCGGGCATGTCACCCCGCGCTGGGCGCGCTGGTTCGCCTGGGCCTGGGGATTATTCGCGGTCTATGGGTTGGCGGCCGATATCCTTGACGTCCTCTCGGACAATTTTGCCTACTTTCTTCCTTTAATATTTGCTGTCCTGCTGGTGGGCGGCTATTCTCAGATCTACCGCTACCGGCACGCCGGCGCGCTCGAACGCCAACAGGTTAAGCTGGTGGTGTTTTCGTTAGTTCTGTTTGCTGTATTTTTTATCATCTTTGCGCTGGTACAAAACTTTACCAGTCTGGGTGATCCCAGGCGCGGCGGCCTGACCGGTGCGCTGCTCTATGATATGGTCTTGACAACCATCTACAATCTGGCTTTCATGGGCGTGCCAGCATCGATCGCCGTGGCGGTGCTGCGTTACCACCTGTGGGATATCGATGTGATCATTCGCCGCACCCTGGTCTACGGTGCGCTGAGCGCCACCCTGGGGCTGGTTTTCTTCGGGGCGGTCACGCTGCTGCAGTC
Source organism: Chloroflexota bacterium (assembly GCA_032124675.1). Taxonomy (GTDB): domain Bacteria; phylum Chloroflexota; class Anaerolineae; order Anaerolineales; family UBA4823; genus JAQBDA01. The sequence continues at coordinate 3,140 of JAQBDA010000150.1, forward strand.
GCTGTTTGTGGCGCTCAGCGGTCAGCGCTCTGCCGTCGCGGCGGTCATCTCGACCCTGTTCATCGCGGCTCTGTTCAGCCCGCTGCGGCGGCGTATCCAGAACGACATCGACCGGCGCTTTTTCCGCAAGAAGTACAACGCCGAGAAGATCGTGGAAGCTTTTAGCGCCAGCTTGCGCCAGGAGCTCGACCCTGAGCAGCTGAGCGAGCGCCTGCTGGCGGTGGTGGAAGAGACTTTGCAGCCGGAGAGCCTGTCGCTGTGGTTGAGGGAGAAACGATGATGATACGCCTGGGAAAAAGACCCTGGCTGGCCCTGCTGCCGGTACTGCTTATTATTTTGGTAAGCTGCTCGCCATCCCGGGAAACCTTCACTCCCTATGCACCTGTCGATTGGGTGATCGAAGTCGGGGGCGTTGTCAGTCGCAGCCTGCCCATCCACCTGCACCACAGCCACTTCCAGCTTTTCTCCTTCGGGGCTGACGGATCGATGCAAACGACGACTTTTGATGAAGAGCTGTTTCCAGTGGAAGTGTATGTTGTCTACAACCCAGCCCTGCAAACCGCCCAGGCGTTTTTAGCACGTTCTCCCCACGGGGGCTGCCTTTTAATCTACAACTCTGATAAGCGGACATTCGAGGATCCCTGTTACGGCTCCCGCTTCAACATGAAGGGCAGGTATGAAATGGGCCCATCGCCGCGCGATCTGGACCAACTGCCAGCCGAGGTTCGTGGTCAAATGATCTGGGTAAAAAACGAGCTGGTATATGGAAAAGAACACCCATAGTCGTCCCTTGCACAAGGTAAACAGCCACAATGCAAGGTGCCTCGGCCATGCACGCAATGGCATCTGGCGCGTGATAAGGAATTCCGCTGAAGAGCTGTAGTGTGCCTGCTCGGGTGAAAAAACCTTCTGATCGCTGGCCACCTTCTCCGGTATAATCCTGGCAGATGCCCGCATCGCCCAATCACGGCTCTCTGTTCTCGATTCTCTACTCACTGCTCTCTATTCTCTGCTCTCGATCTTATTAAGGAAGGAGTCTATGGAGACAACCGCAGGTCAAAACCGCCCAATGCACGGGGGAGCGAAAGATGCCCCGCAGTATTTCCGCTATATGGCCGAGTTCGTCGGCTTCACCCAGGAGGACGCCGAAGCCATCCGCGAGACGCGCCTGATCATCGAGAAATATATCCCCGAGCTGGTAGGCAAATTCTATACCAACCTGTTGAGCTACCCGCCGACGCGCAAAGTCTTCTCTAAAAAAGATGCCACCGTTGACCAGGAATACCTGCAGCTGCGCATGCACCACCTGACCAATTTCCTGCGCCGCACGGCATCCGGCGTGTACGACGATGAATATGCCAGCTTCGTGGACTATGTCGGGCGCGCCCACACCACCCACGGAGCCGACCCGAAGATCTACATCCCCGAGCGCTACGTGATCGGGCAGGTCGGCCTGATACAGCACGCCATCAGCGAGGCGCTGCATGCCGAGCTGCACGAGTTCTATCCTGAACTGGAAGCGCGCGCCAGCCGGGGGTGGAATCTGCTGATGATGGTCATCCTGGAGATGCTTGCCAGAGCCTACAGCGACGAGCGCGGGATTGAGGGAGAGGCCGCAGACACCGTGATCGATCCGGGGTCCGTGCACCAGCTTGCCGTGCAGATCTATGAAAAGAACGTCGGTTTTTATCGCTCGGTTGAGCACCGTGAGGTGCATGCTGCCCGAGCGGCAGAGATCGCTGAAGGGGAGCGCAGGCTGGTAGATGTCGAAGGGCTATCGATTGGCGTGTTCCACCACAAAGGCGAGTGGTACGCGCTGAGCAACAGCTGCTTGCACCGCGGCGGCCCGGTGTGCACAGGACCGCTGGAGGGGAACGTGATCACCTGCCCCTGGCACGGCTACCAGTACGAGCTGACCAATGGCGAACTGCTGCTGGACCGCAGCGCAAAGCTGGAAATGTACCCCGTTGAGGTACGCGAAGGGGAGGTCTACCTGCGCATCCCGATGCGAGTGTTGGATGGGGAGCCGGTCCACCTGGAACAAGCCGAGGCGTCGCCTGCGGCAGAAGAATCCCCTTTGCCGCAGCAGACTTTGAAGGCGAACGAGTTCCGGGTTGCTGAGCTTCTCCCGGGCCAGATCGGGCTCGTGGCCGTAGACGGGGAAGATGTCACGGTTGTCAACCTGCAGGGGACCTACTACGCTGTGCAGAACGAATGCACGCACGCCTATGGTCCGCTGAACGAGGGCGAGCTGGACGGGAACGGCATCGTCTGTCCCTGGCACGATTCGTGTTTCGACGTGCGCGATGGCTCGGTGATGCGTGGCCCTGCTGACGAGGCGCTGAGATCATACCGGGTGGTGGTGGACGGCGATATCGCCCGGGTGGAATGAGCCGCCGGCTGATTTAACTTCCCGCAGGCTGGGTTAGAACCCAGTATCGATCCGTTCAGGCAGCCTGTAGGAAGTGCTTTGCACCGAATTTTAATATGGTATATTTGCGTCCAGAGGAATTGCCGTGCGGAAACGCTTCATTGCACGGCAATTCTCAATCTGCCAGGTTCGCGAAGATGGAGGAACTATGCACCAGCGTCGGGTGGTGATCACCGGTTTAGGAGCCATGACCCCTCTGGGGTGTTCGGTGGGGGAGTACTGGGATGGCCTGATCCACGGTCGTTCCGGGATCGATAAAATAAAGAATTTCGATGCCAGCGAGCTGCCCTGCCAGATCGCCGGGGAGGTGCCGGAGTTCGACCCGAACGATTTCATGGATCGCAAGAGCGCCCGGCGCATGCCGCGCGTGGCGCAGCTGGCTATGGGGGCGGCCCGCCAGGCGATCTCAGACGCCGGTTTGAGCGACCCGGTGCCGGACGCGGAGCGCACCGGCGTGTATTTCGGCACCGCAGTGGGCGGGATAGAGCATCTGGATATCTCCGGCGAGATTTACCGAGCCAAGGGATACAGTCGGATGCCGCCGCTCTTCCTGCCGAGCGGCATCCCCAACGTACCCGCCTTCCTGATCGCGCAGGAATTCCAGTGCCTGGGACCCAACAATACCACTTCGACAGCCTGCGCTGCCGGCACCCAGGCGGTGGGCGAGGGAGCGGAGTGGATCCGCCGCGGCGCAGCGGATGTGGTCATCACCGGCGGCACGGAGGCCATCGTGATCGGGGTGGTGATGGGCGCATTCGCGGCTATGCGCGCCCTGCCGACCGATTTCAACGACCGTCCCCAGGCAGCCTCGCGACCCTTTGATGCCCTGCGCCAGGGGTTCGTCCTTTCGGAAGGCTCCGCCGCGCTGGTGCTGGAGAGTCTGGAGCACGCCCAGGCGCGCGGGGCGCGCATCTACGCTGAGGTGGCAGGGCATGCCTCCTCCTCGGATGGCTACGATATCGCCGCTCCACATCCTGAGGGCCAGGGACCCATCCGGGCTATGCGCTGGGCGCTGCAGGATGCCGGTATTGAACCCAAAGATGTTGACTATATCAACGCACACGGCACGTCCACCCAGCTCAATGACAAGACCGAGACCCTGGCGATCAAGAACGTTTTTGGTGAATCGGCCTACGATGTCACCATCAGCTCGACCAAGTCGATGATGGGGCATGCCATGGGCGCTTCGGGCGCGCTGGAGGCGACCGCCGCCGCACTGGCGATCTACAACGACCTTGTCCCCCCGACCATCAATTACGAAAACCCCGACCCGGAGTGCGACCTGTTCTACACGCCCAACCAGGCGCTGCACCGCAAGGTGGATATCGCCATGTCGAACTCGTTCGGCCTGGGAGGCCAGAATGCGTGCCTGGTGCTGAGGGGCGTGAACGGGGGAGTTTAATGACCGCGGACAGCAGACGGCAGACTGCTGCGCCTGAGCAATAGCACCCCGAAGGGTTGACCGCTGACGGCTGCAGAGCAGATCCGGTTTCTCAATATGGCGATACGATCTCTGATCGAGACGGTCGCCTGCCAGCATCTGATCAACCAGCGCAATTATCTGAACGATCCCGAAATCCTGCGCCAGGCATACAAGGAGAGCGAGACATTATTCGCCAGGCTGCAGGCGTTTCGCGGTTCGCTCAAAGGCTTTAGTGGGTGAAGATATAGGGGTGTATGAGGCGGGCGAAGAGATACCATTCTAAGGACCGCTGACCGCTGACCGCGATCTGTGGTCTGCCGTCAGCGGTCGGAATTTATTCCCCGTAACGCCTTCCGTAACGTTTTCGAGACGCTGGTTGGTTATAATTATCCCAATAACGATATTAAATCACCATATTGGCTGGCGTTGCTGCCTGCCATTTTACTCTGCCAATGGATATATCATAGCTGAGACGAT
>JAQBDA010000151.1:0-6278 GCA_032124675.1 Chloroflexota bacterium
CAGGATTATGCCGGGATGGGGCTGCAGAATATGCGCGAGCGGACTTCTTCCCTGGGTGGACAGATTGACTTTTCCAGCCAACCCGGGATTGGCACCCAGATTCGTGTGGAGATACCACACCCCAGTACTTCCTGATGAGGATGGATGACTTGGATAGAAAAATCCGCGTACTAGTTGTAGATGACCATACCGTCGTCCGTAAAGGGTTGTGTTCACTGCTCTCTGACCATAAATATGGCATCGAAGTGGTGGGTGAAGCTGCGGATGGACTGGAGGCGATCGAGCAAGCTCGCCTGCTTCATCCAGAAGTGATCTTGTTAGATCTGGCGATGCCTCGCATGGGGGGTCTGGAAGCGATAGCCGCAATCCAGAAAGACAATCCAAAGGCACGCATCCTGGTGCTGACCAGCTACGCTGAAGACAATCAGGTTCTTGAAGCGATCAGCTTGGGTGCTCTGGGCTACTTGATGAAGGACGCCTCGCCTGACGAGCTGGTAAGCTCTGTCCACAATATCTATCACAACCGCATGTCTCTGCCCCCTGATCTGGCACGCAAAGCAATTCTTAGACCCCAGGAGCCGGAAATCCGGACAGCAGACAGCATTATGACCGATCGTGAGTTAGATGTCTTGCGCTGCGTGGCAAAGGGATACTCGAATAAGCAAATCGCGGCCGAGCTTTCGGTCACTACCAGCACGGTTCGTACGCATGTCAGTAATCTTCTACGTAAGTTGAACCTGGAGAACCGCACTCAGTTGGCACTATACGTCCGCCAGAATGATATTGTCTGAGAGCATTTCTCTTTTCAAGTAGATACTAGAGGGCATCTCAATAAATGTCGATTTGGGTGTTAAGCGGCGGCGCCACTAAATACCCCTCAAAATCTCATTTTGAAATAGCTTGTAATAAGAATTTACAGATCCTCATCCTTTTGGATGAAGAACCCCTGGTGAAGGGGTCTTTTTGTATCAGCCTGTAATAGACCTCTCATCCGATGCGCATTCAAAGGTCTTTTGATAGACTACTGATCGTGCCTATCAATCCACAATTAGCACACACTACGAGTACATCGTAATGATGAGCAGTTTTGAGGACCAAACCAAAGTACTGGTTGTTTCACTCCCCGGATTTATGCAGTTTATGCTGAAGGAGACTTTCACCAAAAGGGCGGATGTCGATGTAGTTGGTATTGCCAGCGGTGGTCTATCCGCGGTTGCCATGATCAACCACCGGCAGCCAGACCTGGTCGTGATCGATTCGAACCTGCCCGAGATTGAGATATGCAAACTCATCGAGTGGATTAAGGAAGGGCACCAGTCAATCCGTACTCTGGTCCTGGCAGATACCACACAGCAATTGGGGAAAGCCGCTAACGCTGGCGCTGACTTTGCCCTGCGCTCCTATTCACTACTGGACAATCTCGATCAGGTGCTTGGAAACCTGAGAATAAACCCTGGAAGTAATAACGATTAGAAGTCATCCCAGGCGCAGCGGTAGGCACGTCGGCTCAAAATTCAGATGGTTTTTTTAACAAAGAAAGGAGTTCATCATGCAAGTTGAAATTCTTTACCAGCCTTCATACTCCGTAGCCAGAGTGCAGCTTGACCGCAATGAAAAGATCCAGGTCGAAAGCGGGGCGATGGTCGGCATGTCCCCGGACCTGGGGATGGAAACCCAGGCTAAAGGCGGCCTTTTGAAGTCGATTACCCGCTCCATGTTCGGCGGCGAGAGCTTCTTCATGAACACCTATACCGGTGTGGCAGATGGCGACAACATCTTGCTGGCGCCGCCCCTGCCAGGTGATATCGCCGTGGTTGAGATGCGCGGAGAAACCCTGATGGTGCAGTCCGGCTCCTACCTAGCATCTTCCGATGGGATTACGGTCGATACCAAGTGGTCGGGCGCCAAGACCTTCTTCGGCAGCGAGGGTCTGATCATGCTCAAAGTCAGCGGCACGGGCACGCTGATCGTTTCCAGCTACGGTGCCATCCATCCCATGGAGCTGGAAGCCGGCAGGAAATACGTGGTAGATACCGGGCATCTGGTAACTTTTGATGAGAAGATCGGCTTCAATGTCAAGAAGGTAGCCGGCTGGAAGAGCACCCTGTTCAGTGGTGAGGGGCTGGTGGTCGAGCTGACCGGACCCGGCAAAGTAAATCTGCAGAGCCGCAGCCAGGACTCATTCCTCTCCTGGCTGATCCCGCGCCTCCCCAAGCAGACCACCTATGTCAGCTCAGGCAGTTAACATCCAATCAGGATTAAACGCAGAACCATGCAGCTACTGATACTTCTTTCCGCGGCACTTGCACTCGGATACTGGCTGTCTCACAGTCAGTATCACGAATCAATTGATAAAGCTGCACAGCAGCCCAGGAATCGGTGGAACCGGCTGTTTCATCGTTCGGAAACAGGTGAATCAGCTGTAGAAGAATCTATTTCTAAAGATGAAAAGGAGAACTAAGTCATGGGGATCATCAGTTGGATCGTATTAGGCGGTATCGCCGGTTGGTTGGCAAGCATCATCACCAAGCGCAACGACCAGATGGGCTGCATCACCAATATCATCGCCGGGGTCATCGGAGCGGCGGTGGGCGGCTGGGTGTTCAGCCTCTTCGGCGGCACAGGTGTGACCGGCTTCAACCTGCCCAGCTTGCTGGTTGCCTTTGTCGGCGCGATCATCGTGCTGGCAGTGGTTAACCTGATCTTCGGCAGGAGATAATCGTAAATACTATGAACAATGGAGAAAACACAATGAAATACGCACTGAGCTTTCTGTTAGGGGCGGTGGTCGGCGCCGCAGTGGCGCTGCTGTACGCACCCTCTACGGGTGAAGAGCTGCGCATGAATATCAAGACCCAGGCGGACACCCAGTATGCCCGACTGCAGGATGAATACCAGAAAGGATTGCAGGAGATGCAGTCTCGCATGGACAAGATGAGCGGCGAGCTGCAGGCCATGACGAGCAAAGTCAAAGAGTCCGGTAAATCGGCCTGACCGGTACTTTTTGGACACCAGGGCCTGGCAGACCACCGTCCAGGCCCTTTTCTGGAATTATCCATCGGTTTATCGACAGTAATAAGGATCGAACAATGACGAACTGGTTCCGCTCCCATCCGAAGCTTAGCGTATTCCTCGGCATACTGGCTGGGGTCATCATCCTCTTATTTGTGTTAGCCCTCAAGCCTTTCTCGTTGATGGACAGGTTCACACCTGACCCCGCACAGAGCTATGAGGAAGCTCTGAGCCGTATCCAGGCCATCCACGCTGAGGAAGCGGAACTCGACCTGCACCCCGAGTGCGCCACACAGCTGCAAACACATGGCGGGAAAACGGATACAGTCATCGTTTTCCTGCACGGCTTTACCAGCTGCCCGGAGCAGTTTGTTGCTTTAGGTCAGGAATTTTACGAGCGCGGCTACAACGTGTACATCCCGCGCACCCCCCGTCACGGCATTGACAACCGCCGCGGCGAGCCTTTGAAAGGCTTAACGGCTGAGGAGATGGCAGAGTTCGCCCACCAGACCGCCGATATCACCCAGGGTCTGGGGGAGCGTGTAATCGTTTCAGGTATCTCCGGGGGCGGGGCTATGGCGACTTATCTATCCCAGGAGCGAGAGGATGTAGATATCGCCGCTCCCATCGCGCCCTTCCTGGGGATCGGCTTCATCCCCCGCCCGCTCAACCGCTCGTTTGCTAACTTATTCCTTATTGTGCCTGATTTCTGGCAGTGGTGGGACCCGGTTCATAAGGAAAACAACCCCTTGTCAGCACCATACTCCTACACCCGCTACCCACTGCACGCCTTGCTGGAAAATATGCGCCTGGGATATGCGGCAGAAGCGGATGCCAAACGCACGCTCCCAGCGGTAGACAAGATCATCGTCATCACCAACGCCAATGACGAATCGGTCAACAACAGTGTGGTCGCCGAATTCGAGCAGATGTGGAAAGAGCATGGGGAAGAGAACCTGGTAGTTTTCCAGTTCGAGGAATCGCTCGGGTTGCCGCACGACCTGATCACACCCACCCGCCCTGGGGCGCGGGTCGATCTGGTTTATCCAAAATTGCTGGAACTCATCCAGTGAGCATAGCCACGGAGAAAATCACTGCTTGGTGTTGTATTCAAGCTGGGCTTACTTCTTGTGACCATAACATTTACATCACCACTCAATGGAGAAATTATCAGTAGTGAAACAACAACAAATCATCGGTTCCTTTTTCATCTTGATCCTCGGTTTATTACTCACCGCTTGCGCCACAAGCATGATCCCTCAGGTAGATCAGGCGCAGGCAATGGTGGCTACTGATGTAGTACACACTGAGTTAGCCACCACGGTTGAAGAAATGGTGCAGGTTGGCACAGAAGCACCGGAAGGTAACACCCTGGATGTGCTGGCTGATACTCTGGGTAACTTGAGCTATAGCGGCCTCTTTCCCGATCAGCAAATCACCCTGACCGATGGAACCGCTTACTATGAAGACGGCGGTTCCGGTCACCCCTTCGTGCGCTTGATCGATCACCTCATTGCCACAGGTGACTTAAACGGTGATGGCGTTGAAGATGCCGTCGCCCTCCTGGTGGACTACTCTACCGGGTCTGGGGACTTTGTCTATCTTGCACCGGTGCTTAATGCCAGGAATGAGCCAACGCCATTGGATGCGCTCATGATCGGAGATCGCACGCCAGTGAAATCTCTGATCATTGATAAGGGCCAGGTGATCGTGGAATTCATTGGACCGGGACCGAGTGATCCATTATGCTGCCCAACCTGGAACGTGCGCAAGGTCTTCAGCCTTGAGGATGACCGACTGGTGGAACAGAGCAGTGAAGAGCTGAGCAAAGTCTCGTTGGATGACCTGTCTGGCACAAGCTGGCGGCTCCTTGACCTGAATAGCGATCAGGAGCCGGTGCTTCCCGAGACGGAGATCACACTCCGCTTCGACGATCGTCAAATCAGTGGGTCCGCAGGCTGCAATGACTATAACACCACTGTTTCCGGTGATGATTTGCCTCAGACGCTTGTGGTCAGCCAAATCGCAACAACCGCCAGGAGCTGTTCCGAACCGATTTCAATCCAGGAGACAAATTATCTCTCCCGGCTCGCCAAGGTGGTGGCATGGCGCTATGATTTTGGTAATCTTGCCCTCACCTATAAGCTGGAGGGGGGCGACTTTGGGGAGCTGTTGTTTGCGCCAGAGGAGGAACTTATGACAAACACAAACCTGACCAAACCAAGTTCTGTGACTGATCTAGAAGCATTTTATGGTGCAGCAAGCCAGGCAGGTTTCGGCAGCGCGGTATTGTATGAAAAACAGGTGGCATCCGATGATTTAGAGAAGATGGCGCTTGAAAAGTACAGGTATTTCGTCGGCGATCTGTGGGAACGCTATGGTGAAGATGCCTGGATGGGACCCTGGAAACAGGTTTATGCGCGCAAGCCAGGGGCAAAGCCTGACATCGTGGCTGAGCTGCGCGGCATCCAGGATCCAGAAGCTGCGATTTCAGCGCCAATGATCCTGGATAATATCGAAGCTGCAGAGAAGGCTCGCGTCGCCCTGTCGGCTGCCTATGACGATCCCGCAATCACCGATCTCTGGGTTTTCAACCTGGGTGATAGCGGGGCTATGTCGGGACTTCTGATCGCCGGTCGTAACAATGAAACCGGAGAAGCTATATTTTTGGTGTTCCTGTTGGATTGAGATTTCGCAGTCCAGGTTGCACCATTGTTATCTATATTCTAAAGTAAAGAGGAAACCATGAAGAAAATCGTTCTTTTCACAATATTGATCCTGAGCATCCTACTGGCAGCCTGCAGCGGTGGAAGCAAGCCGGCCACAGTCGAGCCAACGCTTGTTGCCCCACAAGCCACTAACACCGCAGCCCCTACAGTTGCTCCAAGTCCGACGATGGAGGAGCCCGCCTCGGTTCCGCCTCCGGAAGAAGACCTTCTGATGTTACGGGCAAATCCCTGGCAGTGGGTGTCTTTCACCAGCCCGGTCGAACAGTATTCAGTCGATAATCCGCAGAACTATATCGTAACATTTAACAATGATGCCACCGTGAATATCGTGGCAGATTGCAACAACGCCAGTGGCACATATGTCATAGCCGGCAGTAGCATCACCATTCAGGTCGGTCCGATGACCATGGCTGCCTGCCCGCCGGAATCACGCAGCGATGAATTCGTCAAGTACCTTGGCTCAGCAGCCATTTACTTCTTCCAAGACGGGCATTTGTTTATCGACATGATGGCGGATGGCGGGACAATGGAATTTGC
>JAQBDA010000152.1:0-21309 GCA_032124675.1 Chloroflexota bacterium
GGGAGCTTCCCGGTCGATAACCGCCAAGGTGGCCTCCGGGGTCACATCTCGCGGGGCGAAACCGGTACCGCCGGTGGTCAGTATCACATCCACATCCTCATCACCCGACCACTGAGTCAATGTATCCTTTATTACATCCAGATCGTCGGGGACGACCGCTCGCCTGGCTGTTTCCCATCCCTGGCCGACAATGACCTCTTCAAGGGCAGGTCCGGACTGGTCAGGGCGTTCCTCACGCCAGGAGCGGTCGGATACGGTGAGTATGCCAAAACGAAGGGTCATCGCCTGGTAATAACTCCTCAAACAAGGTCTTTTGCATAGGCGTAGAGGTCATTCAATGGCTTCCAGCCGCGCCGCTCGTAGAACCGGATCGCCATTTCATTATCGCGCGTGACCAGCAGATAATAACGGATACAGCCCTTCTCTCGCAGACGTTGTTCAAGTGCATTTACCAGCTTCTCGCCGACCCCCTGCTGGCGATGCTCTCGAGCGACTGCCAGGTGATACATCATGCCCCGACGACCGTCAAACCCACCCAGCACCGACCCAATGATCCTGCCTCCCAGCTCCGCCAGGAGGAATAGATCAGGATCCCTGGCGATCTTCTTCTCTATTTCCTGGGGTTCATCGGATAAGCGGACGTGAATGCCCGGTCCTGCTTGCGACCATAATGTATATACAGCCTGGTAATCATCTGGATAGATAAACTGGCGAATCGTCAGCGCAGCATCACTCATCCTCTACGCCTACCAGCGACCTCCAGTGACCGTGAATGCCGTCCTCAGTCACCCCAAAATAATACCGGTATCCTTCTGAAGTCCGCTGGACCAGATCGTAGCGTAGGGTTTTGCCCTGTTTTTGATGCCCGAGCAGCCCCAGGTCGCCCTGCCACTGCAAGACCGACTTGGATACATCCTCCGGCAGATTGGCATAACTGGTGATCGCATAATGCCATAATCGCCGCGCCGACTTGCGGGTGACATTCTTGACAACATTATTATTGCGCAGGTCGCGCACGGTAAAGTAGCTTACTCCGTTTCGCTCATCCACCGAAACTACTTCCACGCCGGTTCTGGGCGGCACCAGCGAATCCTCAACTACAGACTCGACCTGTGCCTCCCCACCCGCCGGTGCAGCAGCAGATTCAACCTGGCTCACCTGCTGAGTCGAACCGCGTGCGACCAGCTCGACAATTTCATCGCGCACTGCCAGCCCTGTTTCTGCCTCTGAACGGACGTAGATCTTATGCTCGTCAACTGCGTAGGGTGGTTCTTCCCCGCGCGGGATAAGTATGCGGATGATCTTCTTTCCACCGGTCTCGTGCACATCCAGATTGACCTGCAGGGGTGGGTTTATGCGGTTGCTGATCTCCTTTTCCAGCTGAACGCCGGATTGCTCCGCATCCGGCACGCCTGCCACCGGTTTGCGCGGGTCGGCACTCAGACCAACGTACAGGGTGCCACCATTCGTGTTGGCAAATGCACACACGTCGGCAAGGATAGCATATCGCTTTCCCCCGCGGACCGACATGCTCTCATAGAAGCCCTGGATGATGTTGGAACCCTCTTCTTGGGCTGTGCGGATAAAGTCGAACACAGGCTCCTCTTTATGGCGGTGCGGTCGGGTGCGGGCAAAATCATTGCTTTCGAAGAGCTCAAACAATGCCTCAAAACTCAGGTCCGGCAGCAGCACATCAGTGGCGCGGTCGCCAACGCCCAGATTCTTTCTTCGCTGAGTGTCAAGAGCCAGGCGATGGGCATCCGATCCCTGGATGCAGTGCATCCGCCGGGGATACTCCGGTTTCGTGCCGTTGAAGAAGTCGGCGGTTGATCGCTTACCCTTCTGCTCCAAGTCGGTCACCTCGAGGGCATGCAGATTGGGATCCTGTGTATAGGCAATCTTTGTCTGACCGCCGAAGGGGAAGCCGCGCATCGCCACACCATTGGTGGAATTGGCATGTGCCGCAATGACCAGCCCGCCAGCTTCGGCAATATAACGATAGGCGGTCAGCACATCCGTGGTGGCACCGACGGTCGCCGAGCCTTCATCAATCTGTTCCGAGTTGATATTTAAATCTATCAGCAGATGTTCAATTTCACGGATCGGTTTTTCCGGGGGGAATATGCCCAGGATATGGAAACCAAATGTAGCTGTAAACTCAACCCCCGGCATCACATAAACCTGGCCCAACAGGCGACGGTATTCTCCCAGGCGTTGTTTCTCATCCGGCAGCAAGCGATTCAAATTCTCCAGGAATTCAAGCTGCTGGATTTCTTGCTGCATCTTGCGGTAGCCGGCGACAGTGTTGTGATCGGTAAAGGCGATGATATCCAGACCCCGCGCGGTTGCTCGCTGTAAGATCTCTAAAATACTTGTCTCCGGCTGCTGATAATCAACAGAAGCCTGAGTGTGGATGTGAAGATCCATCGTATGCCACTGCATTGTGGCGCGACTGCGTTTCTTTGCCAAGGTTTAATTTCCTAATAAATGGTGTATGTTATCGATTAATTCCTGCGGCATATAAGGTTTCATGATGAAGCCATCCGCACCTTCCTGAGAGCATTCCCGGCTTAATTCACGACCGGAAGATGCCAGAATGCGTATCGTATCGAACTCTTGATCGCTGCGCAGGCTGCGCAGCAACTCGATACCATCATATTGATCCAAATACACATCCAATATCAGTAAATCCGGTTTTTCTCTGCGTAATGTCTCGACAACCCAGTCCAGGCTATCCAGACGATCCAAGTGTACCACCTTGAAACCCTCAAATTCCATCAGGGTTTGCAGCAGAGAGAGCATTGTCTTGTCATCTTCTACGATAGCCACCTTTGGCATACTTGTTATTTCCCCACCTGTTCTGGCAGCTTGCGTGCTGACCGCTTCTTCTGACCTGGTTTGGCTTTGACATCCAGAGCAGCGTCAAAGACATCGTCCACTGTTTCGACGAAGATGAAGTTGATATCCTTCATCACCTCATCCGGCAGATCTTCCAGATCGGCCTCATTCCGCTCCGGCAGTATGACACATTTTAGACCGCTGCGATGAGCCGCAAGCACTTTCTCTTTTATCCCTCCGACCGGCAGCACCTGTCCGCGCAGGGTGATCTCCCCGGTCATACCTACATCGTTCTTGACCGGAATTCCGCTGACCAATGATAACAGGGCAGTCACCATGGTAACCCCAGCAGACGGGCCATCTTTCGGCTGCGACCCAGCCGGGACATGTAAATGGATATCGGTTTCGTTGAAGAAATCCGGATCAAGACCCAGGGACTTTGAGCGGGAACGCACATACGATAACGCTGCCCGGGCAGACTCTTGCATCACATTCCCGATAGAACCGGTGACCTGGAAGTTTTTACTGCCCGGCATGGCTGTGGCTTCGATGAACAGGATGTCACCCCCGACAGGTGTCCAGGCCAGACCGGTAGCCACTCCCGGAATAGAAGTGCGCAGTGCAATCTCCTCGGTGCTGTAATATTTCGGTCTGTCCAGATACTCGCGCACCATAATCGGAGTTACTTCCAGGTAGTCGTAAATGCCCTCTGCGATCCTGGTGACCGCCTTGCGGCATACCCCACCAATCTCCCTCTCAAGGCTGCGAACACCTGCTTCGCGCGTGTACGAACGGATGATTGTCTCCAATGCTGGTTTGGTAAACGAAATCTCCTGCGGACGTAGACCATTCTCTCGAATTTGACGAGGGATCAAGTATTGTTCGGCAATGGCGATCTTCTCCCGGTCGGTATAGCCTGAGAGATGGATGATCTCCATGCGGTCCCGCAGTGGACCCGGGATAGTCTCTAACGAATTAGCCGTGGTGATAAACATGACTTGAGACAGGTCGAAGGCAACTTCCAGGTAGTGATCGCGGAACTCTGAGTTTTGTTCTGGATCGAGCACTTCAAGCAGCGCCGATGCCGGATCGCCATGAAAATCGAAGACCAGCTTGTCCACTTCGTCCAGCATGTAGACCGGGTTGCGGGTCTCGATCCTACGCAATGCCTGCAATATCCTGCCTGGTAGAGCGCCGATATAGGTACGCCGGTGACCACGGATCTCAGCCTCATCGCGCATGCCTCCCAATGAGATGCGCACAAACTTGCGGTCCATCGCCCGGGCAATCGAACGCCCCAGCGATGTCTTTCCCACCCCAGGTGGTCCAACAAAGCACAGGATCGCACCCTCACGGATCCGTCGGATCTCATCTGTCTCGTACTGCGCAAGCTCATCTGCGCGCTCCTGGCGCAGCTTCCGGACGGCCAGGTATTCCAGGATCCTCTCTTTAATGTCCTCCAACCCGTAATGGTCCTGGTCGAGTACATTTCGAGCATTGGCGATATCGAGATTGTCCTGAGTCAAGATCGACCACGGCAGTGAGACCAGCCAGTCCAGGTACGTGCGGATGACGCCGTATTCTGCTGCCGCAGTAGGCAAACGTGACAGGCGCTCCAGCTCGCGCCTGGCCTGTTTATCAGCCTCGGAGGGCATTTCTGCCGCATCAATCTTTCCTCGGAATTCTTCGACCTCGACGGTCTGCTCATCAGCTTCACCCAGCTCTTTCTGGATAGCTTTGAGCTGTTCGCGCAGGAAGTATTCGCGCTGTACTTTCTCGATCTCGGAACGAGCATCATTTTGGATCTTCTGCCCGATCTGGAGGACTTCGACCTCGCGCACCAGGACATTCGCCAGCTTGTGCAACTTCTCGGAGACCGAATCCATCTCCAGCAGAAACTGGGCGTCATCAAGGTCCATGCGCTGGAAATTCGCCACCGTGTATGCAGTCTGCAGCGGGTCTTCCAGATCCAGGATCGAGGCAACCAACTCACGGGGGATCGAGGGGATCATATCGGCAATACGCCCAAACTGCTCACGCGCATTGCGCGCCAACGCTTCGATCTCCGCCCCCTCCTCTACCGTCTCGGGGACAATATCGATTTTGCCCTTCAGGTACGGCTCGGTTTGCAGGAATTCCTCAATCCTGCAGCGCGCCATCCCCTGAACGACCAGCCGGATGGTACCATCCGGGGCTCTGAACAGGCGGTGTATCGCAGCCACGGTGCCTATCGCATACAAATCTTCCGGACCCGGCGTTTCCAACTCCGGGTCACGCGAAGCAACCAGCGCGATCAGGCGCTCATCGCTGGCGATGGCATCATCCACCAGGTGGATCGAACGCGGCTGCCCGATGGTCAGCGGCACTGCTGTCTGGGGATATACCACTACGCCGCGCAGAGGCAGCACTGGAAGCTCCGCCGGAATATTCGATTCCTGAATCTCGGCTTCCTGGGCTGGGTTTTGACTCTCAGCCTCGTCCTCCTGGATGACGTGCGGCACGATCGGCGTCAGATCGAGCTCTTCCAAAGTAATATCATCCGGGTCAAAGTAGTCAAACATATCAAACAATAGATTCGTGTTCCATCGTGAGGCTGGCATAACAACTATTGGTCAACTGCTCCTCTTCAAAACATACAGCAAGATCTAGTCGATGTGGATTTTCTGGGGTCGGGCTTTTGGCAGCACCACACGCAGGAAACCCATCCCATAGACAGCTTCTACCTGGCTGGTTGCGACCGCGTATGGAAGCTCGACCTCTGTCCCAAATTCCCCGAAACGGATCTCCATCCGGTGGAAAGCCCGGCGTTCTGCCGGTTCGGAGCGCACACCCCGGATCAGCAGAGAACGCTCATCCAGAATAATGGTGAAATCCGATTCATCCATCCCAGCAATTTCTACCCGCACTACAATTGCATCTTCGGTCTCGTAAACATCTGTAGGTGGCCGCCACATATGCGAGCGCAAGGCATGCCGACTGCGAGCCTGTTCTTCGCTCAGGTTGTGTAATTCATACAGTACGAATTGAACGGATTTGAAAGGATCAGGGGATAATTTTACAGCCACCATAAGCCAACTCTCCTGCTTCTACCTGTACCACCACAATCCTGGGGCAGTGCCTGTTACCATCCACTCCATTGGGTTCAACCTCTAAATTTATGCTGAGCGTGCAGCCGCAAGCACATCAACATAATTGGGTTCATCACCCAGCACCGGCATATAGTCGGCATAGACGACCTTGCCACTGCGATCGACGACAAATATCGCACGGCGAAAAATGCGCGCCTCTTTGAGCAGAACGCCGTATTTCTCACCGAAATCTGCAGACTTGTGATCCGTCAAGGTCACCACTCTGTCTATCCCAGCTGCAGCACACCAGTTCCTTAATGTGTACGGCAGGTCCATGCTGACCGTCAGGACGACGATATCTTCACCCAGATTGGCAGCTTCTTCGTTGAACCGCCTGGTTTCACGGTCGCAAACCGAGGTACTAAGCGAGGGCAGAGCAGCGATAATCCGCACCTTCCCGCTCGTATCCTCTAAACCATTAAAAGGCAGCCATTCCTGGGTGCTGGCAGTAAAATCAGGCGCCTGCTGACCGGCTTTAATATCTTCTCCGATAACGGTCATATCGTGACCTTTAAACTGAAATATCCCCTTTCTCTCAATACCCATACGTACCTCCTTCTGTTCATACCGTGCAAATGCCCCAGCCTGGCAGGCTACTATCCAGGATGAGGCTGACCGACTATTAGTAATTATCTCGGTATATTATATCCGAAGAAATTAATATTGCACTTACTTCGTTGCTTCTTCCGCCGTTTCACCCGCCATCATCAGGCCTAATTTCTCCGCGGTGGCTTCTTCGCGGCTCAAAATCCCCATAATCTGCCCTTGAAAGATGACGGCAATGCGATCTGATAAGGCCAATACTTCATCCAAGTCTTCCGATATCAGCAATGTAGCCGTACCGGCTGCGCGCTGCTGGATGATCAGCTCGTGGATGTATTCGGTAGCCCCGATATCCACGCCGCGCGTCGGCTGCGCTGCCAGGAGCACACGCGGCTGGCGTGCCAGCTCTCTCGCCAGGATGACCTTCTGGGCATTCCCGCCCGACAGGTTCTTCATCGGCGTTTCGATGGAGGGGGTCTTCACATTGAAGCGTGCAACCAGCTCAGATGCCTGGCCTGAAATGGCCTTAAAATCGAAGAATCCGCGTTTTGAATATGGTGGTTTATCGATCTCGCGCATGATCAGATTTTCCGAAACGGTGAAATCCCGGATCATGCCGTCCCGGTTGCGTTCCTCGGGGATGAATGAGAGCCCTTTTTCGATCAGCTGCTTGGGAGAAAGACCGGTGATATCCTCACCATCCAGTAGCACCTGCCCCCCGGAGGGGTCGCTCAATCCGGCGACGATCTGCGCCAATTCCGGCTGACCATTGCCGGAGACACCTGCCAGGCCAACCACTTCACCCGCCATGACTTCCAGGTCCACCCCTCGCAAGGCCTTGGTGCCCCACTCGCTGATCGCCTGCAGGTTTCTCAGCTCCAATCGAGGTTTGCCGATCTCAATAGATGGACGTTCGGGGTTGAAGAACAATTGGCGACCGACCATCATTTCAGCCAGAGCGCGCTTGCTGGTCTGAGAGGTCTCCACCGTACCGACATTGTGCCCGTCGCGCAGGACCGTTACCCGGTCTGTGAACGCCATCACCTCATCCAGCTTATGGGATATGAAGATCAGAGCATGACCTTCGTTCGCCATCTGCTTGAGGATTACAAAGAAATCATCCACTTCCTGAGGGGTGAGCACGGCGGTGGGTTCATCCAGGATCATCAGGGATGCCTGGCGGTATAGTGCTTTGATGATCTCTACCCGCTGCTGCTGCCCGACCGAGAGCTGCCAGATATATGCGTCCGGATCAACATGCAGCCCGTATAATTCTGCCAGCTGTACGATGCGCGCAGAGATACGATCCAAGTCCGTCAGTGGTCGACGTGATGAAGTCAGGCCTAGGGCTACATTCTGTACAACGGTCAAAGTGTCGACCAGCATAAAGTGCTGGTGGATCATCCCTACACCCAGGTGGATCGCGTCGGACGGTGAGTGGATGAGCTGCTCCTCACCGTTGAAGAGTATTTGACCTTCGTCTGGCAGATATAACCCATACAGCTGCTTCATTAAAGTGCTTTTACCAGCACCATTTTCACCTAACAGCGCATGGACCTCGCCAGCAGAGACATCAAAGTCTACATGGGCATTCGCAAGTACGCCAGGAAAACGTTTGACAATGCCGCGCATCTCCATGTGATCGATCCTGGGACGACCGGACTGAAGCATCTCAGTATTTTGCATCGGATCCTATATCCCTTCGGCGCTGTCTTATCAGGCAAGCATGGCATGTTTACTGACAGGCGCATAACCCAGTCCGCCAGACAGATAGTGGCTATGCGAATTGCCTGCAGGCAGTGATCCCCGCCACTCCCAGCCCTCCAATAAGGGCTGGGAGCAGAACATCTATAGGCAGCTGTTACTGACCTACGTTTACCGTGATTGAACCGTCTTTGATACCCTTAATCGCCTCTTCAGCCAGCGCCTTTACATCAGCTGGCAGATTATAACCATCGTTATATTCGATCAGCAGACCGCCATTTTCCAGCGTGACTGCGTAAGCATTCCCACCATAGGTACCTTTCTTGACCAGGTCAATGATCTGGTCGAGCAGTACTGTCCAGTCATAGACCTGACAGGCGACTACAACAGAGGGCGCCAGTGTAGTCTGATTGGCCTGAGTACCGAACCAGGGAATGCCTCGCTCTTCGGCAACGCCAATCGCGCCTACGACCATCTGGGCGGTACCGGTCAGAGCGTCAGCTCCGGCCTCGGCATGCGTCTGAGCTGCTTCGGACGCCAGGGCTACATCGCTGAAGGAACCGATATAGTTGACATTCACCTGGATATCCGGCTTGGTGGCCTTTGCGCCGGCTTTAAAGCCATCCACGTACAGCTTGGCGTCTCCGACCTCGATAGGACCGACGACGCCGATGGTGTTGCTCTGCGAAAGGGCAGCTGCCATCACACCGTTGACATAGCCGCCCTCCTGCGAGAGGGCTTCGTAGGCAAAGACATTCGGCAGGCCCATCGTGTCACCAGCGGTACCCCAGGCGAAGCTGGTCTCGGGGAAGTCGGGGGCGATCTCCTGCAGCGAGGCGCCGTACTGCGAGCCATGTGCAATGATCAGGTCGAAGCCCTGGCTGGCATAATCCCGGATTGCCGAAGCCGCATCATCGACTACGAAGAGATTATCCGAATAGGCAATCTCGAAATTCTCCTCACCCATCTCTTTCTGGATCTTGACCAGGGCATCGTACATGCTCTGGCTGAAGGCGAGGTCATTGATGGCGCTGGGCATGACCACGGCAACCCGGAAGGGTCCTTCCTGACCGCTTCCACCTGCGCCAGTGCCACCACACGCAGTGAGGATGGCAACAGCCAGCAATAACGACAGCAGAACAAATATTTTTTTCATCTTCAAGCCTCCTTCGTACAAGTAGATTAGAGTGTGTCTCAGCCGGAGCGCTCGTACGGTTTGGTGAGCGCGGAAGGCGCCCGCACGCGCCCGGCAGTTAAGACCAGAACCACGATGGTCAGGATATAAGGCAGCATCACCGCTACATCCGAACGGATCGGCAGACCTATCACCTGGACCCAAATCTGCAATGAATTGACCATACTGAATAGCAGTGAACCGGCTAATACCCACAGCGGGCGCCAGCCGCCAAAATAAACTAAAGCCACCGCGATGAAACCGATGCCATTGGTGAGGTTCTGCTGGAACACGTTGAGCAAGGCGATGGAGAGAGAAGCGCCCGCGACCCCAGACAACACCCCTCCCAGGGTGACGGTGAAATAACGCACTGCCGTCACACTCACACCCAGGGTATCCGCTGCAGCCGGATTCTCACCGACCGCCATGATCGACAGCCCAATGGTGGTTTTATTGAAGATAAACCACGCCAATACTGCCAGCAGGTAAGCGCCATAGACCAGGAAATTGTGGTTGAAGAATATTTCACCGAGCACCGGGATTTTGCTCAGGATGGGGATGGGAAGGTCGGGAAAGCCGCGGATCGTGACCACATTATTTATCAATTTCTGGAAGAGCAGGTCGCTCATGCCGAGCCCGAACAGGAAAACCCCGATCCCGCTGATGCCCTGCTCTGCCTGCAGCGTCACGCTGACATATGCAGTAGCCAACCCCATCAATCCGCCAACGATTATGGCAGAGAGCAACCCCAGCCACAAATTCTCCGTCCTGAAGACGGTATAAAAACCCGAGAAGGCGCCCATCAGCATGATGCCTTCGACACCCAGGTTGAGGACCCCGCTGCGCTGTCCGAAGGTCTCACCGATAGCAGCATACAAGTAGGGAGTCGCCAGGCGGATCCCGGAAGCCAGGATGCCGATCAGCACTGTCGCAGAGAATAAATCTTCCAGCATAGTGTACTCCTTCCCTCCGGTCAGGCAGCCACTTCAGAAGTGTTGATATATTCCTGGGTGCGCTCGACTTTCTCGATTTCCCGCGCCCTGGCACGCCGCCGCCGCCAGATCTCGCTGGAGACCACGAACACCACCACCAGCCCGTTCAGGGCAGTCAACAGCGCGGCCGGGACCTGGGTGACGCGCTGCAGCTTGTTGGCCCCGACCAGGAGCGCCCCGAAGAAGAACGAGGCCGGGATAGCACCCAGGGGGTGCAGCTGCCCAAAGAGAGCAACGACAATGCCGTTAAAACCGGCCGAGCCGGTGAAACCAGCCGCGGTGCCATCAGTGATCATGAAATGGTTGACCCCATACACCTGGACCGCGCCGGCCAGACCGGCGAACGCACCGCTCAACAATAGTGAGAGCACGATATGGCGCTCAACCTGGATGCCCGCATAGCGTGAAGCATACTGGTTTTTCCCTACCGCTCGAATCCTGTAGCCGACAGTCGTCCGCCACAAGAAGTAATACACCACAATCGCCAGGACAACCGCCAGCAACGCTCCCAGATGCAGGCGGGTCGGCACCAGGCGGGGCAGATCGAAAGCCCCCGGCAGGCGGGGAGTCTGCGGGATGCGGGCGGCTCCTTTCTGGGCAGTATCGATCATCGGTCCGCGCAGCATCATATTCATTAGCTGCACGGCGATAGCGTTCATCATAATTGTGCTGAGGATCTCATTCACATTGAAACGTGCCTTGAGGTAGCCCGGTATTGCGCCCCACACCCCCCCGGCGGCAAACCCGAACAGCAAAGCGAGCGGGATGACCAGCAACCCGGGAGCGGTGGGAAATGCAAGACCCAGGGCGGTGGCACCCAGTGCGCCGAGGATCATCTGGCCTTCACCACCGATGTTGATCACGCCGGCCCGGAAGGCGATGCAGATACCCAGGGCGACCAATAATAAAGGAGTTGCCTTTACGATGGTATCCGCCAGAGCGTTTGTGCTGCCAAAGGCGCCTTCTAAGAGCGCGGCATAGCCGGTAATGGGGTTAGCCCCGAGGGCATAGAGCATAATCGCCCCGATCAGCAGAGCGGCAGTTAAGGCAACCAGGGGCGGAAGAAGCACATCGCCGATGGCGCTAAGACGGTTTCTCATGAGGTGTACTTCTCTCCTTTAGCGGTCAGAGCTCCCGGGTAATTCAACGAAAATTCGTCCCTGAGCGCGCCAATGCCTACCCATGGGCTACAACATTCTGACGGGGGTTCGCAGAGCTGATCGGGCAGCAGTCATTTCAGAAAGGTTCGGTAGTTCTCAGATAGTGTAAAATTATACCTATAGTTTTAACATATTTCAACGCATATATCAAGCCAATTGTCCAGATTTTGAACGCTGCCTGGAGTCATACCGTTGAGGGTAAAGCGCGCTGAGAACAGCTAATCCAATGCAGGAATAACGGACTACTATGATATAAATAAGGTGTATTATTTCCTCGTAAATCCGGGCAGCACTCCACTGCAAGGAACATAATAGAAGTTACGCAGTTCAAGGAGAACCAGGGGTGTTTAGGCTGGCGAGGCCAGCCCAAACACACTCCATCCTTATCAACTGAGATAGTCCTAATATTATATAGCCACAGCCCGAAAGATGGCTTGTTGAGAACTGATATTGCGCATTCAATGTGTGTTGGAGGTGGTACCATGCAGTTCACCTTAAACGGGAACCCAAAAGAATACCACGGTGATCCAGAACTGCCGCTGCTTAACTTTTTGCGTGAGCACGAAGACATAAAATCCCCCAAGAACGGCTGTGCACCCCAGGCAGCCTGCGGCTCTTGCACGGTAGAGCTTAACGGTAAAGCTGTACTCTCGTGTGTGATCGCGATGAAAAAGGTAGCGGGCGGCACGGTGACGACCATCGAGGGTCTGGGAAGCTACCGCCAGAGGGTATTCGCACACGCTTTCGCCGAAAAAGGGGGCCTGCAGTGCGGGTTTTGCATCCCGGGCATCGTCATGCGCTCGAACGCGCTGATCAACAAGAATCCCGAACCAGGCTGGGGGGAGGTCGAGCAAGCGCTGACGCCGAACTTGTGCCGATGTACCGGTTACAAAAAGGTGATCGAATCGGTGCTGTATGCTGCGCAGGCGATCCGGAATGAAGAAGAGATCCCCGCGCCAGCTTCAGACGGGCGTGTTGGCGAGCGCTTATCTAAATACCAGGCCGCACAATTAGCCCTGGGACAGCACCAGTATGTGGATGATATCGAGCTCGAAGGGATGGCTTATGGGGCATTGAGATTCAGCGACCACCCGCGGGCGCGGGTGCTGAGCATGGATACCCTGCCAGCAGAGGGGATGGCGGGCGTGTTGAGGGTGTTCACGGCAGGAGACGTACCCGGCGAGCGTACTGTCGGCTTGATCCGCCAGGATTGGCCGCTGATGATCGCGGTTGGCGAGACCACGCGCTACGTGGGTGATGTGCTGGCAGGGGTAGTGGCGGAGACGGAGGAGATCGCGCGCCAGGCTGCCGAGCGTATTGTGGTGGAATACGAGGAGCTTGAGCCGGTTACGGATATGCACCAGGCGATCCAGGAGGGAAGCCCGCTGGTCCACAGCCAAGGCAATCTGCTGTCGCGGACCGCGATCCAGCGCGGGGATATCGGTAAAGCCAGAGAAAACTCGGCATATATATCCGAGGGCGAGTACGAAACGCAGATGATCGAACACGGGTATATGGAGCCGGAAGCGGCAATCGCTTATCCCAGTGATGCGGGGATCGAGGTCCTGTCGCAAAGCCAGGGCATCTATGAGGACCGGGTGCAGATCGCCAAGCTGCTGGACCTGGAACTGGAACAGGTGCGGGTGGTGATGGTGCCAAACGGCGGCGGCTTCGGCGGCAAGGAGGACCTGTCGGTGCAGGGGCACGCGGCAGTGATGGCACGCCTCCTGAATAAACCGGTCAAAGTTCGGCTGACGCGCAGCGAATCGATCCTCATGCACCCCAAGCGGCACCCCATGTGGATGAAATACAGCGTCGGCTGTGACCGGGACGGCAGGCTGACCTATGTGCAGGCGAATATCCTGGGGGATACGGGAGCCTACGCCTCAGTGGGGATGAAGGTGCTGGAACGTGCGGCAGGGCATGCGACCGGCGCCTATCACGTGCCCAATGTCGATATCGATGCAGTGGCGGTCTACACCAACAATATCCCCTGTGGGGCGATGCGGGGGTTCGGCGTCAACCAGGCGACCTTCGCGATGGAAAGCTGCATCGAAGACCTGTGCACCCAAGGCGGGTTCGACCGCTGGCAGTTCCGCTACGACAACGCGCTGACCGCAGGCGGTATCACAGCGACCGGGCAGGTGATCGAGGATGGCGCCGGGCTTCGCGAGACGCTGCTGGCAGTCAAAGACGAGTTCTACAACGCCCGATACAGCGGGATGGCATGCGGGATCAAGAACACCGGCATCGGGAACGGCATGCCGGACGAATCCGAAGCCCGCATCACCATCGCGGCACCTGACAAGGTGATCATCGATCATGGCTGGACGGAGATGGGCCAGGGGGTCAACACGATCGCCATCCAGGTGGTGTGCACCGAGACGGGACTCGACCCGGGTATCATGGAGGTGCGCATCGATACCGGCGCCCAACAGGAAGCGGGGATGACCACAGCTTCGCGGGCTACTTCCCTGGTGGGCAATGCGCTGATCGATGCCTGCAAACTGCTGCGCGCCGATCTGCAAACGCACACATTGGGGGAGCTGGCTGGCAGGCAGTATCACGGAAAGTGGACGGTGGACTGGACCACGAAACCGGAGGCGGATGTCGAGCAGATTAAGACCCACTACTCCTACAGCTACGCCACACAACTGGTGGTCTTGGACGAGGAGGGGCAGATCGCCAAGGTGATCGCGGCGCACGACGCGGGGAAGATCTTCAACCCCACGCTGTTCGAGGGGCAGATCGAAGGCTCAATCCATATGGGGCTGGGCTACGCGTACAGCGAGAATATGGAGATGATCGACGGTCGCCCGAAGAGCACTCAATTCAGGCAGATGGGCATCCTGCGCGCCAAAGAGACACCGCCGATCGAAGTGATCGGGGTGGAGGTGCCAGATAGCTATGGACCATATGGGGCTAAGGGGGTGGGAGAGATCGGGCTGGTGCCGACGGCGGCGGCAGTCGCCAACGCGCTGTTCCAGTATGATGGGGTGCGGAGGACGAGGCTGCCGATGGATTTGCCGAAGAAAAGAAGGAAATAAGGGATAAGTAATCAGGGGAGAAGGGGGCGACCGGCACTACTCTGATCCTTGACATTCTTCTAATTCTCCTATAATATGTAATTATACGACATGTCGGCAAACGACATAAAAGAATTGGAGCGCCAATCACCCTACCCGGTAGGATGAACCGGGAAGGTGAGCGGGGGTAAGGAGGCTGTCATGAGCGATAAGAACCAGTTCACAGCGAGCGAGCTAGGCGCTGATCCTATCATTGAAGAAAGATCGCCAGCTGCCAGTTGGGGGGAGATCACCCTGGCGGCGCTGCCCTTCCTGCTGATCCTGCTGATCGACGGGCTGCCCAAGCTGCTGGACGAGGGCGGATTGCTGACCTGGGAGGACGCCGGCATGCGCATCCTGAATATCGGCATGATAGTCTTGTCGGTCGTCTCACTGCTGGTAATCTTTACCCTGGCCTGGCGCCGGAGATGGCCGGCATGGTCGGCCACCTGGTACCCGATTTTCTGTGTTCCTCCGCTGCTGCTGATCGTAGGGCTGCTGTCTTTGCTGAGGCAGGGGCGGTTCGATACTACGATCAGCCAGGAAACGTTGATCTATGTATGGGTGCCCATATTGGTGGCAGTGCTGCTGTACTCCGTGACACGGCTCGACCCGCTGCGCGGCCTGCTGGCAGCATTGATGATCATCTACCCGCTGTGGCTGACCAATATGGAGTTCGTCCCTGATTCGATCGAGCTGGCGATCAAGGTGCCCAGCATCGCCCTGATCTGCGGAGCGATTGCGTTCGTCCTGCGCCGGGGTGACTGGCGCGAAGGTTTGTATGCCATCCTGGCAATGAACTTGGCAGTGGGTGCCCTGTTCGCGTATGCCGGTATATATTACGGGGGGACACTGCCGTTCGTTGCTCCGGGGCCTAACCTGGTGGAGGTAGCGCGCAGCCTGATCCCCCAATACCTGGCGACCAGCGCAATCCTGTTGGGGCCGCTGTTTGCCTGGAAGTTTCGCCAGGTGGGTCTGGTTGGCGGGCGGGGCGGGAAGCTTGCCTATCACCTGACCCTGAGCGGGCTGTTGCTGGTCATCATGGCCAACCTGGCAAACCTGATGCTGACGCTGCAGGTCGATGCGCCAGAAGTCAGCAATTCCGTCAGCAGCACGATGGCAGTAGTGATCCTGCTGAGCTTGGGGATCTACCTGGTAGGGGTCATATGGCTGTATCGGTATAATTCCTTTTCCAGGACAGCTTCGGGATGGGCGGAAGGTATCTTGCTGGTGCTGCTTCCATTGGGCATCCCGGTCTCATTAATGTTGCCCTTCCTCACATGGAAGTGGCCGGTCAGCAATCTGTATGGCATCCCGCTGCTGTGGGTGATTCCGCATGCGGTCTCCTTGTCGATTGGTTTGGTGTGGCTGGGGCTGTCCGTGTGGGTGATCACGCGGGGAGAGGTGGCTCAAATGTCGCCCCATGTTGGTCGAATGCAGCCGAGTCCATCCGCCGGTGCGGGTGATTGGTAGCTGTGCCCTCCTGGTGCAAAAGTAGGCCGTAGTCACCAAGTCTCATCTCCCCACCCACAGGCTTCTGGGTGACCCGGGAGGCTAGCCCCCTCAGCCAAGCATCCAGCCAACCATGCCATTTACCCTACTGGGCGTGCCAGGACGATTTCAACCGGCAGACCCCACATCGATTTCTTGATGATTTTTACAGGCTGGAAACCGGCTGCGTACAGGTCGTTCTGCAGGGAGATGGGGCGGCAGTCCACCAGGACCGGGAACTGCCGGTGCGCCCATTCGTACAGCCTGACGGCGATGCCGGAATGGGCTGGTTTGGACAGCGCGACAACACAGATCCGCCCGCTGTCTTTCAATACCCTTCGGCATTCGGCGAGCACGACCGGGACCTGTGGGTTGTCGAACAGCTCCAGGGTGAAGCTCATGAAGATCGCGTCGAATGCATATGCCTCATAAGGGAGCGCCGCGGCGTCTTCACAGCTCAACTCCACACGGTGGCTCACACCGGCCTGCTGCAATTTCTCTCGGGCTGTGGCGAGCATCCCTTCTGAGATATCGATGCCGCAGACTACCCCGGAATCGCCTATCGCCTTCGCCATGGCAAGGATAGCACGACCGGTGCCGAAGCCGATCTCCAGGACGGTCTCCCCGGTTTCAAGACCCAAGATTTGCAGACCCAGATCGATATACGGCTTCTCACTGGCGGCGAGCAGGTCATAGAATTTGCTCAGCCGGTCATAATTGGCTTTGGCCTGGGCTTTCGACCGGGTCACCCGGGTGGCTTCAGGCTGGACTGCCGGTGTATCTTCCATCAGAATGATCGTTGGGTTGAGCGGCGCTCTGCGAGCGCCGCTCAACCCAATCTACGAACTCCTCTCCGCCCGGACTTCATAATGCTGTGCCCGCTGGTCGAAGCGGGAGAGGATCACCCTGGCTTTATCCGGGACAAAGGCTGCTTCGTAATCCTCGCCGGCGAACTCCCGCACAGCATCGAAGCTTTCGAACGACATGATGGTGATGAATTCGACCTCGTCGCCCATATCTCGGCGGTTCAATTGTATGCCTTTAAAGCCGGGGATGTTCCGATCATGAATGAAGGTGAAAATTTCGTCCTTGAGCAGCGCCTCATATCGATCTGCGTTTTCGGGGGTCGTCCAGCCATGCCAGATTCGTGTGATCATGGTGCACCTTTTTTCCTTTAATTTAGAACACAGTAGGCTATTGGTGCATCAAAGACGCACCGGTAACTACGAACTCAGAATCCGATTGACCAGCGGCTCTACCCCTCCACGAGTTCCAGGAGTATGTCTGCCGCCCGTTCGCACTCCTGCCTGGATACATCAAGGTGAGTGACAGCACGGATGGTGCGCGGGCCAAAAGCAAAGATCAGCACGCCGCGCTCCCGGGCGCGGGCGACCACGGTTGGCGCATCGGGGGCGTCCACGGCCAAGTAGAAGACCAGGATGTTGGTCTGGACCGTGTCCAGATTGAGGATGACCTTGCTGCTGCTTGCAAGCCGTTCTCCTACCAGGCGCGCATTGGCGTGGTCTTCGGCAAGCCGCTCCAGGTTGTGGTCGAGGGCGTAAAGCCCGGCTGCGGCGAAGATCCCCACCTGCCGCATGGCACCCCCGTGCATCCTGCGATAGCGAACACAGCGTTTCACGATCTTAGCAGACCCGGCCAGCAGCGAGCCTCCGGGAGCGCCCAGCCCTTTCGAGAGCGCCACGGAGACCAGCCCGAAGGGGGCGGCGAGGTCGCTCGGGGGACATCCCGAGGCGACAGCCGCATTCCAAAGGCGTGCCCCATCGAGATAGATGGCGATATCACGCTCCGCGGCAGCGGCGCAAATGTGCTCAGCCTCATCTTGCGGGAAGATGACCCCGCCGGCGCGGTTGTGCGTGTTCTCGATCTCGACCAGCGTGGTCGGCGGGTAGATGATATGGCCGCGCGGCTTGACGGCTGCCATGAAATCCTCGGTCGTGAACAGCCCCTTCTCCCCAACCGGGGTGAACTGGACACCTGCGTTCGCCGCCGAAGCGCCGGTCTCATGCCAGACAGCGTGGCTCTCCTGGCTGACGATCACATCATCGCCAGGCCGGGTCAGGGCGCGCAGAGCGACCTGGTTGGCCATTGTGCCCGTTGGCAACCAAAGCGCCGCCTCCTTTCCCAGCAGATCGGCAACCCGTTCCTGAAGCAGGTTCATCGTGGGGTCTTCGCCGAACTGGTCGTCGCCGACAGGCGCGGCGGCGATGGCTTCCCGCATGGCCGGGGAGGGACGCGTGACGGTATCTGAGCGCAGGTCGATTATGTCGGGCATGGGTTCCATTTAACTATTGTCATTATACCTGTTAGGTATAACCCGGGTTAGCCAATAATTCACACCCTCCGATTTGTTTCGTAAAAGGATCCGCGTGCAGAAGGGTATCCCCAAACGCTATTAGATAGTCTTCCAGCGGCATGGGAGCGAAACATTCCCGGAGGAAGACGACATCCAGGTCGGGGTTGGTCACGAAGCTCAGCCCCTGTTCCGGGTAGGTGTAATTCCGGCTGCCCTGCAGGTAATCACCGAAGGCTGTATGAGCGCCGGCTCGCCCAGCAAGGCGATCAGCTCGGATTTGCCCGTCTCTCCGGGGTAGACACCCTCCAGACAGTCCCCGCGAGCATTGTCCGGTAAGTCGAGTGCTTGTGCAGGCTGAGTTGGCAAGGATCGACTGACTCCAAATCCGGAAGAAATGAACGCCAAAATCATTACACCTACGAATGTGGTTTTGCGAATCATAAAGCCTACTTCGTTACCGTCTCACGGACTTGAATAACCATTTGGAGGATTGCTTTGACTGCGGTATGACAACATCTAAGCGTGGTCATGAGCACCATCTATCAATGAGTTCCAAAGTACTTCGGGAGCGACGACCGCGTTGCTTAGGTGGCTTCCAACGGGGTAACGGCACTTTATAAGTGAATAATTCAGTCGGGCTCCAAATATGGTCTGCTAAACTGGAGGCGATAGCTGGGGTACGCTGGACCCAACGATACCCGTAACGACCTACCGACAACTTCAGGCGCAAGCTATGGTGAGGATCACAGAAATTGTAAAGACAGCCGATGATGTACATGCCTGCTTCCAAAGTTTCCGCTTTGCAAACCAGGGTGCGGGTTCTGCGGGCCAGACTATGGAGGCGTTGGCGAAAGGTGGCATTGAGCCGTTCGATGAATGCGGTATTGATCATTCCCTGTTCCTGGGTTTGGTAGATCAGCCTTTCGATCATCTCCTGAGTGCCCTGGACAATCCGGCGGGTGATCGTGAGTTGGCCCTCGGTTCGCTTTTTGACGACTTGCACGATGGCGATATTCGGCCATGCAAACAACTTGGGACGTCCCATTTCGCCATGCCAATGTGGCACAGCAGTACGAAACGAGTTACGAAAGGCCGCCACATAGCTGGCCAGACCATCTACGGCCAAAAGCAAAGGCCTGCACAAGGCCACCGCTTTGATTTGATTCGCCAAAGCCTGGATCAAATCCAGATCACGATGAACGCTCACTGCACCTCCTAACCATAAGCGGGTAGGTACCATGATCGCTAACGCCATCCAAAAATATCCTTCCTGCCGCTTGACCTTGATTTCGTCCGCTTGTACTTGCTGCAAATCCAACTGCGCCTGTCCGACTTGGTGTTCATGGACTACCTGACAATGTTTCCCTGCCCGTTGCCACCAATCCCGTACCGTTCGTTCGTCAAATCCAAAGGCTTTGACAATGGCCTGGATTGGGCAGCCATTGGCCAACAACACCATCACCACAATGACCGTCTCTGGAGCGGTTCGCAACCGGTAGAAGATTGTGCCTTTCGTCGTGGTAAAGGTTTCGTTGCACACACCACAAATGTACCGCTTATCTTTCTGGCTATGGACGACAATATTTCCTTTTCCGGTTTGACCCCTTGCGGGGCAGGCGATATTCGGGCAAAATATCTCGTGGGGGTTCATTGGCTCCTCTCCAGGTTTGGTCACCAAGAGAGTTTGCCATTGAACCCCTGTTTTTGTAAAGATCTACCTCAAACCACGTTTAGATGGAGCGGTACCTAAATTCTAAACAAGGAGAAAAACGATGAAATACGCATTGAGCTTTCTATTAGGCGCCGTGGTTGGCGCAGCGGTGGCGTTGCTAATGGCACCCTCTTCGGGTGAAGAGCTGCGCGCCAACATTAAGACCCAAGCAGACACCCAGTATGCCAGATTGCAGGACGAGTATCAGAAAGGCATGCAGGAGATGCAGACCCGCATGGACAAAATCAGCAGCGACATGCAAGCCATGACGAGCAAGGTCAAAGACACCGGCAAGCCGGCGTGAGGATTGCTAGGGTTAGTGGCATAAACGTCCAGCAGATCACCTGGGCCTGGCAGAACACCGACCAGGCCCTTATCTGGCATTATCAATCACTTGTCGATTGTTAGCAGGAAATAATTATGAAGAATTGGTTCCGTTCCCATCCGAAGCTGAGTGTCTTCCTCGGCATATTGGCGGTGCTCAGCATTCTCTTATTCGTCTTGGCTCTCAAGCCGTTTTCGTTGAAAGACAGCTTCACGCCAGACCCCGCACAGAGCCACGAGGAGGCTCTTAACCGCATCCAGGCTATCCAGGCTGTGGAAGCGGACCTCGACTTGCACCCTGAGTGCACCACGCAACTGCAAACGCATGACGAGAAGACGGATACTGTCGTCATCTTCCTGCACGGCTTCTCCAGCTGCCCGCACCAGTTTGTTGATCTGGGAAAGGAATATTTCGAGCGCGGCTACAACGTCTACATCCCGCGCACCCCGCGCCACGGGTTTAATAACCGTCGCGGTGAACCCTTGAAAGGTCTGACTGCCGAGGAGATGGCAGAGTTTGCCCACCAGACCGCAGATATTGCTCAGGGCTTAGGCGAACGTGTCATCGTTGTCGGTCTCTCCGGAGGTGGGTCCATGGCGACTTATCTGTCCCAGGAGCGAGAGGACGTGGATGTTGCCGCTCCGATCGCGCCATTCCTGGGGATCGGCTTCATCCCCCGCCTGCTTAACCGGCCGTTTGCCAATTTGTTTTTGATCCTGCCGGATTTCTGGCAGTGGTGGGACCCGGTTCATAAAGAGAACAACCCGCTCTCGGCGTCGTATTCCTATGCCCGCTACCCGCTGCATGCCCTATTAGAAAATATGCGCCTGGGATACGCTGCCGAAGCAGACGCTAAACGCACCC
>JAQBDA010000153.1:0-7142 GCA_032124675.1 Chloroflexota bacterium
TAATGAGCAGGAGGATACCCAAAACAACGAGCAATGTTGATACGACCAGGCTTTTCCCGCTGGTCTCTCCTGGTTCAGGCGCCAGAATCAATCCAAAAAAGAATCCTTGCAATAACCGGACAGCCGTCATACCTGCAACCAGGCTGATTGCTTTGGCTAAACCCTGTCTGGGGCTGTTAAGCAGCAGGATTATCATCATGACCTGCAGCGGGACCACCGCGCTGCCGATGATGAACGGCGCTAATTTTATGATTGTCTCGCCCATCAAAGCCTCACACTACATACATGTGCTCACCGGGCAGCGAGCGACATCAACCCATATAATGACAGACCGCCCATGTAGAAGATACCTGCGAAACTCGGCTCCCCCTCACGGTTAGCTTCGGGTATCATGCTTTGGGTAACCAGGGTGATCAGAAAACCCGAAGCCAGGGCGATCAATACCAGCCGCGTTTCAAGCGATTGGTTGCGAAGCAATCCAAAACCGACAATTGCACCTCCAACAATGCATGCGACAAACAGATATGCGAGGAAATTACGGCTTCTCTTTGACATGCCCCGTTTTTTGGCGGTTGCAATGGTCACAAATGCCAGCGGCATGGTGCTAATCGAAAGACCCAAAGCCAGCAGCAAGCCCGTTTCCAGGGTCAGGGTGGACCCGATGCCGATCACAATGCCATCGATGATCAGGTCCACCAGGATCCCGATATAAAGTCCCAGCGAAAGGGGACTTTCCTCCGAAGCAGGATGATCAGACTGCAAAGTACGAGCGGTCAGATATTCCATGGTCACAAACAATGTGCCGCCCAGAAAGAAACCGACCACAATTCCCAGGTATTGACCATCGCGGACTGCCGGAGGCATCAGGCTGAATGCCACCAGACCTGTGATTATGCCGGCGGCAAATTGCAATGCGGCGCTCACCAAACGGTGTGGCACATCGAATCTTTCCGCAGCTGGCGCTCCCAGGTAAGTCAGGAGCGCTGCCACGGAAGCGATGATCAATACAAGGGTAAACTCGTTCACAATTCAAACCACTGTATCACTAACATCTAAAACCGGCGCCTTTACAGAAATGGCGCCTGCTACGCGCCGACTGGATATCCAGGACCCAGCGGGATGCCGAGCACAAACCAAAGGATGAACAAAATAATCCACGCCACCGCTATGATGAGCGTGTAGGGCAGCATAAGCGCTACGATCGTCCCCAGACCGGCGTTCTTCTGATAACGCTGGGCGACAGTGACCACGAACGGCAAGTATACCATCAGGGGCGTGATCACGTTCAGCGGCGAATCGCCCACCCGGTAGGCTGCCAGCACCGTCTGCGGCGCCACACCCAATCGGAAGAAGATAGGGATAAACACCGGCGCAAATATCGCCCATTTCGGTACCACGCCGGGGATAATAATGTTGAGCAGCATAATCACGATGATCAATCCCACCAACAATGGCAGCGCGCCGATGTTGGCTCGCTCGAGCGCCTCTGCCATAGTGATCGCTGCCACGGTGGGCATCTGAGTGTAATTGAAGTAGGCGATAAACTGGCTGATCATGAGCAGCATAAAGATCAACCCGGCAAGACCCGAGAAGGTCTTGGTAATGGCGCCGATCACATCGTTGGCGCTTTTGACCGTGCCAGCGCCAATTCCATAGCACACGCCGGAAACCAGGAAGATCAGTGTAATGATAAACAGCAAGCTATCCATGAACGGTGTGGTGCCGATGATCGAGCCGGTCTCCGGATCGCGCAGCGGCGCGCCTTGCGGGAAGGTGAGCAGACCGATCAAGACAACCACCACCAGGAGCCCGTAAACAGCAAATTTCAAACCCCGGTTTTCCGCCGGAGATAGCTCATCGTCGTCACTCCCACCCGTATGGATCGCAATCCCATCCTCGGGTACGTACACACCCAGGCGGGGCTCGATTATCCGTTCTGTGACGATCGTGGCGACAATCGCAATCACCACTGAGGCGACAACGGCAAAGAAGTAGTTGGCGACGATCGTCAGCGGCGTCCCGCCAGTAAGCCCGATCGCCTCGTTGGTGATTTCGGTCAGCATGCTGTCGATGGGGGTAAGCAGCAGGTTTACCCCAAAAACTGCACCGACGCCGCCAAAGGCAGCTGCCATTCCAGCCAGCGGATGGCGGCGTAAACTCAGAAAGGCGGCTGCACCGAGAGGGATCAGGATCAAGTACCCGGCGTCTGAGGCAACGCTCGACAGTACACCGACAAATATGATGATGAAGGCAATCAGCTTGCGCGGCGCCACCTGAACCAGCTTGCGGATCATAGCCGACATCAGTCCGGCGCCCTCCGCAGCACCTGCGCCCATCATGGCGATGAAGGTCACCGCCACGACACCGAAGCCCTGGAAGTTCCTGACAAATGAAGAGAAAAGGAAGCGCAGTCCTTCTACCGTGAGCAGGCTCTGGATAGCGATCGTTCTCTCTTCGATCACATAATTTTCATCGTATGGCTCTGCTGGGACCCTCACTCCCGGTGCGGTGGTGTCTTCATAGTATTCAAACTCTACATCTTCTGACACCTGGACGGCAATCTGTTCGGTGACACTGACACCCATCAGATACATGATGTGAGAAAGCACCACCACAATGATGATGAGGTACAAGAACATCAGCACGGGGTGCGGGACCTTGTTGCCCAACTTCTCGATGCCATCCAGCATCCTTTGGGTAAAGCCTCCATTCCCGGACGCTCCAGGGGTTGATTTCTCTGCAGTAGTCATGGCAGTCTCCTCTCAGTCGTTCGAATCGCAATCCAATGATTAGCAGTTCTATTTCTCGTCCGTCCAATCGATGGCTCCGCCCGTATCTGCCGGCGACTCAGGTCCGTGTTCCGGGTTCGGCTCGCCTGGACCAGCCGCTGCCCAAAGCTGTACCAGCTTGATGCACACTTCGGTGGCGGCTGCCATGTCCTGCAGGCTGATCCATTCCAGCGGTCCGTGGATCTCCTGCATGCCGGTGAACAGGTTGGGGGTAGGTACACCCAACTCGGTCAGGCGTGAGCCGTCGGTGCCGCCGCGTACGGGCACGGAGAAAGGCTCGACGCCGACCTGGCGACACGCTTCGCTTGCCAGCTCGACCGGGCGCATATCGTCCTCCAACCAATAGCGCATGTTGCGATACTGGGGGGTAATCGTGCATGTGATCTTGGCGCGCGGCTCACCGGCCTGCACAGCTGCGCACACTTTGTTGAGCAGCTCCCCCTGCGCGGTCAGGAGCTCGCGTTCGAAATCGCGCAGGATGATGTCGATCTCCATCATGGCTGCGGACCCGCTCATCCCGACGATGTGAAGGAAGCCCTGGCGGCCAGAGGTAGTCTCCGGCGTGAGCGTGGCCTGAGGCAGCGTGTCCACGATCTTAGCGGCCAGGTGCGCGGCGTTGACTAGCTTGTCTTTCGCCCAGCCGGGGTGGATCGAGACACCCTTGACGTTGACCCTGGCCGCGTCAGCAGAAAAGGTCTCGTAGACAATCTCACCCAGATGCGCGCCGTCGAGCGTGTAGGCGAAGTCGGCCTTGAGATCGCCCGGCAGATCGGCATGCACGCCGCGGCCAATTTCCTCGTCCGGCGTGAAGCCGATGCGAATCAGGCCGTGCGGCAGATCCGGGTTTTGCAGCAGGTAGCGCGCCGCGACCAGGATGATGGCGATACCGGCCTTGTCATCCGCGCCCAGCAGCGTTGTGCCGGATGCGGTCACGATATCGTCGCCCAATTTCTGTCCCAGATAGGGCAGCTCCTTGGGCGACAACACCTGGCTGGGATCGTCGGGCAAGACGATATCATCGCCGTTGTAGCTGCGATGGACGACCGGCTTGACGTTCGTTCCGGAGAACTGGGGGGCGGTATCCACATGCGCCAGCAGGGCGATCGTAGGTGCTCCAGACTGCACCGTTGCCGGAATGGATGCCAAAACCGCGCCATATGGGGTCTGGGACACGTCCTGCACACCGATCTCCTTCAACTCGTCCACCAGCAGGTTGAGCAGATCGAACTGGCTCTGGGTGCTGGGGGACGTCGACGAGGCCGGATCGGCTGTGGTGTCAATCTTGACGTAGCGCAGGAAGCGTTGCTCAAGCTCTTTGTCAAATGGTGTGTTCATAGTTGCTCCATACCGTGCTGCTGAATCAGTCTGCGTGGCTGTATGAGCCCGTTCTCTTGCGGCGATCGGGCAGCGCTCAGCTTGGTCGCTGCAACGGTCATTCGACAATCTCAAGCGTCTTAACCCAGAGATATCGAGTACCGGCCAAGTTGCGGTCAACCTCAGCCAATATCCGCACCTGTGTATCAGGCGTGACTGCTCGATTTTGCCAGACTCTGTCGGTGATTTCGACCCGAATCTCGCCCGTCTCGTCGGCGAACGTGTAGTAGTCTTCCCTCAGGTGATTGACGATATTCCCACCGACAGTAACGTAGCTGCCGATGCGCGCCTTATTTGCCTCCTGCACCGTGCTGACCTGCCCTAGCGCTTCCGGGCCGACGAACTGATAACTCGGAGCATAGGGCGCCTTAGCGACGGTAGAGGATGCCAAGGCCATGCTATAGCTGAACATGCTGAGCACGCCACAAATCAAAGACAAAGCCAGGATCTTTTTCATGTAAAATCTCCTTCCAAAATTGCCAGGAGACCAGCTTCCTGGGACTAGCACAACAATTACACCAACTCCTCCAGATACAGGCTGATCTTTCCAGATCGCGCAGGAACATCACCAGTGTTTCCGTTGATGTCCATGCCCGTCTCCTTATTTCCTATTGAACAATGCAGCCAGTGCGTCATCCTTTGTGCGCAACTCCAGCACGTTCCCTTCGATCTGGTAGCTCGCTGCGCTTTGCAAGGCTGTCAGGTATTGCGCCTCCTGGTCCATGACTCCTTCCGGATCACTGCACATCATCATGGTGGACGCCAGGGGGCCTATTGTGATCTGACCACCGTCGACTTCGTACGAACCGGTGTAGTTGTTGCAGCCTGAATTTCCAGACAGGGTGCCGTCTTCGCCAAAACTCGCCGTCAAGGCCGTTCCTTCCAGCGCACCGACAACCGCCTGCTGGCCGTTATTGTAGGCAGTCACCTCCCAGTCGGTGCCCGCCAAATCCTGGGATTGGGCCTTGTAAACAGCCAATTTGGAACCATCCCCTCCAGTCAGAGTGAGCTGATCCCCACTGACACCGAAGGCTTTCGCCTCACCCAAAGCATTAAGGTAGGTGCTCTCCTGATCCATAACCGCCTGCTCGCACATCATCAATGTCGACGCCATTGGTGAAGAAAACGTGATGTTGCTACCGGAGACGGTGTACGTGCCGTTGTAGCGGTTGCACCCGGCCGATCCACTCACCATGCCATCGGCAGTGAATTCCGCTGAGATGCCGGTACCGACCACAAGCGGCTTGCCCATCAGCTCTGTTAGCGCCCAAACTTTGCCGGTCAAGTCGCCCCCTTGCTGAGTGCCTGAGGAAGCGCACGCCGCCAGGATCATCATCCCGACACATATACTAATAACAAGCCAACTCTTATTCATCGATTTCTCCTTGTTAATCATCAAACGGTTTATGTCCTCTCTGAATTATTATATTCTTTGCGCCAGTTCCTCGAGGTATACGATGGCAGTTTCGATGCCCCGCTGGAACATCTCGATACTGTAATGCTCGTTCGGCGAGTGCAAGCCATCGCTGTCCAGCCCATAGCCCATCATGACGACCGGAATTTTTAGCAAATTCGCGATGTCAGCCACAACCGGTATACTTCCGCCGCCGCGCGTGAAGACCGGTGGGTAACCCCAAGCTTTTTCGTAGGCGCGAGAAGCTGCCCGCATCTCGGGCAAATCGAACGAGATCAGGGCAGGCATGCCTGTCGTCACCAGGCTGACACCCACTTTCACCGTCTTCGGCGCAATGGTTTCTATATACTCTTTCAGCAGCGCATAGATCTTTTCGGGATGCTGGTTGCCGACCAGTCGAGAGCTGAGCTTTGCACCGGCCTTCTGGGGGATAATCGTCTTGGGTCCAGGGCCAGTCCAACCGCTCCACATACCGTTGATGTCGAGCGTCGGGCGGGCAGAGATGCGCTCGCGGATGGTGTACCTGGCATCGCCCCAGGTCGCCGGGACGCCCGTGGTTGCTCTGTACTGCTCCTCGCTTAGCGCGGTCTTGGCGATCATTTCGCGCTCTGCTTCTGTCAGCGGGACGACATCCTCATAGAAACCCGGCACGGCGATGGTATTGTCAGGATTGTAGAGCTTGCCCAGGATTTCGACCAACGCCAGGGCAGGGTTGTGCGCTGCCCCGCCCCATAACCCGCTGTGCAGGTCTTCCTTTGGTCCCTCGACTTCGATCTCGATGTAGGTCATACCACGCAGGCTGTGGGTGATGGCTGGCTCTTCGATAGTTCGCATGGAGGTGTCGCTGATCAAGCATACATCAGCTTTAAGCAAGTCCAGGTTTTCCTTGATAAAAGGTGTCAGGTTTGGCGATGAGATTTCCTCCTCGCCCTCTAAAAGAATCTTCACATTGACCGGCGCTTCACCGCACGCTTCAAGATAAGATTCGAGTGCTTTAATATGGATCAAGAGCTGCCCCTTATTGTCGGTTGCGCCGCGAGCATAGATCTTGCCGTCCTTCTCGACCGGCTCATAGGGCGGCGTGTCCCAGCCATCTTCCATGGCAGCCGGCACCACGTCGTAGTGACCGTACACCAGCACGGTGGGCTTCTCGGCTCCGGCGCCCAACCACTCGCCATAGACGACAGGGTGACCGGCGGTGGGCATCACCCTGGCGCTCTCAAGCCCCAATGCGTGTAAATGTGCTGCCAGCCATTCAGCTGTGCGACGTACGTCGTCTTTATAGGCAGGATCACCGCTGACACTGGGAATACGAAGCAGCTCGAACAGCTCATGCTGAAATCTCTCGGCATGCCTGCGTGAATATTGGCGTGCTTGCTCGCTGGATTGAGACATATGCTTATTACCACCTTTCCTGGTCTTATGAAACTCTGTCTGTTATGGGGACGCAGCTATTTCCTCTACCGGTCCCTCGAACTCCTGCGCGATCTCAGCCGGCAGTTCTTTTGGAACATAGTCCGGCAGCCCGCCAGCCGGGATGATAGCCAGCAAAGCGATACCTGCTA
>JAQBDA010000154.1:0-4059 GCA_032124675.1 Chloroflexota bacterium
CATGCAAAAATAACCTGCCCACCCAATAGGATAGCGGCAGCGACCCACACAAGAAAGCAAAAATAATCCACAGGATATCGTTTGGCATGTTATTCCCCGGCTTAAATCCTGCTAAACCTGCCTGTCTTTCCAAGGTATACCGCGTCCCAGCAGGCGACACAATATACCGTAAACACCGGCTACCTGAACCACCAGGGCGCCAATGGGTGCAAGCAGCGCCCATGCAGGATTACCAAATCGCCGGGTCCATGGGAGCAGGCTCAAGGTCGCTGCGATCCAGGAAACCGGCAACCAGCGCCAGTGGAATTTCCCTCGGAGCACCCCTTGCAGCACGATTAAAGGGGACATCAGTGCTGTAATCAACAATACCGTGAATGCTGCCCATGATCTTTCCCAACGCAATGCAGCCGATGCAAGCCGGGACATTCCAAAGAACATTTGCTTACGGTTGCTATACATCCTAACCTGGGCAATATCTGCGCCACTCATCACTGGAACATGAAAACCTTGCTGGTATAAATGATTTCCCAAGGCGACATCTTCCAGGGGTTCGTTCGACACTGCAGCAAATCCCCCGCTTTCAACATAAACCTGTCTACGCAGCAGGATAAACTGCCCATTGAGCAGATGATTGGAAGGATGCTGGCCCGCGAACAAGCCGGCATGAGCTACACTAAGTACCAGGCGATCGCACCAGTGATCAGACTGCTGAGAGATGAAAAGGCTCAACCCATCCAGATTATTTTGCAGAGCAAAGGACGCTGCACGCGCAGCTCCGTCCTGGGTATGCACAGTGTCAGCATCAGTGAAGAGCAGCCATTCCCCGTGTGCCACTAACGCTCCTTGATGGCATGCAAATGGCTTACCCAACCAGCCCGGCGGGATGCCCCCCGTGAGCGGTAATAAAGCGGCGTCATACGCTCTAGCAACTATGGCTGTTTGGTCCGTCGAATGGTCATCAACCACCAGGACATCTAATTTGCCTGAATATGTTTGTCCATTCAAAGAGGATAATAACCCCGGCAGGTTGAAGGCTTCATTGCGAGCAGGGATAATGATGGACAAGGATGGCAGATTTCCTACGATATCAGAATCAGGCAGAGATTGTAGCCGGCGATACCTTCGTTCAGCTAGCATACCAAGAGGAAGTGCCAGCAAAGACAAACCTGTGGATAGTTTATAGTTAACCAGCTCTGGCATAGAATTATCGACGCCTGATGAGCATTTTTACACCGGGTCGTGGTTCCAGTGTTGCTCCCATATATGGCTTGATCTCATTAGCATTGGTAAGCACAAGCTTGAATTGCTGAAGCAGCCGCGCCAGTACAACTTTAGACTCTACCTGTGCGAAGGCAGCACCTATACAGTTCCGCGGCCCTCCGCCAAAAGGCACGTAAGTAAATGGAGGGCGACGCGCTTCCAGATTACGATCAAACCGATTGGGTTTGAATTCATCGGGTTGCTCCCAAAATTCTGCTTCCCGGTGGGAAAGGTAGATTGAATACATGACACGTGAATCTCGGGGAACCTGATAACCCTGAAGCTGCATGTCTTCCACAGTCATCCGGTTGCCAATATGGATCGGCGGGTACAATCGAAGTGCTTCCTTGATAACCTGGTCTATGAAAACCAGATTGTTTACCTGCTCGATTCTAGGTGGCTCGCCGACGTGCCCTAATACCTCATCCACCTCGCTTTGCGCATCCATCATCGCCTGGGGATGCATTCCCAATAGATATAAAGTCCAGGCTAGAAGTGCCGTGCTTGTATCGTGTCCGGCGATCAGCATTGTCAGCAGCTGGTCGCGGATCAATTGGTCACTCATTCCTTCTTTCAATACCAGTGAGCTTAAGAGATCATTTCTCAAGTCCTCATCGTGGTCATGTTGAAGCTCTACCCTCCTTTTTAGGATAAGCTGCAATAGGTAATCATCAATGATACGTCGTGCGCGCCGGAACTTTGGATGACGTGGCATATTGGGAAAGATAATCCACCAGCCTGGGGAGATATATTCAATCAGGTCCAGGATTGGTTGCCACAGCCGGTCGAGGTCCTTGGTGATATCAACCCGAAAGAGGGTACCAAATAAGATCAATAAAGCTATCTTACGCATCTCCACCAACATATCCTGGACTTCCCCCTCCTGCCAGTTGTGGCTGATCTGGTCGGTATATGACCAGAACGCAGGGATATGCGGTACAACATAGCGGCGCTGCAGCAGTGGATCCATCGTATTGCGCAGCTCATCATGTTCTTTTCCATCAACTACCAGAACACCATGTCCCAACAGATCGGTGACTGGGTCAGCTTCATTCCGCCAGAGAAATTTATGGCGCTCACTAACCAAAACCTGCCGGTTTGTCTCCGCACCTACGACTACTACCGGTTTAAATCGAGGCAGAGTTATTTGAAAGGCACTACCCACATATTTATACATCAAGGTCAAGGCTGCCAGGAGTGAACGCTCACGAAGCAGACCTTTCAGGATTTCCAGGCCAGTCTGCCCATCTGCAACCGGGATTGGAGAATTACTCATAAAGATATTCGCCTTAATTTATTATATATAACTGTCCATTCGCTGAAAAATCTAGCGAAATCGCGAATTAGCAGATAAACTCAGGGGATGAACCCTGAGATGAACATTACCACAGAAAGAATAGACGACTTCCCGCTTTTGCTGGAAGTGATGCAGCGGCTGGGCTTGTCTGCGATCATTGACAATCACCTGGTTCGTCACGGATTGCAGCAGGGCTTGAGTTGGGGTTGGATTGCGACGATCTGGCTGGCGCACATATTGAGCCAGAGCAATCCTCGCAAGCAACCGGTGCAGGCCTGGGTGAGACAGGCGCATGAGACGATCGAGCGAATCACCGGGATGCAAGTGAGAGAATTGGATTTCACGGATGATCGCTTGACGCTCTTGCTGCGGCGATTGAGCGACCCCGAGACCTGGCAAGCCATCGAAACCGAGTTGGGGCGCAATATCCTGCGGGTGTATGAATTGACGCCTGAACGGGTACGGCTGGATGCGACCACGGTCTCTGGGTATCATGCCAGCGGAGAAGAGACGTTGTTCCAGTATGGGCACAGCAAAGATGACCCCAGCCTGGCACAGGTCAAGGTGATGATGGCGGCCCTGGACCCGTTGGGACTGCCGTTGGTGACGGAAGTGGTAGCTGGCAACCAAGCGGATGACCCGCTGTACGTTCCGGCGATTGACCGGGTGCTGCAAATCATCGACGGCGTGGGGCTGCTGTTTGTCGGAGACAGCAAGATGAGCGCCTTGTCCATCCGGGCACACATCCACGCACTCGGACAGCATTACCTGTGTCCGCTGGCGCAAACGGGGAGCACCGCGGAAGAAATG
The DNA here is from genome assembly GCA_032124675.1 of Chloroflexota bacterium. Lineage (GTDB taxonomy): Bacteria > Chloroflexota > Anaerolineae > Anaerolineales > UBA4823 > JAQBDA01. The sequence goes on from JAQBDA010000154.1 coordinate 3,368, forward strand.
CCGGGGTGGGTCGAGGCCGCCAACAAAGGTGAGCGCGATTTGCAGGAAATCCATGTCGAGAATGACAAAGGCGAACGCAAATTGCTGGCTGAAGGCTATGAATTCGAACGCCTGGTTACGGCTGAAATCGACGGTGAACGCCAGGAGTGGACAGAGCGGGTGCTGGTCGTGCGGTCGGAGAGCTATCGGCGAGTGCAGCAGCAAGGCCTGGAAAATCGCCTGCAGCGAGCAACCGAGGAACTGCTGGCCCTGACCCCAAAGCCAGGACGCGGCAAACGCCAGTTCCGAGATGAATCCGAGTTGATCAAAGCCGCCGAAGCGATCTTGAAGGCGCATGCTGTCGAAGGGGTGTTGAATTACACCTATGAGCGCCAGGAAAAACGGCGCAAGAAGTATGTGGGCCGCGGTCGTGGTGGCCCCGAGCGGCCCCAACAGGAAATTGTTACCGTTCGTTACCAGATGACGGCCATTAGCCGCCAGGAAGAAGCCATCGCCGCCCTGCAAAAAACCTTCGGCTGGCGCGCTTACGCAACCGATGCTCTGGTCGAACAATTGAGCCTGGAGCAGGCCGTCCTGACTTACCGGGATGAATGGCTGATCGAGCGTGGTTTTCATCGTTTGAAAGGTGTGCCGCTTTCGCTCAGCCCACTCTTTGTCAAACGCGATGACCAGGTCGTCGGTTTGACCAACCT
>JAQBDA010000155.1:0-13117 GCA_032124675.1 Chloroflexota bacterium
CTGCGCGCACTGTATTTATCATATTTAGCCATGGACAGCCTCCCTCTCAGCGTGGTTGAGCTGCATCTCAACTGCTGCTTTTTCTATCGCCGATATGATACTGTAATAGCCTGTGCAGCGGCACAAATTGCCCGTAATCGCCTGAAGTATCTCTTCCTTATCTGGATCGCTGATCTCTTCCAGCAATTTAGCGGCTGACATCAGGAACCCCGGGGTGCAGTAGCCGCACTGCACCGCACCCTCATCGATAAAGGTCTGCTGCACGGGGTGCAGCTTGCCATTCTGTGACAGACCTTCGATTGTTACGATATCCGCACCGTGGGCACGCGCTGCCGGAACCAGACAGCTCATCACCGCCACTCCGTCCAAATATATTGTGCAGGCTCCGCATTCTCCCTCAGCACAGCCTTCTTTTGTCCCGATCAGTCCGGCTTCTTCGCGCAGCAGCCTCAGCAAGGTCTTGTCGTGACCAGTGGTAAATGTATAGTCAACGCCGTTGATGCGCGTCCTAATTGGCTGCCCGGTGATATGATAGCTGCCGGCATCTACTACCGGAACGGAACCCCGGTACTCGTTTCCCCACAGCAGCACAGGTCTATCCGGAATACCCAACTGTGCCTGGTCTTTCACCAGGCTGCGCAAGGCACGCAGCACACACACCCGTACCATCTCGCCGCGGTAGTCTGCCGTGCTGCGCACGTCGCTGATCGGTGAGGCCGCTCGAACCGCCAATGCGGATGCCTGCGATACAACGTTCTCATCCAGCACTTTACCCAGCAGGAAATCTTCAGCTTCGCTGGCATGGATGATCGTCGGTGCGACCGCACCCAATGTGATCGCCGCATTGACCACCCGCCCATCCTCCATACTCAGAATTACAGCTGCATTCACAAGTGAGATCGCCTGAGCCCTGCGCAGACCCAGTTTGACAAACATCCCACGCTGTCCTGGCTTGAGGGCTGGAAAGGCGATATCCACCATGATCTCATCTGGGCGCATCACCGTTCCTCGCACCCCGGTGTAGAAATCTTCCAGAGCCACGAGTCGCTCTCCAGATGCAGATGCCAGGGTCACCCAGGCTCCCAGCGCCGCCAATGGTGTGATCGTGTCGTTGGCTGGTGAGGCTGTGATCAGGTTGCCCGCCACAGTGCCGCGATTACGGATCTGGGGAGCGCCGACTTCCCAGGCTGCCAGCGCCAGCGGGAGGGCGCGCTCGACGACCAGCCGCGATGCGACGCAGTGGTTGTGGGTCACCAGCGGTCCTAAATGGATGACATCATCCGAATCCAGGACGATCTCATCAAGACCCGGGACTCTGGTGATATCCACCAGGGTATCGATCCCCTTGCGGACACCGCGTTCGATCTCCAGGATTAGATCGGTGCCGCCGGCTACAATTCGGGCGCGCTCACCTTGCTCCGCCAGTATCCGCAGAGCCTCTTCCATCTTATTCACATTGTAATACTCAGCCCACATGCTATGACTCCACTCGGGTCCGATTTATATCCGAAAGCTTCTTCAAGCTCTTTGAACTGCCGTGCCGGACAAGGATGATCTCCGCCAGGATGCTGAGAGCGATCTCTTCGGGTGTTTCAGCACCTAGGTCCAGCCCCATCGGTGAGTGCACCCGTCCCAGCACCTCCTCCGAGAGGCCTAGCTCCAGCAGCTGAGTTCTGGTCGTCTCCCAACGCCGCCGGGAACCAATCACTCCAATGTAAGAAGCTGGCGAAGTCAGCAAACCTGGCAGACCAGGCACATCGATATCCACCCCGCGGGTAGTCAGCACGATATAAGTCCAGGAATTGATCTTCACCTGCTCGGGAAGCTCTCGCATCGGCACCGGATAGTACCCATCTGCTTCGGGGACCTGTTCCGGATTGCACAGCTCCTCACGGTCATCGCTGACCAGTACCCGGAAATTCAACCACTTTGCCAGCCGGGCAACAGCTTTGCCAACATGCCCGCAGCCGATCACAACGACAGCAGGCGTAGGTATTAATGGTTCCACGTATATCTCCATCTGACCGTCGCATACCCCAGGGTCACCGCGGTCGGAATCCGCCAAGTTGTACTCAACAAGGCGAGTCTTACCGTCTTGCATGGCTTGTATGGCTTCCTGGACGACCCGGTTCTCCATCTCCCCTCCGCCGATGGTGCCTGACAGACGCCCATCCGGGTAGACCAGCATCTTGCTTCCAGGTCCCCTGGGAGTGGACCCGATAGTGCGCACAACAGTACAAATAGCCCCAATTTCATTCTCATCCTCAAGTCTGACGATAGCCTGGTATACACTCATATTATCGCTCCAATAAGCCTAAAACCACAGGTAATAATTGTTTCTTTCGCGAGACGACGCCTTCTGCCAGGCGAGTTCCATCCACCTGGAGCGGGTAGGGCAGCCCGCCCAGCTCTGGAGGTTCATCAGTGATCAACAGCCTGCTCGACCCACTGACAATGTCCGTCACCATGAGCATGGCAAAGTCCAGGCCGCGCGATTGGCGCAGCAGGTCTAATGCCTTCTTTAGAGGCTGGAGGTGCTCTTCGAGCTGCACCAGACTGCTCACCTCCGCCTGGGCGATGGCAAAATCAATATTATCAACCTGGTAAATTTTCAGGTCGGTGCTGACAATCTCCTGCGCATCGCGCGTCTCAAGCCCGGCGCCGGCATTGAACACCTGCCTGCCGAATGACTCCACCGTCTCGCCTGCTAATGGCCCATTGCGCACGAACGCCCATCGACCCAGCCGCTCTGCAGCGCCCTGATCCCGGTCGGTGGTGGTGGGTGATTTCAAGATCAGTGTGTCGGAGAGCATACCGGCCAGCAGCATACCTGCCAGCGCCGGAGGAGCACTCAGCCCGGCCTCTTCGATCCTCTCCGAAACCAGAGTGCTGGTTGAACCTACAACATCTACAGAGAACTTGATCGGCATGTGAGTGGATAGATTACCCAGCCGGTGGTGGTCCAGTATTTCGATCAGCTCGGCTTCGTCCAGCGATCCGACCGATTGGCTCGGCTCGTTATGATCGACGAGTATCATCCGCAGACGGGGTGGGTTCAGCACATCCCGCTGCCGGCTGACCCCTAAATAGGTCCCACTCTCATCGACGATCAGAAAATCACTATGCTCCTCTCGCAGAATCTGCTGGATGACATCCCGAATACGGGTCTTGGCGTGAAATCTAGGCACCCCGCTATCGGTTGCCTCTTTACAAGGGATGTTCAGGATCTCGCTGATGCGCATCTCCTGGCGTCGCGGGTGTGGGCCGACCAGCTTACCGAACAGGTTGAACAGACTCGAACCATTGATCAAGCCGCAGGGAGTTCCGTCCGCTTCGACGACAGGGGCAATGCCACCTGTCCGGCTGGTAATCGCCCAGGCGTCACGTAATGGGCTGTCTGGACTGACCGTATCCAATCGCCGCATTACCGATTCGAAGATCGGTGAAGCATCGGTCAGCAGCAGTGGTGCTTCGAGCCCCAGGTGTTTCAACACCCAGGTTGTTTGTGGGTTTGTTACGCCCGTCCTGGTGGCCACGGCTTCAGCATCGTCGCGCTCGCGCAGCAACCAGGCATACCCCATAGCAGAGGCGATCGAATCGGTATCCGGATTTACATGCCCGATGACGTAGATCTCGCTCATAGCTCAGCCTTGCCTTCCAGATAGGGGTCAATTTGAGACGTCCCTGCACCCGAAAGCGAATAGAATCGCTGAGTGGGATATGCCAGCTCGATATCTGGATGCTGGTTAAAAGTACGCAGGATAGTCTCCCAAATGGCCTGGGTGCTCCCGCGGCGCTGACGAGGATCACACAAATATCGTATGGTCAGCTGCACTCCGCTGGAGACAACAACAGTATATACGATTGGAGTGAGTTTATTATAGTGGACCAGGAATCGCCTGGCTGCATCCTTGAAACTGGCTTCGAAATTATGTCCTTCGGCATTGACCTGCCCTTCACCGATCTCTTGCAGCAGATTTTTCGCCTTTTCCCAGTTGCTCTCGAAGGTAATCAGCACGGGTATCTCATTCCATATAAAATTCGACCCTTTGGTGTAATTTGCGACTGTGCTCGTAAACACCAACCCATTGGGGATATGCAGCACGCGTCCTGTGCTCTGGTCCGCGTGGACCCAATTGCCGATCTCCATCAATGAAAACTGGAATACGCGCAGGTCTATGAGATCCCCGGCGTGGGTACCAATCTGAATGCGGTCACCTACTTCAAATGGTCTGCGCCAGATGATAAACACCCAACCAAAAAAATTGGCGATCGGGTCTTTTAAGGCAATGGCCAACCCGGCAGAAAGCAGCCCAAGAAAGGTTGCCAGTGATTGAACTCCAACGAACCATATGCGTCCGATGGCAATAATACCAATGGTAAAAATAGCATATCCAAGGGCCTTTTGCCATAGGAAGCGCGATCGCCGGTCTTTAATCCGCTCTACGAACAGCTTGCGCACGATAATGCTGATGATCCACAGCACCAGCAGCACTACCACTGTCGTGATCAGTTTTTCCTGAACTTCACCACCGACACCCAGGTTCTGTTCCAGCCAGGCGGCGATCTGGTCTACCATCGTGCCAACATCCATGCCATGATCTTCACTATTTTATCCGGCAGACTTCAATCCACGCCAAATCTTTTCGGGCGTGACGGGATTATCATCCACATCCACGCCACACGCGTCCAGGACGGCGTTCGCTACTGCCGGCGCAACCCCATCCAACGGTATCTCGGCAACCGCTTTGACCCCAAAAGGATGCGATGGTTCGAAGGTTTCGACAAAAATCGTCTCCATCTCCGGCATTTCATGAGCGCGGAAGATATGATAATCGCGCAGGTCACGCTCCCTGGCATGCCCCTGTGCGTCATACCGCATTTCTTCACATACGGCATAGCCCAATGCCTGGACCATGCCCCCCTCGATCTGTCCGGAAGCGGTGATCGGGTTAACGATCACCCCGGAGTCGACTGCCATCACCAGCTTGTCAACTACCAGCATACCGGTTTCCACATCCACGGTCACCTCAGCGAACTGTGCCGCGAAAGGAGGCGGCGAGACAGGGGAAACGTAAGAAGCAACACCCATGATCTGCTCTTGCTGGTCGTGATGGAGGGCGTGATGTGCAATCTCAGTCAGAGAGACTTGCCGCCCGTCCGGGGCGATAGCATAGCGGTCAACCAGCCTAAGCTTATCCGCTTCCACCGGGACTTGCGCTTCATTCACGTTCATAATCATGGCAGCGCGCAGGCGGATGCGCTCGGCAACAATCTCGGCTGCTTTGACAACCGCCGCACCGGAGATATAGGTTGTGCTGGAGGCATAAGCACCTTTATCGAAAGGTGTGAAATCCGTATCGGATGAATGGGTGATCATATCTTCCAAGGGCACGCCCAGGATCTCGGCTGCCATTTGCGCCAGCACCGTATCCGATCCTGTACCCAGGTCTGTAGCCCCGACCAACAGGTTGAAGGAGCCGTCATCGTTCATCTTTAAGCTGGCGGCACCCATATCCAGATAGGGGATGGCTGTACCCTGCATGACCAGGGCTGCACCGATCCCTTTGCGCAGATTCGGATACCCTGCTACCTGTTTCCAGGAGGCATTCTCAAATTTTTGGTCCCAACCGATGACCGCTTTACCCTGGATCACGCACTCATGCAGCCCGCAGGTTTCGATTGTTTCAGGGCGAGGCTCACGACCCTCGCTCCAGGCAGTGCTGAAGGGGTGCAGCTCCCCTGCCCGCAGGGCGTTTTTCAAGCGAAATTCCAGCGGGTCCAGCCCCAGCTGGCGGGCGATCTTCTCCATATGCCGCTCGACAGCCCAATATCCCTGCGGGACACCGTAGCCGCGATAGGCACCGGCAGGGGGATGGTTGGTGTAAACGATATCGGCATAGAATCTTATGTTCGGATTCTGGCGGTAGGGTCCATCTCCTACATATAAGGCCATCGATTTGTGACCGGTATTACCGGTCACCGTCAAAGCATGGCAGCCATATGCACCAGTATCGCTCAATGCGTACATCGAATTGGCAGTAATGGTGCCATCCCGTTTTACTCCGGTCTTCATGCGAATGCGCATCGGGTGGCGGGAGCGGGCAGCGATGAACTCTTCTTCACGCGTGTACTCGTAGATCACCGGCCTTCCTGTAGCAACCGTCAGATGGGCAGCTACATCCTCGATCATAACCTCTTGCTTGCTGCCGAATCCGCCTCCGATGCGCGGCTTGATGACCCGGATGCGCTTAACCGGCAGCTTCAAAACTGGGGCGAGTATACGCCGAACATGGAATGGCACCTGTGTGCTGGTGCGGATCACCAGCCGGTCGTCTTCATCCCAATAGGTGATCACAACATGCGGCTCAATATGAGCCTGCTGCACTTTTGGAACCTCGTAATCATCCTCGAAGATCAGATCGGCATCTTCGAACCCCTTTTCTACATCTCCAATATCGATGCGGATCTCGGCCGCCAGGTTGCGTTGCGGGTCAGAATCCGCGAAGTTCACAAATTCGGGCTCGTCATGGAGCTGGGGAGCGCCGGGGGACATCGCTTCAGCCGGGTCGAGCAATGCCGGCAGCGCTTCGTACTCTACATCGATCAACCTGAGCGCCTGTTCTGCAATCGCTTCCGTTTCCGCCGCGACGAATGCCACCCTGTCACCCACAAACCGTACTTTGTTATCCAGCGAAAATGTATCCAACGGACCCGGAATGGGGTCGGACTGACCGGCGGTCGAAAAAATCACCCTGGGGATATCCTGGTAAGTCAGCACCGCGGCGACACCAAGCAGCTCGCGCGCACGGCTGGCATCGATATGCTTGATCCGTGCGTGCGCTACTGGACTGAGCAGGACTTTGGCGACCAGCATGCCGCGCGGATCGAAATCGGCTGCAAAAGCCGGTTTGCCTTGCACCAGCTTAATTGCGTCTACTTTTCGCTCTGGTTTGCCAACCCGCTGCCAGGTCTCCGTCTCCGGAGTCACCAGGATGCGCGGCATCACCTGTGTCCTGGTCTGCGGCCCCGCCCCCACTTCGGGTGTGCCAGGTACGCCAGCATCTTCGCCTGAATATTCCGGTCCGGGCTCTCCCGGCAGCCAGATGGTGGGCGCTGGTATTCCATGCCCGCGGCCTTCAATGGGTTCGACCTGCTCTCCACGCATGATCGCGGCCGCGCGCAGCACAGCCTGCACCGGCTTTAGATAACCTGTACAGCGGCATAGGACACCTGCAAGGACATCGCGCACCTCTAGCTCGCTGGGAGACGGGTTCCTGTCCAGCAGTTCCTTGGCTGCAAGAACCTGGGCCGGGGTGCAGAAACCGCACTGGATCGCGCCGGTCTCGACAAAGGCATCCTGCAGGGGGTGCAGACCCTGGCTGGTTTTCCAGCCCAACTCAGGGTGCTTCCCGACCGATTCGATCGTCTCGATCCGGTGACCGGCTGCCTGTGCAGCCAGCAGTACACACGAATTAACCGGTTTGCCATCCAGCAGGATGCCACACGCCCCGCAATCCCCGGTCTCACAGCCATGCTTGACGCCGAAATAGCCTAGACCTCGCAGGATTTTTAACAGATTATCCCCGGGAGATACGCTTGCGCGTATCCTTGCACCATTAATCGTCAGGCTCAGCTCCATCAATTTTCTCCCTTCAGGGTACCTCATGTCTCGTCTAAATAACGCTCGCGCAAATGCTGACGCAGACAATCTATCACTTCGAGTTTACCGGTTACGGGATCGAGGTAATACCAGCATTCCCAACCATTGCAGGGTGCACCCTGGATCTCTTTTGCCACCTGATGTATAGACCCGCTGAGGTCCTGGTAGCGCAGATGCCCGCTGGCAAGAATAACCGCCTGGAAATCCTGGCGCTCGTTGAAGTACAGGTGCTGCCCAGGGGTCAGCAGTCCGGATTCTATCAAGGCACCGAACGGGACTCTTGTTTTTCTACGCTGCACCTCCGTCCGGTAGACCTGGTCGTCGGGCACTGCCCCTGGGATCGAATCAATGCGTGATTGCGCCAGGGTGTTATATGCACCCTCCCTCTCGATCCCTATCCAGTGCCGGTCGAGCTTCTTTGCCACTGCACCGGTAGTGCCAGTGCCAAAAAATGGGTCCAGGATGATATCGCCCGGATTGGAGCTGGAGGTGATCACGCGGTAGAGCAGGGACTCGGGCTTCTGTGTCGAATGCGCTTTACTGCCATTCACCTTGATCCGCTCTCGTCCGGTGCACAACGGCAGGTGCCAGTCACTGCGCATCTGCAAGTCGCCATTCAAAGCCTTCATCGAGTGGTGGTTGAAGGTATAACGCTCGCCGCGCTGTTTTTGCGCCCAGATCAAAGTCTCCTGCGCATTGGTGAAGCGCACCCCTTTGAAATTCGGCATCGGGTTGGTCTTGACCCATACCACATCGTTCAAAATCCAGTAATCCAGATCTTGCAGGATCGCGCCTACGCGATAAATATTATGGTACGTGCCGATAACCCAGATGGTGCCGGTATCTTTGAGCACCCTGCGGCAGGCAGCCAGCCAATCACGCGTGAAGCTGTCGTAATCTTGGAGGCCATCGAACCTATCCCAGCCATCGTTGACCCCTTCGACCAGGGTATGGTTGGGCCGCCATAGATCACCGTTCAACTGCAAGTTGTACGGTGGGTCGGCAAAGATCATGTCGATCGAGTTCTCCGGCAGGCTTGCCAGGCCCTCTAGACAATCGCCTTGGAGAATACTATCGATGGGTAGTTGATGGTTATTCATCATCCACAAACCAAAATTCCAGATACAATGCAAGCATCAGGCAAATTGTAACCTATATTGTACGATTATAATACTAGGCGTTCAATAGGCGGGGGACATTACAAATTGATAAGGCAGGGTACAAGATTAGTGATGCCTGGCCCCATCTCGCTCATCTAGCGATAAGCCAAGTTTATCCGTTGCTTCATGAAGTAGACAGGCGGATTCTCCGCCATCATTGAGATTTTACGCTCAAATCTTCCAGGCAGCGCCTTGCCAGCGTGCTTGCCATATCGCGGCGGTATTCTGCGCTGGCCCATACATCCCCGGCACTGTAATAAGCATTGGCAGCCGCACTTTCTGCACCACTGCTCTCCGGGCCATCCAGCGCCAGAAGTGGGGCCGCGCCGTAGCCACCCAGCACGAGGCGCAGCCTGCCAGAAGGCCAGGCTGCTGCCGCTGCACAAACGATAGGCAGGTCCTCTGGTGTCCGGGCGATGTAGTGATAGCTCAGACGCGCATTGAGCGGCAAGGTGAGTTCCTTCACCAACTTGCCCCGCAAGGCTTCGCCCCTTTGAAGAAGCAATTCAACAGCTCCAAGCTGCTTCTCTCCAGGCAGCAATGTCAACTGTATGTCCAGGGCAACCAAGGCGGCCGCCAGGGGAGAGCGTCCATCTGATGCAAGCAGCGCTCCCGCGAGCGTGGCTATCTGTCGCAAGTTATAGGTCGCCTCATGCCGTATCACCTTACCCAGTTCTGCCGGCAGGGCCGGATCATCCAACAAGGACTGAAGTGTCGCTGTCGCGCCCACTACCAGACTGCCGCCCCGCTGCTCGATTCTGTCCAGACCGAGAGCCTGCAGGTCGACGACCGCGACGGGATCTGTTGACGGCGCATTGAGCACACTCCCCCCACCCATTGGGACGGTCTTGACCTCCGTGCGGGCGAGCAGTTCCAGTGCTGCCTGTAAGTTTTCGGGACGGTGATATTCAACGATCATCAGATTGCACTCCCGTGGTTATTCTTCATACACCTTCCATCCCAAAGCTTCCAGACTGGCGCTCTGGACGAAATCCTCCGGGACGTCGACCAGCAGAGCATCGGCCTCAGCCAGGACTTCTCCATCCGGTCCATAGATCACCCCGCTTGCCGTTGCCGTGCGCGATTTGCTCTTAACAGCCCTCCCGACGATGCGCAGCGGCTGTTCGATAGGTACATTTTTACGGTAGCGCACCTCCAGCCGGGCAGTGTACATGAATCTCGGCGGGTCGATGCCCATGTGCACACGTCCGCAGACCTCATCCAGCATGGCAGCTACGATCCCACCATGCACAACCCCTGGGTATCCCTGGTATTGTTCGGGGACGGTGTATAACGCGGTCACTTCGCCGGGGGCGGTGAGATCGAAACGGAGCTTTAGTCCGATCGGGTTGGCCAGTCCGCAGACAAAGCAGTAGCGAGAATTGGCTTGGCGGTGATTGGTTGGGGTATGATGGTTAGAATGCATATACTGTTTGAAACCCTCTTATCTCCATCTACTACGACCTGAGCGCTGATATCTGGCGCGTCTATTATACACTTTCTGGATTTGAAATCATCTTTGAGGGACACGAGGATCGGAACCTCTTCATTGAGCTGTTCCCAAACGCCTAAAACAGCCTTGCGGATGCAGCAAATACCGCTCGACCAATTGCCCTATGAGATGTTCATGCGCGCGCTAAATATGGTGGAGCGCAAGGAAGGGATGCGGTGGAGGCAGCAACTTGAAGATGTCCTGGTCGCGTGAGTGTCAATTATGGTAAATTTACATGTGGAGAAAAAAATTTATATAGAATTTACGCAGTTAGTGGGATGACGGGGTGTTTGGACGGATGGAATGAGTTGTATTAATGGAGCTAGAATAGACAGCCCAAAATTCCTACAGCAGGGTTTTAGAGTGATGGTAGTCCTCCTGCTCCTGGCAGGTTGTGGCACGCCTATAGCCATTCCTACCTCCTCCCCTGCGCTGTCACCGGCAGCTGTTTTACCGGATGTTCCAGCGACTGCGATACCGACACCAGTTCACACTCCCATAGTTGCCATGCTTATTCCAGGAGACAAGATTGACCAGATGACCGTTGAGTCCTCCTCAGGCTTGACCCCAAATCTATTGGATTACTGCGAACCTGCATTCACCGATAAGCCAGGCGGAGAGACGGTTGACTGCACGATGCCGCTGCTGCCAGAGTTCAAAATCGGCCAGGGTTGGTATGCCAAGAATGCAGACCTGCTCGATACTGGTTGGAAAGCACTGACATGGGAGATGTACATCGACGGTCACCCGATTGATCTCAGCGCCTTCGACACGTTTGATGTCTACGGGCGAACGGAAGATGGGAAGTCCAAAAAATACCGCCTGTGGAATCTAAAGTTGGTCAATGCCACCCCGGGCGAGCACACCCTGCGCTACGTGTACCACTTGGATCAAGAAATAGATGACGGCTTCTCTGTCACAGGACCCGGCATGTGGGAGATGGTGCTGAATCTGACTCTGGAGCCGCGGGTGGCATCTCTCACTGCTGAGCCTGTTCGAAACCCCCCTCCTGCCCAGGAGTCGTGGTGGAACAACACCGTGTTCTACGAGGTGTTCGTGCGCTCCTTTGCCGATTCCAGCGCCGGTCCACTGGCGAACGACGGCATTGGCGACTTTCAAGGGCTTATCGAGAAACTCGACTATCTGAACGATGGGAATCCCGCCACCACCGACGATCTGGGCGTCACCGGTATTTGGCTCATGCCAATTATGCCATCACCCAGCTATCACGGGTACGACATCAGCGACTATACCGCTGTAAACAAGGATTATGGCACCAAAGAGGATTTCGAACGCCTGGTAGGCGAGGTGCACAGGCGCGGCATCAAGATTATCATCGACCTGCCACTCAACCACACCTCCTCCGAGCATCCCTGGTTTGTTGAAGCACGCGACAACCACGAATCTGAGCGGCGCGATTGGTACCTTTGGTCGGAAGAAAAACCCAGCTACATCGGGCCTTGGGGCCAGGGTGTCTGGCATCCCTCGCCCTCCGGCTACTATTATGGCATCTTCTGGTCGGGTATGCCTGATCTGAACTATGAGAACCCGCAGGTGAGCGCAGAGATGGAAAATGTCGCCCGGTTCTGGCTGGAAGATATTGGGGTGGATGGTTTTCGTCTGGATGCAGCCCGTCACATGATCGAGGAAGGCAGTATCCAGGAGAACACCGCGGCAACCCACGAATGGTGGAAGAGTTTCAGAAATGTGTACAAAGCCTCAAACCCTGAGGCATTGGCAGTCGGTGAGATTTGGTCGAAAAGCTCAGATGTTGCAGCCTATCTCCAGGGCGACGAGTTCGATCTGGCATTCGACTTTGACCAGGCAGCAGCCATCGTCGGCGGTGTACAGTTTGGCGATGCCAGGAGAATACAGAAAGCTTTGACAACCAGCTACAGCCTGTTTGGCAGCAGCCTTTCTGCTACCTTCCTTACCAATCATGACATAAATAGAGTCATGAGCGAGCTTCGGATGGATGCTACTAAGGCCAAAATGGCTGCTGCGGTGCTGATGACCGCTCCTGGTGTACCGTTTATCTATTACGGCGAAGAGATCGGCATGACGGGTGAAAAGCCAGATGAGATGATCCGGACCCCAATGCAGTGGTCAGCAGAAGAAAATGCTGGCTTTACCACTGGTTCGGCATGGGAATCCGTCAACGGGGATTATGTGGAAAAGAATGTCGCCAGCCAGTCGAAGGACCCGACATCACTGCTATCCTACTACCGGGAACTTATCCAAATTCGCGCGGACCAACCCGCGCTGCGGCTAGGTGATTACAGCCCGGTTGAAAGCAAGGATGATGCTCTGCTCGCCTTCCTACGAGGAAGCCAGGAAGATATTCTGCTGGTGATCATAAACCTGAGCGAAGAAATGGCGAGCAACTACGACCTGACATTGATGGAAGGTTCGCTTGCCGGGACCTACCAGGCCTCCCTGCTCTATGGTGGTGAGGCAGAGCTTCCAAATTTGACTGCCAACGACGCAGGAGGGTTTGACGACTACCAGCCCACCTCCGAAATACCCGGTGGTGGTACGCTCATCATCAAATTGCAACCCATCAACTAATCAGTCTCTGTTATTGCGCAAATGTGTCAATCAACAGCCTGACATCCCCGCCTACCGGGTACAGGATCGGGCTGGTGCAGCCGCGTTTGCGATATTCGTTTACTTTGACGCGCGCTTCATCGGGTGTTCCAGATGCAGTTATGCGATAGATCAGATCTTCTGGCACCAGGTGTTTGGCGCGCTGGATCTGTTCCAGCGTCGCCGGCCAGCCCAGGATGGATTGGATCTCCGCTA
>JAQBDA010000156.1:0-5429 GCA_032124675.1 Chloroflexota bacterium
GACACGCCTTGTACGGCGTTACGTCAGCTGGTTTGCCATCGATACTGCGGTAACCCTGGCAGCGATCGCAGCTGCAGGGCTATTCTGGCGCACTTTTGGACCGATAAATGTCGGCTGGCCGAATGCGGTTGGTTTTGCTCTGATTTTTGCCTTTCTGTACAGCATAACGAATGTATTGTTGAATGTGAATAAGATCAGCTGGTCTCAGGCAAGCGCAGCCGATGCGTTCGATCTGGTGCCGGCACTGATGATCGCTACATTGGTGATCCTGGTGATCAACGGCATATTCCTGGCAAGGCCGATGCCTGCCGGTATGTTGGTCATCGCTGCGGGGATATCCGCAGTAGGGTATTTCAGCGCGCGCTACCGGACCCGCATCATATCCGGCTTGATGCGACGCTGGCTGAATCGCAGCGGGGTGATCGGGCACGCACGTGAGAGGATCTTGATCGTAGGCAGTGGGGAAGCGGGTCAGTTCCTGGCCTGGTGGCTGCAATCCAGCCAGAGCATGAAAGCCTTTCGGGTTGTGGGCTTTGTCGATGATGATCTATACAAACAGGATACACGTATCAGAGGGCTGCCGGTTCTCGGGCAGCGGGAGCAGATCTCCGATCTGGTCGCCAGGCACGATGCAGGGATTATCCTGTTTGCCATTCATAACATCCTGTCGGGGGATAGAGATCGGCTGATGGATCTTTGCCTTGCTACGGGAGCACAGGTCATCCAGGCACCAGACGTACTCGGGAGCTTAAACAGTATCCTGCATAAAGATGTGGCTTACCCCGCGGCGCATGGACAATCAATCAAAATGAATTGGCGCGGCAACCCACAGCATGTCAAGAATGCGCCTGGTGCTGGGCAGATAGAAGACTGGATCGCCGAGCTTGATGACCTGGCTCAAAATGGCGACCTCCAATCATTGAGGGTCCGAATCAACGATATCCGCAGTTTTCTGCAAGCAAGTGCTGATTAGTCCTAGACAGCACTTTCACCTTTCAAACAGTTTCGCATAGTACGACGCTGCACTACGATTTCTTGATAATCTATACATGACCAATTATTGGCAAGACAGGATTGTCCTGGTCACCGGAGCAGGCGGATTCATTGCCAGCCATCTGGTTGAATCTCTGATTGCAAATGGTGCCAAAGTGAAGGCGTTCATTAGGTACAACTCACGCGGTGACCCGGGCTTATTGAGATATATCTCCCCGGAAATTATAGGGGAGGTCGAGCTGATCGGAGGTGACCTCCGGGATTTGTCGGCTGTGCGTTCTGCGCTGCAGGGAGCAAGCCATGTATTCCACCTTGGAGCTTTGATCGCCATACCATATTCTTATAAGCACCCCGTAGAAGTTGTGGAATCAAATATCATCGGAACATTGAATGTCCTATTAGCAGCACGTGATGTAAGTGTGGAACGGATCGTGCACACCTCAACCAGCGAAGTGTATGGCACTGCACTCAGGGTACCGATCGATGAGGAGCATCCTCTGCAGGGTCAATCACCGTATTCTGCCAGTAAGATCGGAGCAGACAAGCTGGCAGAGAGCTTTTATCGATCGTTTGATCTGCCGGTGGTGACTCTAAGGCCATTTAATACCTACGGTCCGCGGCAGTCCGCACGTGCAGTCATTCCGACGATCATCACTCAGGCACTCACCCAGGATGTCGTTTATCTGGGCAATCTGGATGCTACCAGAGATTTGACGTATGTCTCTGATACGGTCGATGGATATCTGAGTGCAGGGCAGGTCGCTGGCATTGAAGGAGAAACGGTCAATTTGGGAACAGGAGTGGAGGTAAGTGTCGGGGAGCTGGCGAAAAGAATTATCGCATTGATCGGAAGACCGGTAGTTATTGAGGTCGATAAAGCCCGGCTGCGCCCTAAGAAGAGCGAGGTAGAGCGTCTGCTCTCAGATAACCGACTGGCAGGCCGTCTGCTTGGATGGGTGCCATCCATCCCATTGGATGACGGTTTAAGGAAGACGATCGATTGGATCAGCGAGCATATAGATATATACAAGCCTGGTGAGTATCAATTGTAATGAGTATTGGATTGTGATATGAAAGCGATCATACTGGCTGGAGGAAAAGGAACCCGGCTTGCCCCTTACACCAAAGTGCTGCCGAAACCGTTAATGCCTATCGGAGATATGCCCATCCTGGAGATACTATTGCGGCAGCTCAAACGGGCAGGTATTGATGAAGTTGTCTTGACAGTTGGTCATCTCGCCGGGCTGCTGCAAGCTTTCTTCCAGGACGGGCAGAGTCTGGGACTCACGATATCCTATAGTTTTGAAAACTACCCATTAGGTACCGCGGGTCCGTTATCTCTTGTTCAGGGTTTGGATGACACATTCCTGGTTGCCAATGGTGATGTACTCACAACTTTGGACCTGGTTGATCTTTTCAAATTTCACCGCAGGTCCGGTGCTGCGGCGACAATTGCTACCCATAAACGTACAGTGAATGTAGATTTAGGAGTGATTCAATTTAATGGGACACAAGATGTAGTTGGTTATATTGAGAAACCAATCTACGATTTCCAGGTGAGTATGGGAATCTACGTGTTCGAACCACGAGTGCTGAATTTTATTCCTTATAACCAGTATCTGGACTTTCCAGACCTGGTGTTGAATCTGATCGAGGCAGGCGACCGAGTGGTGGGTTATCCGTTCGATGGCTACTGGCAGGATCTGGGTAGGCCGGATGATTATGAGCAAGCCGTCCAGGATTTCGCCAGCATGCGCTCCAAGATATTGGGATGAATACAGGTCCTGGTGTGAGTATGGAATGGCGAGTTCCCTTAGCAGACCTGGATATCGACCAGGAAGAAAAACGAGCGGTAATGGAGGTCTTGGACAGCCGCTGGTTAACGATGGGTGCCATTACGCAAAGCTTCGAGGAGCAATTTGCAGAGGCGGTTGGCGCTCGCTATGCCCTGGCGGTATCCAATGCAACGGTGGCGCTGCATTTGGCCTGCCTGGCGCTCGGCATCGGACAGGGCGATGAGGTGATTGTGCCTTCATTGACATTTGTAGCAACTGCAAATGCTGTTCTATATACAGGAGCAGAAGTTCGTTTTGCAGATATCACCGATGCTGATGATTTGACCATTTCTCCACAGGATATCGAGCGGAGGATCACTCCGAAGACGAAGGCGATCATCGTCATGCATTATGGCGGCCATCCCTGCCGGATGCCGGAAATATTAGACCTGGCCTCGAAATACGGTCTGGCATTGATTGAAGATGCTGCTCATGCACCTGGGGCAGCTCTGGAAGGTCGTAGTCTGGGTACTTGGGGTGATGTAGGTTGTTTCAGCTTTTTCTCAAACAAAAATTTATCCACCGCCGAAGGGGGCATGTTAGTTACCAACCGTGAAGATATTGCCGAGCAAGTCAGGGTATTGCGTTCACACGGGATGACCAGCCTGACCTGGGATCGCCACCTGGGGCACGCATACACTTATGATGTAGTCGACCTGGGCTTTAATTACCGGATCGATGAGATCCGATCGGCGCTTGGTCTGGTTCAGTTGAGCAAATTAGCTAAAAATAATCAGCGCAGGAGTAGAATTACAGAGCAATACCGGCTAGCGCTTACAGATAGTGGGGTGGAGATACCCTTCAAGGCGCAATTTGGATATCCTGCATACCATCTATTCCCGGTGCTGCTGCCCGAAGGCAGCCAGCGCAAGGCATTCATCGATTGCCTGCGAGGCTTGGGCATCCAGACCAGTATTCACTATCCGCCTGTGCACCTGTTCACATATTACCGGTCCAGATATGCGGATATCTCACTGCCGGTAACTGAATCAATCGCCGCAAGGGAGGTTACACTCCCCCTATTTCCGGGTATGAAATCCGGCGACGTTGACGCGGTAGTCGAAGCAGTCAGGACGGCTGTTGAATGAGTAATAATGGATTAAGGTTTTATCAATTGAACGATGTTGGGAAAGTGGGTGAATAATGGATACAACTTCGATATCTGATGATCTGCGTCGGTATGCGGCTTTGCTCTGGCACTGGGCATGGTTGTTGATATTGTTGACTGTGCTGGGGGGTGCAACTGCTTTCATCCTAAGTAAGCGTACAACCCCAGTGTATCAGGCAACAAGCCGGCTGCTCATCAATGAAGCCCCCGCAACCAAGAACGCGGATTACGCTTCTGTGCTGGCCAGCGAGCGGCTGGCACGTACCTATTCTGAGCTTCTAACCACCAAGCCTGTCTTGAACGAGGTGATCTCGCGTCTGGGGTTGAGCATCAGTGAGCGGGCGTTAAGGACTTCAGTAAATGTCAATCTGCTGCGGGATACACAGCTTATCGATGTCAGCGTCGAAGCGACAGATCCTGCACTGGCCGCAGATATTGCGAATGCAATAGTAGATGTATTCTCCGAACAGAACCAGGGATTACAAACCTCCCGGTTCAGCACGTCTAAAGAAAGCCTGTCCTCCCAACTGGCCCAGGTTGACCTACAGATTGGAACTGCGACAGCCGCACTTGAGGCCTTGGGTGATGATCCAGATGATAAAGCCGAAATAGACCGGCTGGAGACTACGGTAGCACAGTATCGCCAGACCTATGCTTCATTGCTGCAAAGCTACGAGTCGGTGCGGTTGGCGGAGGCGACCTCTATTTCTAATGTAGTTCAGGTGGAGGCCGCATCACCCACAAACGTTCCTATCCGGCCGCGCACGGTCCGCAATACAATGCTTGGCGCGTTTATGGGTTTGTTGATTGGGATCGCGGCAGTGGTGTTGATCGATATACTGGATGATACACTCAATCCGGAGAACATTTCCCGCCAGCTAGGCTTGCCGATCCTGGGGATCATCGCACACCATCAGGTCGAGAATGGTGCTCCGGTCGTGAGTGCCTTACCTCGTTCGCCAGTTTCAGAGGCATTCCGCTCGCTGCGGACCAATATCCAGTTTGCCAGTGTAGACACACCGGTTAAGACCTTACTGGTTACAAGCCCTTCTCCAAAGGATGGGAAATCTACTGTTGCTGTCAATTTGGGTATCAGCCTGGCACAGAGCGGCAACCAGGTCGCCATCATCGATGCCGATTTGCGACGACCCCAGATCCACCAGCGTCTCGCTTTGCCGAACCTCCAGGGAATTAGTGGGGTTTTTGTCCAGCCTCATATTGTTTTGAATGGAGCGATGCGCGAAACTGGCATCGACAACTTGTTCGCCCTGACTTCAGGAGTTCTGCCGCCTAACCCGGCGGAACTCCTGGGGTCTGAGAAGATGTCCGAAATCCTAAACCAGGTCCGGAAAAAGGCGGATATTATCTTGTTGGACACGCCGCCTGTCCTGGCTGTCACCGATGCATCTGTCCTTGCCCCTCGTGTCGATGGTGTATTGCTGGTTGTCAAACCCGGGGTCACAAAACTGGCAGCCTGCAAGCAGGCAGTGGAG
>JAQBDA010000157.1:0-3230 GCA_032124675.1 Chloroflexota bacterium
GAGTGCAAGGCAAAGAGTCAGGTCTGTACGTCGTCAAGGATTCTCGGACTGCAGGTAGCCTGATTTAAGATGGCCTGGGCAAAACGCTTGAAGCGTGTCTTTAATATCGATGTAGCGCGGTCGCGGAAGAACACGTTTGAAGCGCTGGTTGAGGCCGCCAAGGTGTGCTCATTGGGGAGCATGAGCCATGCGCTTTATGATGTGGGTGGGGAGTATCGGAGGAATATGTAAGCACTGTCACTTCCTGAACGGCGCAGGCGGAAACGACCGACATGTAAGAACTATTTCTGACACGCATTCCTTTTTCTGACGCAGTTTCGGGACAATCTGCGGCAGACAAATCACCCGACACACCCGAACATGATGGGAGCCATTACTCCCGTCATGACCCATGCGCCCAGCATGCACGCTAACCGCTTCACCTACCTACCAACGACATCGCCCCGAACGGACGGTCCTGTACTCAATCATTTCCGGGCATTACCCGCGCTTGGTGCGGGAGATCGAACGATCCGGCGGACACGCAGGCCGCAAGGCCCTGACGCTCTATAGCGTGCCGCCGCTGGAACAAGAGCAAGGTATTCCGCCGCTTGCCAGGCTGTATGGCTTCAGCCTCCACGCGGGTACCGTTTGTGAAGCCCACCAGCGATCAAAACTGGAACGGCTGTGTCGCTACATCACCCGTCCGCCGATTGCGACCAAACGCCTCTCGATCGATGACCGGGGTAGGGTGGTCTATCGCTATAAACGGCCGTTCCGGGATGGCTCGACGCATGTGATTCTGGAGCCGCTGGATTTTATGTCGCGCCTGGCGGCACTGGTTCCAAGGCCCAGATTGAATCTCACGCGCTTCCATGGCATTTTTGCACCGAACTTCAAACACCGCCGCCAGATTGTTCCACGGCAACCACGAGGTCAGGTCGACAGCGACAAACCGCTTGCGCCCATGAACTGGGCACAACGCCTCAAGCGGGTATTTCAGATCGAGATCGCGGCCTGTCCGCACTGTGGCGGCAAGCTTCGCGTCATCGCCTGTATCGAGGAGCCGCAGCTGATCCGCCAGATCCTGAGCCACGTTCAGCAGTGTGACGGCCTGGCTGACTTTGACGCGCGTGGTCCTCCCGGTGAGGCGATGGTGGTTTATGAACGAGCTTGAGATGGGCATATTTGTCCAGGGCCATGCTTGGGCTACGGTGCGCAAATAACCGAATCTGGCGCAAGAAATGCCAACGAACCGTTTCAAAACGAGCTCAGTGGGACTCCGTAAGGCTCGGCCCGTTTCCGGATTGGCAGGAAATCAAACCCCCGGATACTTTCAAATTTCTCAAGAAACGTGCTTAATACTTCCTATACGCGGACAAGTTCAGAGTTCGGTACAATTTGGACCGAATAGTTATCCTGCTGGAGCACAAATGACACTTCGCACGCTTCTCATACTCGTAACCCTTGCTGGGTTTCATCTGCCCGCTGTTTCCGCCCCTCAACCGGCGTGCTCGGATCCTTCTCTTACTATATCTTTGAAAGGCCAGAGCGATGTGAATAGTTGGGCGACGTCCTACGATTGCACGGTTGTGCACGGCAATCTCTATATTTCTGACGATAGCAAGAACCCTGGTGATGCGGTCACGAGCCTGGCAGGACTAACGAGTCTGCAGCGGGTCGATGGCTTGCTGCGCTTGGGCGTTGGCGATACGTCTGGATTGAAGCAGTTAACGACGCTTCAAGGTCTGAATAACGTAACCTCCGTGGGATCCTTAAGGGTAGAAGGTGCGCTGGAACTCGCCGACATCTCGGCATTGTCTAATCTGGCGAGCATCAGTTGTCCTCTTGTACCGCCTGTTAAAGGCGCTTGTTTTAGTGGTCTGAATGTCAACAACACGCCTAAATTGACGAGTCTTGCCGCCCTGGCAGGACTCTCAGCTGTCGGCACAATAAATACATTGACGTTGAACGGAATTCCGTTGCTGGTAAATGTGACGGAGTTGAACAATCTCCCGCAGGCACAAACCGTTTTTCTGGAGAACATTCCGCTGAACACTCCGGCAAATCAAGCGGAACTGAACCACCTGGCGGGCGAGGCCAAGGCATTGCAGCTAAAGTCACTGGCTGGCGTTTCGGCTTTTCCTGTAGCTCCAAACCTGGAATCTATCGACGTGGTGGACTCACCTTTCACCGACCTCACTGATCTGGCTAACTATCCGCTGTTGCGGGCAGTTAGGTTGCAAGATTTGTCGCTTATAACTGGGGCATCGCTGGCGCCGATTGTGAACCTGTCTGGGATAGCTAATATGACAATTCAACTGGCCAGTTTGGGCGGCTTGACCGATCTGAGTGGTCTGGCGGGGCTCAGCAGTATTGGAAGCCTGATACTTAATGGCAATGCGAACCTCGTAAATCTAAGTAGTCTCTCGGCGCTGACCTCTGCTGGCAGTCTGAATATTAGTGGAAATGGCCTTTTGTCTTCACTTGGCGGGCTGGATGCACTCAGAACCATTACCGCCACGCTAAGCATCGAGAATAATCCATTACTGGTGTCGCTGGATGGCCTGGATCGGTTGTTTGGTGTTGTCGGCAAGGTCTCTATTTCGAACAATCCCCAGCTCTCTAACGTGCGCGCGTTGAGGCAAATTAGCTCAGTCGGTACGTTCTTGCTCGTAAACGACAACACCAGTTTGAACGAGTGCGATGTCTTTAATCCCATCGTGACCGCAACCGGACCAGGGAATTCCTACTTTCTTAACAATGGTCCCTCATGCGACAGTACGCGACAAAACTATACTGCAGCAGGATTGGCCGTTGCGCCGACAAGTTTTGACTTTGGGTCCGTGAATCAAGGGAGTTCGGCAACACAAGCCATTACGCTTACGGCTACTGGCTCACCATCTACTCAGGTGGGTTTAGGCAACTTTCAGGTCGATGACAATAATTCGCCTCCCTGGTTTGCTATTGGAGGTGCGACTAATTGCGTCCCGGGACAGATTCTCAACAGTGGGGAGAGTTGTTCTGTTGCTATAGAGACTACGCCGCTGGGTTATGGTCCGGATCAGGCGGATCTCAGAGTGCCTTATATTCCCATACCGGTGCCGCCCGGTACGAAGTTCGGGCCACTGCACGCATCGTTGCAAGTCTTGGGTGACGGTCAGCCCAGTGCAAATCTGACACCCGGTACATCGCTGGATTTCGGGACCGTTACCATAGGCGGCACTTCGGGGCCACAGACAGTAACGGTT
>JAQBDA010000158.1:0-3325 GCA_032124675.1 Chloroflexota bacterium
CCCGCGTGTTCTGGAGGAATTGAATGACGGGCAGAACTAATAACAGAATTGTCAAAATACCCTGGTTGCTTGGTCGCTTCCATGAGTGTGCCAGTGAACCCCGTTTTTATCAAGTCCTTTCTTCAATCACGCTTTAGTGGAGTGCTACCGAATAAGTAAATCGCCGATTAAAATGCCTTTACTTGTATAATTTCTTTGGACGAACTGCCGATGTAGATGAATATCGCTTTCCAGGCAGTTCATGCAGGTAAGAACCACAAGTGTCCGCTGGTGATGGGATCATGGGCGCATAGGAAATTATGAGTTCGCAATTTTTCATTGCATTGTCGGTAATATTTGCCAGCTTGTTGAGCATCGTATTAAGCTTCCGGTATTTTGTACACTACTATAACTTGGCCATGAACCACAGCCTCCAGCACCAGGAAAACCGGCGCTGGTACTGGATTTCGGGGTTCATTCTGGTGATGTCCGGCCTGGTGTTGATCAGCGCCTTGAGCTATCTGGTATATCATTCAGATGGTGCAAGCCTGGTTAAAGCAACCCCTACGATAACTGCGACGCCATCTCTCCAACAGGACCAACCCGCGGAAATGTTGATCGCGCCGCCACCTCCTGCATTGACAACAACGCTTACCACAGCATTACCAGCAACCTTACTCACACAGACGGCTGAGCTGGAGGCTCGATTCGCGCAAGTTGGGAATACCGGGGGCGCTGGCGTAAATGTGCGCGGCAACCCCGGTCTCAGCTCCACAATTATTGCGCTGGTCCCTGATGAGAGCCGGGTGACACTGATGGAGGATATGCAAGAGGTCGATGGATACACCTGGCAGAGGGTGATCCTGGCAGATGGCCGTCAGGGATGGATTGCCGTCAATTTCCTGATCCCCCAGGAGTGATCAAAAGGGGTAAGGGATAAGGGTGTGACAAGGGAAAAGGGGACAAGGGTGTGATGGAAGATGGATCGCCTACCATTGCAGCCAAGGGGGAGAGACCCACATCTGCATCGTCTCGCCGGATGGACTGCCAGCAGGGGAACCGATCTCCGGGACCACGCCAGAGTGGTCACCCGCCAGTCCGGAAGGCGATGTTCGACTGGCTTTCCTTTGCTTCCAAGAGGGACAGAGCGATATCTGCACAGCGCGCTCGGACGGCTCGGGCATTGTAAATCTGACCAACAGCTTAGCAGACGAGCATTCAATGGCCTGGTCGCCGGATGGAAGGCAGATGGCTTATATGGATGTGGGGGGAGGGGACTTGCTGCTGGTCAACGCAGACAGCACTGGCGCCACGTATTTGCCCAGCGGTGTCTTAGGCCACCCATCTGGCGACCGAAATGAAACATCAAAATCACCTCTCCCCTTTCCTGCTGCTCCTGCTGGTTGCCGGCTTGCTGGTGTCTTGCGCAGATTCAGCATGGCGCCGCGATCCCGCTATTGAGGCTGCGCGCAAGGCCTGCCAATCTCAATCTGGAATAGATTATGACTGCATTGAGCGTAGCGTCGTAGCAGCCTCGAATCCTGAGATCTGCCACCTGGTCGGGATAGGGATTGACGCTATATGCTTGCAGGCTGTTTACGAAGCGGCAAATGACCCATCTATTTGTGACCGGATTTATCTGCAGGGCGTTATGCCAAACTGCCGGACGTATTATGCGCAGCACACTCAAGCAGCGACATCTCCGACAAGGACATTTGAGATACCAACCCTGACCCCAACCGCTTCGCCCACCTTCGCTCCTCCGCCAACTGCAACCCCTACGAATGTACCAACACCCACACCATCGCCCACCCCGCTTTTTGTTTTTGATCTTACCTCGCGATACGACCCTGACCTCTTTCAACCAATTGATCTTATGCACAGGCCGCCGATGATTGCCAGAGCGGATGAAACGGTCAGGCTGGCGTTTGAGCTGGTAAATACGATTTATTGTGTGGAACTGGAACGATACTGCCGGTTGGAGCCGACCCTGTATTACGCCTATGGAGATACGGAAGCATTTCAATCCATCCCTCTCGCCCGTGAGAATGTAGACGGGATGGAGCCCCTGGTTTCCAGGCTGCCAGCTACCGATCAAGAGGGGAGATCACTGCGCTATTATACGGAATTTGCAGTCCCTGAGGCTGACTACATCCTGCGCTACCCAACCGTTGGGACCATCGATCTGTTTGCCACTTCGAACTTCAAATCGATTGATCTACCCGTTGCAAATGCGGCGGAACCCGGCGAGATAGTATACGACTTTTTTTGGGGTTATGGACCGGATAAGGTGCGCAAGGGATACGATCAAGGAGGTCAATATATCATCGCCCCTACTGCCCTGGATGTGGCGGAAGATGGCCGGATCGCTCTGATGGACCCGGTGAACGAGCGGATCATTATCTTCAATCCCAGCGAGGATCGTTATTCAAACGTACCGATGCCTTTTATCTATAACTTGAATGCGGACCTGGCGTTCGACCAGAATAGCCAGCTTGTGATTTGTGATTGGGCGGGGGAATACGTCGAGGGTACACCTCCGATACCTTATTGCTACCGCCTGCTTCCAGATGGAAGACTCGATGCTGCGACCCCCGTTTATGTGAAGTTCCCCTCAAAAATCACGAAGAATCTTGAGGTTCTCGATCAATTTGATTACCGTCTGGTCGCACCCTTCAATTCCACAGGTGAATCCAACTCCCGGGAAGCCCAACGGCAAAAAGAGACCCCACGGGTACTTGATGACATTTGGCGGCGGTGAAAAAATTCGCGCGGTCTGGATTGATCCGTCAGGGGTGATCTTGAAGGATGTCACCCTGCAACGTGGCAACTATACAGAATTTGCCTTATACGGTCAGGTGGCGGTCGCTCAGGATGGGTCGCTGTATGTACTTGGTTCCACCGAGCAGGGGATTGAAATCCATTACGTAAGTGCACCGTAGCATTGACCAACACCACAATTAATATAATTCCATCTTGACTACTACGTAATACGGTGTACAATAATAACTACTACGTATAACGTAATAATGGATTGCCAAATATGAATCGCTGGATAACACAACTTCGAAAAGGCTTGTTAGAGTACTTAACCCTTAACATCCTTAACCAAAAGGAAACCTATGGTTATGAGATCATTCAGATACTCAACACCTTCGAGAGTATGGACGTTACAGAAAGTACGGTTTACCCAATCCTGGCACGCCTCAATAAGGATGGTTTAGCTCAGGTGCGTAAATCTCCATCCCCCGATGGGCCACCCCGACGATACTACAGCCTGACTCCGAAAGGTAAAGCACGCGTAGCGCAGATGAACCAGTATTGGGATTTGCTTAATCAGACCATC
>JAQBDA010000159.1:0-5306 GCA_032124675.1 Chloroflexota bacterium
GCGCAGGGCAAGTTTCAGTTACAATTCCCGTAGGCATGGTTTTTCTCTTCTCCTTCTCACGTGGCTGTGGTCGGAGAAAGATACCATGCCTTTCGATTTCAGGCTACCCGGCCTGATTTTGCCCTACCTTGCGCTGTAATATTAGGCAGTAATTGAATAATCCTACAGAAACAAAGAGAGAATCAAGGAGCATCATCATGTCAAAAGTATATCTGGCAATTCCCGCAGCACCTGATAAACTGCTTGGCTCTGTCCGCGAGGACGGGAAGGTATTCCTCAGCAAGGTAGGGATTGATGACCATATCGGCGGTGTAGACCTGGCCTCCGGCAAGGTGTACGAAGCGCGCCTGGGCCTGGATAAGCTGGTCGGGTACGTTGATCTGGAGAACGGTAAAGTCTACCTCACCAAGTTCGGACCCGATGAATATATAGGCCGCTTAGACGCAGATGGCAGTATGCATAGGCACGTCCCCATGGGGGTCGACCAATATGTCGCAAAGATCGACCAGTTCCTTTCCTATGCCCACTCAGCCGGGGCGATGCTGCTGCTGGTGCTGCCTGCATTAGAAGATAATGCTGAGTGAAGTACTGGTCAGCCTGGATCAAAATAAAAGAGAATACTTCAGAATGAAAAATAGCACCCAATTTATATTAATGGTCGCCATCTTACTGATGACTGCCTTCCTGTTCCTGACAGCCTGCGGCGTGCAAACCCAACCGGAGTCAGCCTCAGCCATGCAGGAAGCGCCAGCCACGACAGAAGCGTCAGTTGTCAAGCAGGTGCCAACGCCAACTGCAGAGATCCTGCCGACTGAAGCAAGCCTCATCCCTGTGGAAGAACTGATGAATGCTACCTACAGCGGCATCTACGACGAGCTGGTCACCCTGACAAATGGGGTGTACGAAGGTGAACCCTTTGTTGAGGGCTATCCAGACCGGCCTCTCGTGGAGTATGTGGATGGCGTTGAGCTTTACGGTGACCTCGATGGGGATGGTGTTGAGGATACAGTAGCTTTTCTGCTTGAAAACAGTGGTGGAACCGCTGTTTTCACTTATGTTTCAGCTCAGCTCAATCGTAACGGTCAGCCGGTGGATGCAGGCGCAGCAATGGTCGAAGACCGGACACAGGTCCATTCGGCGGTCATCGAAGACGGACAGGTCATACTGGACATCACCACCCGCGGGCCGGGCGGCGGCGATTGCTGCCCCAGCTACAAAACGCGCAAGATCTACACTCTTGATGGAGGTCGACTGGTCGAAGTTCCCGCTGAAGAGCAGGGACTGGTGAAAATATCTGCTGACGATCTCAACGGCACCAGCTGGAGATTAGTGGAGCTCGATGAAAATCTATCCGCCCTGGCGGATGTCGAGGTGACGATCAGCTTCCAGGAGGATAAGATCAGCGGTTCCGGCAACTGCAACAGCTACAGCAGCAGCTTCGGCCTGGGAGAAGACAACCCCTTCATCATAACCATCGATCCAATTGCTGCCACGAAGAAAGCCTGCCCTGATCCGATTGCCGCCCAGGAAAATGCCTATTTAACCGCGCTGGAGAACGCCAGCCTGTGGGGTTACAAACATGGGCAGCTGGTTCTTGCCTATCCGGACGGTCAGGATGGTGGTCTTGACCTGCTTCTGTTTACTCCACAAGGGGTGCCTTAAACCGATGAGGCTGATATGCTAACCACCCATCCTAATCCTGCCAACCGTCCTGATGTATGCAGTCCACAACCAATTTTTTCCGCGTGTTTTAGATGTGATCGCTGTGAATACGGGATATAGCACAGAATTCGCCCTGGGGTTGGCTATAATTGTGGTGATCGTCGGTCTGGTCTTCCGGCGAATTGGGCTGCCGACGGAAAAAGCGACCGGCAGGGAAAAGGCTACCCTCGCTTTAGCTTACTAAAAATATATATGTCATGCTCAATTAAGAATTCATCAGGGATGTAAACACTATGCTTGGAATTATTATATTAATTTTGCTGACTCTGGCCGCTTTATCAGGCGGGTTGATCGCCTTGTTTGCCGGACGCCGGCTGTATCCGGTCTGGTTAGGTTTTGCAACCTACTTTTTCATCTCCCGCATTCTGGATCTGACATTATTCCGGTATCCAGATTCCATCCGTGATTGGGGAGGGCTGGTAGTTGCTATCCTGGTCGTTGCAGTGATAGTACTGCTTCGAGACCGTGTGATCCGCTACGTGCCGCCGGTGGGTGGATTTATCGTCAGCGCCACCATCGCCGAGCGCTTATTAGGATTCATCCACCCCGAAGCGGGAAAGTTTTTCTTTTTCGCAGTCCTTTTGGCAGGTGGACTTTTGGGTGTAATAATCTTCCGCAAGCTATTAGACTTCGACGATGCCATCATCGTGCTCTCTGCCTTGTGGGGTTCATCGTATGTCAGCACCGCCATCTTCGACTTTTTGGATATCTTTCTGATCTCTGCGGTAGGGCTCCTCGATGGTTCGACCAGCGGCTTCTTAAATGAAACCCTACTGTTACAGACCCTTTTATGGCTGGGATTGGCGGTCATCGGGATTCTGGTCCAGCGCCGGCTGGGTTACAGGCCCATCCCTGTGGTTGAGAATAAACCCGTAACAGGCTTTGTAAGGGTGCCTGCCCCAGCAAATCGCCGCGGCTTGGTCATCGCTGGGGTTGTGGGGGCTTTATTGATCGTATTCATCCTGGCAGCAATTGCCGGGGGAGATAACAAGCTCTCCAAATCCATCCGCTCATCGTTCACCAACCTGGAGCACTCCCTGGGATTGGAAGCAGAAGCACCCGGAGATGCTCCCTGGCAGTGGGCATCCAACCTGCTCAGACCACAGCTCGAGCTGCAGCCCGACGACCGCATCCTGGTGCTGGTCCCGCACCCGGATGATGACATCCTCTCCACGGCAGGCACCGTCCAGCAGGCACTGGAGTTGGGCTTGCCGGTCAGGGTGGTTTTCTTTACCAATGGCGACTACAACGAAACATCCTTTGCCCTGTACCGCAAGGAAATCACACTCGACCCGACGGAAGCGCTGCGTCTGGGAGAAACCCGCCGTGAGGAGGCATTAGCCGCTCAGGACATCCTGGGCGTCCAGCCGGAGCAGGTGATTTTCCTGGGCTACCCGGATGGCGGCGGATTAGAAATCTTCGAGAAGCACTGGGGTGAAAGCCAGCCCTATCGCGCCCTGCTTAGCGGTCAGAGCTCGGTGCCCTACACTTTCACACAAAGTCCCAATGTACCCTATATGGGAGAGAGCATCCTCACCGATCTCAAACAGATCGTGCGCGATTACCAGCCAACTAAAATTTTCACCTCTCATCCCGGTGATGTGCATCCCGACCACCAGACCCTGCCCCTATACTTGCAGATCGCTCTGTGGGATCTGGAAGACCAGATTTTCCCCGAAGTCTATCACTTCATCACCCATTACGGACGCTGGCCCCAGCCGCGCGGCTACCAGCCCGAACACCCGCTGGAGCCGCCAGCCCAATATGATGTCGGCAACCGATGGCACATCCTCCCGATCACGGAGGAGCAGCGCGAAAAGAAGCTCCAGGCGCTGCAAGCGCATAATACACAATGGGGTTCTGGCCAGCCCTACCTTGAGTCGGTGGTGCGCGCCAACGAGCTATTTGACGTGATCGATGAGATACCCATCTCTCCAGGTGAAGAGGTGGCGATCTTACCTGCCGAGTCAGCTTTCAACGGCGAAGCCCTTTACCTGCATCCCGAGAGCGAGCAGACCGCTTTCACCGAAGCTGAAGTGCGCACAGTCAAGCTGGAAGGAGATGAGCTCGTCTTCGCAGTCGAGCTGGAGCAGCCCCTGGAAGGCGACGTACACGCAAAAATCTGGGCGATGGGCTACCGGGCGGACATTCCCTTTGGAGAGATGCCGAAGCTGTTCATGGACTTGAGCGCTGATGGATATAGGGTTTACGACCGAGGCCAGGAGCTCGCCGCCGATTCGGTAACCGTAAGCGGCACGCCCACCCGCAGCGAGGTGCGCATTCCCCTGGAATTGTTGGGAGAACCAGAGCGGGTCCTTGTGACTGCCCAGACCAGTCTTGGTGATGTGCCCCTGGACAATATCCCGTGGGTTTTCCTGACTCTCAACAAACCATAACCTGGTGATGCTGGTGTATACTTCAATCGCCTGACACCATATTTCTCCATCGAAAGGAAAAACCATATGGAACTGCTACTATTCATACTCATCGCCGGTGTGCTCGGATATTTCTTCGGGAAATCTCGCCGCAGCAATCCCAGCCCACCAGCGAGTGAGCAGGTGGTCGATGTCGCAGCGAAAGACAAACCCGATGTAGAAGGATCGGCCTCTAAGTAAGTTCAACTGCAACCTTATACAACTTCACAACGGTCTATGATGCGCCTGGAAGCAATCGACCAGTTTCGCGGCTTTGCTATCCTGCTGATGATCCTGGCTAACTACATGAACAATGTCCAGGTCATCCCTGCCTGGCTTAAGCACGCCCCGGACATCGGCTATACCGGCATAGACTTGGTTGCCCCACTGTTCATATTCGCCATCGGGCTGACGTACGGTCTTTCCTTTCGCCGGCGGATGGAGCGCGATGGGGCGTGGGACACCTACCAGCACTTTCTGACCCGTTACCTGGCACTGCTCGGCTTGGGTTACATGATTACCCTGATCTGGGAGCTGTCCGGCATCTTGCCACCCAGCGTGAACTGGGGGCTGCTGCAATCCCTGGGAGCAGCAGGTCTGATCGCGCTGCCATTCAGCCGCATCCGCCCTGTCTGGCGTTGGGGCATCGGATTGGGCATCCTGGCAACCTACCAGGTCCTGCTGGATCGCATCTGGCTGCAAGATGTGATGGCTGCACCGCATAACGGACCTTGGGGGGCACTGAGCTGGGGAGCGATGCTGGTACTGGCCACGGCATTGGCTGATCTATACCACGACCAGGCTCGCAGCCAGAAGTGCTTCCCGTTGATCTCGGCAGGTTTGGTGGTCGCAGGGTTGATCCTCTCCCTGTTGGTACCCTTGAGCAAGCAGCGTGCCTCGGCCAGCTATGTCATCCTGAGTCTGGGGTTGAGTGGACTGGTGTTCTACTGCTTTCACTTGATGCAGGAGTTGTGGCAGGTGAAACTGCCCATCCTGACTGACTGGGGGCGCAACCCGCTGCTGCTGTACCTGCTGCACTACGTCCTGTTGGCAATATTCGTCCTGCCTGCCATCCCACTCTGGTATGTGCAGGCCCCTCTATGGTTGGTCATCCTGCAGATTTCAGCATTACTTGGCGTATTGAGCTGGGTTGGGCATTATCTGAACAGG
>JAQBDA010000160.1:0-9490 GCA_032124675.1 Chloroflexota bacterium
GAAAACTGGCCGCCGCCCAATGTGCCGGAAACCAGAGAAGAATATCTGGATAGGATGCGCAACACTCCTGTCCATCTATGCCGTTTGCGGTACTTCGGCAACGACCGGTGGGGTTTTGCCTTTTATACCTACAGCAACGAGAAGTACGAACTATCCGTGTATCCGAATGGTCAGTTTATCGGTACTCCGGAAGAAGCGTTCCTCACATCTGCGATGGTTTACCTGAACGAATAACCGGGTAGACAGCATAAGGACTCAAAAATGTATTAATTGGACTTGGGCCGCTTAATTCCCTTGCCAAAATAGAAAACATATCGGATAATATACAATAAATGTCTATTATCCGATATGTTTTATGAGATACACGATCTTATCTGCTTTTGAACGCCTGCCCTATTTCACGATAGAAGGCTTCCGGCAAATTGCTGGAAACGATGCTGTCGATGATGCCCATGCACGCACAGCGCTCTATCGTTGGGTTAGAGCCGGGCATTTGATCGCCCTCAAGAAGGGGGTGTACATGCACCGTCGCTTCTACGAGCTGCACCGTCAGGATGCAGCCTTTGCACTGGCAGTCAGCTCCATACTCTTGCCCCAGTCTTATCTCTCGCTGGAATATGTGCTACAGCAGCATGGCATCCTGACGGAAATCACTTACCCGGTAACAGCAATTACCATTAAAAACACTCGCACTGTCGTCAATTCCCTGGGAACGTTTGTTTACCGGCACATCCAGCCCGATCTATACTACGGTTTCCAGATCATGGAAGCGTACGGCGTGCCTTATGCCCAGGCATCGGTAGCCAAAGCTTTGTTCGATTATCTCTATCTGCGCCCGCTGCCTGCGGATTTGGAACCGCAGCACTACAACCTGGCAGAGGATCTGCGCCTGAACTTAGATAAGTTCACCCGGGATGAGCGGGAAGAATTTCCCGGGTATGTCCTCAAGAGTGAAACGGTCCGAAAGGGCGGCGCGAAAATGCGGCACGTGCTGAATAACCTGGAGGTTCACGTATGGCGACGCTGATCCAGTCTTTACAGAATGTCCTGGCTGGCAAAGATCCGCTCCTGGCTCCTGAAACCAAACGCATCATCCTAAAGGAAGTGCTGCAAGCGTATGTGTTGGATTATCTCTATAACCATACCGGCTACCGCCGTTTGAACTTCTACGGCGGCACCTGCCTGCATGTGGTTTATGGGCTGAACCGCTTGTCGGAAGATCTGGATTTCGATAACCAGGCTAGTCTGGAGCTGAGCCAGCTTGCGAATGACTTGGTCGAGTATTTTCATAAATCATTTGGTTATAGGGATGCATCGGCGAAGACGCAGCGAGGCGAAGGCGGCATTTTGCGGGTTACCGTAAAGTTTCCGGTGTTGAATGCCCTGGGTTTATCGCCTCATCCGAGTGAGGCGCTGCACCTCAAGGTGGAGGTCAGCCAGCATGAACAGGTGGCGGTCATCCAGCATACGCCGGTTTTCGTCTATGGGCGCAGCCTGGTTGCGGCGCATTTTTCTCTGGAGACCATGATGGCTGGAAAAATGTTGGCTTGCCTGGAGCGCAGTTTCGAGCGCGGACGAAGCGGAGCGCAGATCAAGGGACGCGACTTCTATGATCTGCTGTGGTTCATGCAGCAGCGGGTCCAGCCGCTCGAAGCGAAACTGGTTCGCGATGGCCAGCAGCCATATACCGTTGAATCGGCGATGCTTGCGCTGCAGGAGAAAGTTGCCCACATTATGCCTCGCGACCTGGCGATTGACTTGCTGCCGATGTTTGAGTCTCGGCAGTACATCGAGGCCTGGTTGGAGGCTTTTCACGAGAATTTCCAGGCGCTGGTGAGAATTTATCTGGAGAAATCGTAACACCATAATATCATTTCCTGTTTTCCATCTACACGGTCACATCCATAATGGCCCGACTACTGAGTTAAAAGCAATGCATATCAACCTGGGCGTCGAGGGACGAAACTGTCACCCCTGGCGGTTTGGAGATGTTTTAACTCCTTATCTACTGTCAGTTTGATGGAAATCACGAATAGCCATTTCTCGACTGGATTCTGAACTACCATGAAAATACGCCGTCACATGGCGGATTTTCATGGTATCATAGTCTCATGATTGCCCGAACAGTTCTTCAAGAAACCATCCAAAATGCGCTGGATCGCAGCCGGGTGGTAGCTCTGATCGGTCCACGCCAGTGTGGTAAGACGACGATGGCGCGTCTATTCGTCCCTTCTGACTCGATCAATTATTTTGACCTGGAAGACCCACTAAGCCTCACTCGCCTGGACCAACCGATGACGGCCCTGCAGGATCTACGCGGCCTGGTCGTCATCGATGAAGTCCAACGCCGTCCAGACCTGTTCCCGATACTGCGGGTCTTGGTAGACCGAACACCACTGCCGGCGCGTTTTCTGATCCTTGGCAGCGCTTCACCTGACCTGCTACGCCAGTCATCGGAGTCGCTAGCCGGGCGAATTTCGATCATCACCATGAGCGGCTTCAGCCTGGCTGAAGTGGGCGCCGCAGCGCAGAACCAACTCTGGAGGCGGGGTGGATTTCCACTCTCGTTCACGGCTGCCGACGATGAAACCAGCCTTGAATGGCGCAAAGATTTCGTGCGCACTTTTCTTGAGCGCGATATCCCTCAATTTGGTTTCAATATCCCTTCCACCAGCCTGTTTCGTTTTTGGAGCCTGCTGGCCCATTACCATGGACAGGTCTGGAATAACGCCGAAGCGGCGCGCACGTTGAATGTTGGTGAAGCAACAGCGCGCCGTTATATCGATCTGCTCCAGGATTTGTTCATGGTGCGCCTGTTGCAGCCCTGGTATGCCAATCTGAGCAAGCGCCAGGTCAAAACACCGAAAATCTATTTTCGAGACTCAGGCTTGCTGCACTATTTACTTGGTATCCGCAGTGAGAAGGAATTGCTATTGCACCCGCGCAGCGGCGCCTCATGGGAAGGCTTCGCCATCGAGGAGACCATCAGGGCGGTCATGCCGGATGAGGTTTATTTTTGGGCAACTCATTCTGGGGCAGAGCTGGACCTGCTGCTCATCAAGAATGGGCAGCGCATCGGCGTGGAGTGCAAACGCGTGGATGCGCCTCGACTGACGCCTTCGATGCGCACAGCCTACAAAGATTTAGAACTCGCCCAAATACTGGTCATTTACCCTGGACCACACCCTTATCCTCTGGATGAGAACATTCAGGCTGTCCCCCTGGCAAGCCTGGCGGAAAGACCAGTGAAATTGTCTTAGCACGAAACCTCCGATCGTGCTACAATTTACCCATCAAGCAACCAATCTCTCCTCGTCAGGTCTGCGAGAACCACCCTTCGTCGGGCTGGGTCAAAAAGACGGGCTTGAAGGTCAGGGGTTGCGGAAACGGGTTTCTCACTCATAACCCGAAGGTCAGAGGTTCGAATCCTCTCCCCGCTACTATAAAAAGGCACTCCTGAGTGTCTTTTTTCGTTTAACACCCGTCTCACCGGATTGTGAATAATGGAGCAATCCGATCTGATTTATATCCTCTCCATTCGATGACTTTTGTCATTTGACCAGAATACTGATCCCATCCATACTTATAGCATACATATCAGACCAACTTACTGCGCATAAAAAGGAGAGAAGAGAATGAAATCAGTTATCCGTCTACTGGTACTTGGCACTGTAATTCTCAGCATGCTTCTGGTCGCTGGCTGTGCACAGCAACCGGCAGCTACACCCGCGGCGACTGAGGAGCCGGCGGCAACTGAAGCACCCATGGAAACTGAAGCACCTATGGCAGAAGAAGTGACTGTGGTGATTGGTTTTACATCTTCGCTAACCGGAAGCCAAGAGGTTTCATCTAAACGCCAGGTGAACGGCTTCACCTTGTGGATAAACCAGGTCAACGAAGCAGGCGGCATTACCCTCAGCGACGGTACGGTTGTCATGTTTGACTTCCAGACTTACGACGACGAATCCACCGCCGAACGGGTTCAAGAATTGTATACTCGCCTGATCACCGAAGACAATGCCGATTTCTTGATCAGCCCGTATTCTTCTGGCCTGACCTCTGCCGCATCGA
This sequence comes from Chloroflexota bacterium, assembly GCA_032124675.1. Lineage (GTDB taxonomy): Bacteria > Chloroflexota > Anaerolineae > Anaerolineales > UBA4823 > JAQBDA01. The sequence continues at coordinate 4,072 of JAQBDA010000160.1, forward strand.
TCGTGGCCGAACAGAACGGTAAAGTGATGATCACTACTGGTGCAGCGGATGATGATGCATATAAGACCGGTAATACAAGTCTTTTCCAGCTGTATACTCCCGGCAGTTTATATATGGCGAGCACGGTTGACATGCTAAAAGACCTGGATCCTGGTGCCAAGATCGCGCTTGTACACGAAAGTGACAAGTTCTCCACTGGCGTCGTAGAAGGTATCAAGCCCTATCTTGATGCAAATGGTTTCGAAATTGTGCTCGAAGAAGGATACGCCTCAGATACGGCAGATTTTGGCCCCATCGTAAATAAGATCGCTGGTTCTGGTGCGACTGTTTTACTCGGGGGCGGTCATTATAATGACGGAACTGCCCTTGCCCGTGCCCTCTACGATCGTCAGGTCGGCCTAAAATTCGCATACCTATTGGTAGCCCCTGCCGACACTAAATTCCCGGAACTGGGTGACGCAGCTTTGGGCATTGCTACATCCAGCCAATGGGAGCTAAAAGCGACCCATACCGAAGAAGAAGCTGGCAACATGGGCAAACCATGGTTCGGCCCTACGGGTGAAGAATTTGCTGCCGACTACGAAGCCGCGTATGGCGATCCACCCACTTATCACGTCGCTGGTGGTTATACGGCCGGCCTGGTTTTGCAGAAGGCTATCCTCGATGCAGACTCGGTAGATCCTGAAGCTGTCAAAGCCGCGTTGAACGCTATGGATTTGTTCACTTTCTACGGGGGTATCCAATTCGACCCCTCGGAAGAGGCGCACGGCTTGCAAATCGCGCATAAGATGGTCGTTGCTCAGTGGCAGACGAATGAAGCAGGTGAACTTGAGCGTGTGATCATCGCTCCTGCAGACGTTGCCACAGCCGACCCGCTATACCCAATTCCGGCTCCATAACCCCATCTCGAATATCCATCCCACCGGTTATCCCCCGGTGGGATGTACTCTCTCAACCGTAACTACTCAGGGCAAACCCTCGGGTAGTTACGCTCATCCAATACAACGGGAGTGGATATGCAACAACTTAACTTACTCCTAACATCCCTGCCTGATGGCATTTTACTCGGGTTCGTGTACGGTATCGCAGCCATGGGATTGACCCTGATTTGGGGTGTGATGAATGTAATCAACTTGTCGCACGGACCGATCATTGCATTAGGAATGTTTGGGACATACTTCCTGTTCATACAACTGGGCATTAATCCATACCTTGGTCTATTCCTGGTTGCACTGCTCGGATTGTTATTGGGGGTGTTTATCTACATCGTTGCAGTCCAGCGGGTGATCGATGCCCCACACCTGTCGTCACTTTTGGCGACCTTTTCTGTAAGTATGATAATCATCGGTATTGGAACTGCTGTTCTTACAACCTCGCCTTACAATGTCGACTTCAACATGGGTAGTTTCCGCCTTGGTTCAACAACAATTCTTGGTACGCGCCTGATCGCAGCTTTCTTCGCATTTCTGTTCACAGGTGGGCTTTATCTCTTCTTATATAAAACTCAACCTGGCAAATTCATTCGCGCAGTCGCCAACAATCGCGCCGCGGCAGAATTGATGGGTGTGCCATCTAACCGGATTCTGGCACTAAGCTTTGGGATAGGTACCATGCTGGCAGCCGTTTCAGGCGCGTTAATCGCCACCTTTTTTCCCTTCAATATCCTATCGGGGGGCAGCTACGAATTGAAAAGCTTCGTTATCGTTGTGATTGGCGGTTTGGGCAACCCGATCGGCGCATTGCTGGGCGGCTTGATCCTGGGTGTTCTCGAGGGAATGATTCCTGCTTTCATGGAAACTTCTTGGGTGCCGGTGATTGAATATGCCCTATTTGTTGTCATATTGCTGGTTCGTCCCAACGGACTCTTTGGAGCAAAGCCATGAAGAACTGGCGAAATCATATAGGTCTTCTCATTCCACTGCTGGTGGTTATTGGGATGGTTCTGTGGCCGGTTCTCACGGGAAATGTCTCCAATCGTGAGATCGTATTTACTATCCTAAAGGCAATTGCCCTGGCTTCCAGCTTAAATATTTTGCTCGGTTATACTGGCTATGTAAACTTTGGGTCTATTGTCTTCTATGGATTTGGCGGTTATGTAGGCTTATATTTTCTCAGCGAACAAGGCTGGTCTATTTGGGCGAGCTTGCTTGTCGGTGGGATTGCGGCCGGCTTGCTGGCATTTACCCTGGGTAAAGCGATCCTGCGTTTGCGCGGCGCCTACTTTGCGCTGGCAACCATCGGCATAAACGAAGCCATGAAAGCCTTAGTCAACAACCTCGAAGTGTTTGGTGGCCCAATTGGCATGACGCTGAACTTCTCAGTGTATAAAGCATACGGTGGAGCGGCCAAGGCATTGGAAATGTCTTTTTATATCATGGCCGGGTTGACTTTTGCAGCGATCATCGTCAGCTACATTATCCGCATATCAAAGTTTGGGTTGGGCCTGCTTGCGATCCGTGAAAATGAAGATGCGGCTGAAGTCATGGGGGTTGACGCCCCGAATGCTAAGACGTGGGCTTATGTGATTTCAGCCATCATTCCCGGTATGGTAGGCGTGCTGTTCTTCTTCAAGAACGGCAACGTTGAACCGCATGTGGCCTTTCCGCTGCACTCTTCCGTTGAACTGTTGGTGATGGTGATGCTGGGGGGTCAGGGTACAGTTCTTGGACCAATTCTAGGCGCAATCGCATACCAAGGCATGCGTGGGTATTTCGTAACCAGCGATTTCTTCAAGGACATCCAGCTTTCCGTATCTGGCGTATTGCTGCTTCTGATCGTGCTGTTCATTCCAGCCGGTGCGGTTGGCTGGCTGCGCCAGCGCTTTCCCACGCTTAGGAGGGTACTGGTATGACGACTTTATTATCGATACAGGGTGTAACCAAGCGCTTTGGTGGTTTACAAGCCCTCACAAACGTCACTTTCGATCTACCCGATGGCCAGATATTGGGTTTGATAGGACCAAACGGCGCCGGTAAGACAACGTTATTCAACGCTATAAATGGTGTCTATCCACCCGATGAAGGCCGCGTCATCTTCCGCGACCAGGACGTGACGACGGCTAAAACATACCATCACGCTCAGATGGGAATGGCACGTACTCACCAGATCGTTCAGCCATTGAACGAACTCACCGTACGCGAGAACGTCATAGTAGGTGCTTGCTTCGGTCGTGAGAATCAGAGTCTGGGAAACGCTGCCCAGATTGCGGAGGAGGTATTGGAATTCGTCGGCTTAGCGGATAGATCGAACCAATTGGCAGGCAGCCTCAATGTCGCCCAGAAGAAGCGACTTGAAATGGCTCGTGCACTTGCATCTCGGCCATATCTTTTGCTGCTTGATGAGGTGCTGGCAGGTCTCAATTCATCAGAAATTGGCGGCATGGTAGAAATGGTTAAGAAAATCCGCGAGCGTGGGATCACGATTATCATGATCGAGCATGTGATGAAAGCGGTCATGAACGTCTCCGACCGCATCGTTGTGCTGGATTACGGCGAACAAATTGCTGAAGGCACACCGGAAGAGATCTCATCGAACGAGAAGGTCATCGAAGCCTATCTCGGTGACCCAAAACTGGCTGAGAAACTGCTGCAGGAGGAATGAACATGGCAATCTTAGAAGTAAACGATATTTCCTCCGGTTATGGAGAAGTGCAGATCCTGTGGGGTTCCAGCTTGAAGTTAGATGAAGGAAAATTAACATGTCTCCTGGGCGGTAATGGTGCCGGGAAGACAACCATGCTTCGAACTGTGATGGGCCAACTACGACTATTGCAGGGTTCGATTTCCTTCGAGGGACAGGATGTCAGCCGTACACCTGCTTACACGAAAGCTGAGATGGGTATGATCCTGGTTCCCGAAGGACGCCAGTTATTCACAGACATGAGTGTCTATGAGAACCTGGAAATGGGGGCATCCAACAAGCGCGCCAAGCCTAAGTTCAACAAAAACCTTAGGCGTGTTTATGAGATGTTCCCACGGTTGAAGGAACGCCAGGGACAAAAGGCTGGCACGCTCAGCGGAGGCGAGCAGCAGATGTTAGCCGTAGCGCGTGGGATCATGGCCGATCCAACCATCCTGATGATCGATGAACTCTCCCTCGGACTTGCGCCGGTGCTGATCTTGAATCTATTCGAGAGCCTCAAATCCTTGCGCGAGTTAGGGATCACCATCCTGCTGGTCGAACAGAATGTGCAGATGGCACTGGCTATCAGCGATTATGGCTATGTCCTGGCAGAGGGAAAGATTGAGCTGCAAGGGCCTGCCCGTGAGCTGATCAAGAACGAACATATTCGACAAGCCTACCTGGGATTATAGGAAGATCCGCAATCACGGAAAACTGGCCTGAGAGAGGCTGGCAGCCTTAAACCAGCCAGCCTGCGATCTGCACCACCAAGTAGATTGCCGTTACCGAGACACTCGGGAATGGGGAGTGTTGCCTGGTACACGCCCTCCACGCCCAGAACGAGAACGGCAGCACAAGAAGGCTACGGGCAAGGACCAGGGCTGGCAGGATATCCAGAAAGAGGATTATCACCAGGTAGGTGAGGAAGCTCACCAGCAGGTAGAGCAACCTCAATCTGTCCATCGGCAGGCGGGTGGCAAGGGTATATTTCCCGACCTCGGCATCAGCAGCCCGGTCCGGCCAGGTGGTCGCCAGTAGGTTCAGGAAGACCAGCAGACCGAAAGGTAGGCTGACCAGGATCACGCGCCAGTCAATCTGCCCTACTATGACACTGAAACCATATACCGGCAGCAAGACCCCACCCAAGAACGCATTCGTCACCTCCCCCCATCTACTCCAGGCCAATGCCAGCGGGGTCACAGAGTACATCCAACCCGGAAATCCCCCCAATATCAGGACTCCCAGCGGGACCAGAGTCGTGTATCCCACCGCATAGGATCCCAGCGCCAGGATAATACCGGCGATCATTGCAGCCCATGCTGCCCAAATGGCTGCAGATCGGGGCATCTGCAGATCATGCAGAGCACCGCTGCTGCCCAAAAAAGGTGTGCGAACGGTCAATGCTTCGGTCTCATAATCCGCATACTCATTGGCATAGTGGATGGAAATGCTCACTAGAGCTAATGGCAGCCAACCCGCCAGGAAAATTGCCAGGGTGAATACTCCGGTGAACCTCCAGGCAAGAATAACCCCCCAGGTGTATACCAGGAATACGGCCAACACCTGTGCTGGGCGAGCCATCCGGAAAAGCAGGAGGAAATGGCGAGTGAACGCGCGTGTTGAACCCATCTATACATTAGATGCAGTTGACTCATATACTCGAGTTTAGACAAAAATTAGGGCAGTTCTGCCCTTGAGCAAAACCGCCCCTTGGTAGAAAATTGGAGTTGTGAACCACCAAAAATCTACCAAGCAGGACATTAACAAACTAATCGAATTTCGTCAAGCCATTTATGAG
>JAQBDA010000161.1:0-8086 GCA_032124675.1 Chloroflexota bacterium
CGCGTCGCCAGCTCCCACAGGATCAACGCCGCCGCCAGCGAGATCAGTCCCAGATAGATACCCGACCGTTGCAGGTACCCGATCAGCGGCTGTGCCTTTTTACCGGGCTGGGAAATGTCCACTTTTACCCTCTCTCGACCGGGAAAGGAAAAACCCCGGCTGACATTCAAATCCGGGGCAGGGGTAGAGTGCGGGCAGCCACGCAGGTCCGGCCGCGCGGCGGATAAAAAAACCCGAAAACCAGTCGTTTTCGGGGCGATCCGCGCGGGGGAGCCATCCAGCACGCTGGAGGGTGCCACACACAGGGGCCGGGCTGGATTCAGGCTGCGCGCCTATCCAACCAGACCAAACCGTCTTCCATCCGGACTTTACCGTCGGCCCCGGAGTTTCACCGGGTCATGCGCAGGACGGCTGTCTGCCGTGCAAGCGCTCGCGGGCTTTACCGCCGGTCGGGAATTGAGGCGTCTGCCTCTCACCCTGCCCCGAAGGTCTTTGTATTTGCAAACCGCTGGAAGTATTTTAACTACTTACCTCAGTAGTTCAGGCGGTTTGCTGACAAATTGACTTTCATTTGCCATTGTAAACGTTGCACCTTGTTAAATATAGCACAAAACGGCGCCGCGTTCTATATGATGAATGTCATTATACCACCGAGAGGAAGGTTTGTTATTTTATGCGCGCCGATATCAGATCCTCAGACCGCAGCGACTCTGCGGGTCGACCGCTGATTGCTGACCGCAGACAGCCGATAGCTGACCGCGAGCGCGGGAGCGGGAGCCTGTGATGGAGTGATCGATAATGACATTTATCACCGGCGAAAGTGTTTTATGATAATTGACAGCAGGGATGGGGAATAGGGTATGCTGTGAACGAGACGTACGCGCTAATGGAAAGGCCACTATGATGGAAGAAAATGATGTCGTTGAAGCATCCGCCGGATGGTTAGATGCTGCTGGGTATCCTGGAGATCTGTCGGCGCAGGCGGCGCAGGCGGCTCAGGCGGCTCTGGTGGGCAGCTACGGCATGAAAGCAGTGCTGGACGATAACGTTTCGATCTACGTCACGGATTTTAGCCCCTTCGACGAGACGCGCTACCGGGGGCGGTTCTACTTCGACCCGAACACGATCACGATGGCCAACAACAACGCCCACTATCTCTTGTATGCCCTGAACCGGGACGATGTAGTGGTGGCGCGCCTGGAGCTGCGCCGCTATAACAACAACTACCAGGTGCGTGCGAGCGTGGTCAACGACGGCACATCCTGGAGCAATAGCGCCTGGTTCACCATCACGGATGCGCCGCACAAGCTGGAGATCGACTGGCGGGCATCGACCGGGCCGGGCGCCAACAACGGCGGGATCACCTTCTGGGTGGACGACGTGCAGCGGGGGATCTTCACCAACATCGACAATGACACCCGCAAGGTGGACTACGTGCAGTGGGGGGCGGTGAGCGGTGTGGACAGCGGCACGCGCGGCACGTATTACTTCGACGACTTCGTCTCCCACCGCCAGAGCTACATCGGCATGCTGGATATCCCCGGGCGGGCAGTGGCGCAGGATGGACTACGTGGGGCAGCCAAGGTGCTCGCCGCGCCGGCGCCTGTTCACTTGCCTTCCCCGCCGGTCGATATGCCGCAGGTGGACATCGCCTTCGCCCCACTGCAGCAGGGCCAGGCGATCACCACCACGACCGTCATCACATACACCTACGATCCCCTCGATCGCCTGATCGCAGCCGATTACAGCGACGGGTCGTACTTCTATTACGAATACGATGCGGTAGGCAACCGGCTGTCAGAGGAAACGACAAGTGGAATCACTTACTTTGAGTATGACGAGGCCAACCGGTTGATCGAGGTGTGGGGACAGGGGTATGCGGAGTACACCTGGGACGACAACAGCAACCTGCTCGACGACGGAGTATATACGTACAGCTACGACCATGCCAATCGGCTGGTGGGGGTGAGCGGGGCGGGGCTTTCAGCGAGCTACTCGTATAACGGACTTGGCGATCGCCTGAGCCAGACGGCGAACAGCGTCACAACGGAGTACGCACTTGACTTAGTATCCGGGCTGACCCAGGTGCTGGGTGACGAGACGAACGCGTACCTGTATGGCGTTGGGCGGATCGGCGAAGAGCAGCCGGACGGCTGGCAGTATTACCTGGGGGATGCCCTGGGAAGCGTGCGCCAGCTCACGGACGAAGCCGGGGAGATCACCCTGGCGAAATCCTACCTGCCTTATGGGGAGGCCATCAACGAGGCGGGAAGCTCAGACAGCGCATACGGGTACACGGGTGAATGGGTGGATGGTTACATTGAGTTGGTGTACTTGCGGGCAAGGTGGTATGCACCTTATCTTAACCAGTTTATCCAGCGCGATCCCATTGTACCAGACTACAGCAACCCGCAAAACCTGAATGCCTATAGTTACGTCCTAAACAATCCGGTCAACTTTACGGATCCGAGCGGGCTATCTCCAATCAATCAACAGGAACCTCCTGATCATCGTGATCTAACATACTGGCTCTATGAGGAAATAAGTGAAAATGCTAATGGATATTATGTACAGCGAATCAGGAGTCTTCTGAATAGTTCTGATCTCGTACAAAAAGCTCGAGCTGTGTTTGGTTGGATTTTTCTAGTAAAAGATGAAGCAAAGTGGGACTCGAAACACAGAATAAGAAGTTCATTTAGAGGCGGAGAGTCGATACGCCTAACCAGTAGCGAAGGCCCCACCTGGTACGAATACACTGTTCCCGGAAACATCCACTATGGGTTTGTGGGACGGGCAGCTGGATTCTCAGACACTATGCTCCATGCTGGTGCCGGAAATGCTGAGATCACAGACCCAGCTCATAAAAAACGTGGGGAGGCCTGTTGCCCAGAATATTGAACAGACCTGGTGGCTGATCCTTGGGTAAGCCTCCCAGTTTGCATACCGTTAGGATGCTACTACATAAACCCTGACTGGGTGAGCACTTTGTTCGATGATCCAGGTGATTATTGGAATGTCGAGTTTGGGGTGAGATTATATAACAGCTACGGTAGTCGAATATCATTTTATCAATTTCAAAATCACCTGACTGCCTATGGTTGGTGGCTTACACTCGCCGCAACAATTCCCGATTCGAGATTTGAACATCCGAACTGGCCATATTCGGCGGGTTATTTTGATGGTCCGGACACCGCAAAGAACAAGCCGCTTGTAGACTTGCTTTTGTGGAGGTCGCCCCTTGGAGACTAATATCCATCGACAAGTCAGCCTTCCACCATGGCAAAGGTTGTACCTGTTTCCGCTATTACTGGTGGTCTGCGGGTTGGCTGGGTGTGGAGACTGGTATATAAAATTCAGTACACCTGTCATTCCTACTGCTCCATGCCCGATCCAAGACCTGTTGCTTGATGTATCAGTCTTTCCGGGCGATGATTGGCAAGAAACAGGATCGCGCAGTGAGAGAGCGGCGCCTGTCCGAATGGGAATCGAAAAGATTGGAACCAGTTTTTCAGGGCCTGTTGAGGGCGCTTTTCATGAGGCTTATCGGTTAGAAAGTGATCGGGATGCAAGTAGTGCCTATAAAGACTCGGTTGTGTCCTGGTTTACACCCGCGGAGCATGAAACCGAATGGAAGACCCCCATAGTGCTGGACAACCTTGCGGTTAATGCAGAGAAGTACCGAGTAGCATGTAACGACCTAAAGAGTGACGGTCATGAACAATGCCAATATGTTGCTCAATATGGCCCTTACGTCATCAGATTTTTTGCAGGTATGCGTGGCCTATCTTATGAGGATTTCATTGAACTCGTGAAGGAAATCGATCAGCGAGCAACAAACTGTCTGGAGCAATAATATATAGAATGGAAAAACCTATTTCGATTTTGGTACATGAATGACGTGTGAAGTAGAAATAAAATCACTCTACTTGACCCTGACTAACTTTGGAAGCTTAACAACAGCATAGTTCTTGGGTAAAATTAGACAACCCCCAAGAGCACGGGAGAAGGCGGCGGGTGTTCCCACAGCTTTCTTCCGTATTCATTCACGGGGAAGCTTGCCAGCATAATCTCCCCTCCGGTTAGCAGGAAACTCATCTGCGCCGCAATCCCAAGGCGCGCTTCCAGGCTCAACTCCGGCACGGCCAACTGCGCCGTCAATGCAAGAAGCCGGATGGCTGGCAGTACTACCTGGGAGACACCCTGGGCAGCGTACGCCAGCTCACGGACGAGGCCGGCGATCTCACCCTGGTGAAATCCTACCTGCCGTATGGGGAAGCGATTAGCGGGGCGGGAAGCGCAGCATGAGATACAACTTGGGCAACTTATACAGCGAGGTTGCGAGCTGCCTGAAAATCTTACTCCCAAATTGGGAGTGATATGATATAATTCCACGGTGCGTATCATTTCTCGGAAACGCTTGATCGAATTCTGGCAAATTCATCCAGACGCGGAGCAGCCTCTCCGAGCGTGGTACACAGAGACAAAAAAGGCAAAATGGAGAACACCGGCTGATGTCAAAACGCTCTATCGGAACTCAAGCATTTTGCCGAAGGATCGGGTTGTTTTTAATATCAAGGGTAACGTCTATCGGTTGGTAGTTGTGATCGAGTATCGGCTAGAAATCGTGTTCATCCGTTTTGTCGGCACCCACCAGGAGTACGACAAAATCGATGCCACAACGATCTAATGCTTTGTTCAGGCTCTGAGAAGAATTTGTATTCGGCAATCTAATGCCCGGACAAAGCTAAAAGTGTTCCGTCTTCTACCAATTCAGGCTATACGATCAAGTTTGACGGAACACTAGAGGAAGTTTGATGGACATCAAACCCGTTCGAACGGAAGAAGATTATCAGGCTGCACTGAACGAGATCGAACAATTATGGGGTGCAGAGTTGGGCACTCCGGAGAGCGATCGTTTTGAAGTGTTGGTGATGCTGGTAGAAGCCTATGAAGACCAGCATTATGAGATCCTTCCGCCCGATCCAATCGACGCGCTCGAGTATTACATGGAGAGCCGCGGTCTGGACCGGCGTGAGCTGGAGGCTTATATCGGCAGTAGTGGGCGGGTCTCGGAAGTGTTGAACCGGAAGCGACCTTTGACGTTGCGGATGATCCGGAAACTCCACTCCGGTCTGGGAATACCTGCCGAAGTGCTGATCAACGATCCACAGTCGCGAAAAATCGTTGACTGACCCTTAAAAAGATCATCCAAGAGACTTTCTTTGCCAGGAGTCCAAAGGACTTAGGCAGAACAGGTAGGCTCTTGGACGGGAAAGACGATGGCGAGCTTCAGGCCTCATAAGCCCTTGGTCGTGGGTTCAAATCCCACCCTCGCCACTCTCTAATCCCCCACCATCCCGCCTAGTGCGTAACATCGATTATTAAATCTCATACGACGAGAAGGCTTATTGTAAAGCGCGCGATGAAACAGATTATTCGGTGTAGGAGCCAAATCTCTGTCTGAACAGGTAGTACATGAAATTCGGGATCCCCAACAGGTAGCACCTCCAAAAGCGCTGAGGGTTTGCCAGTCCGTAGGTTGGGTTGAGGGCTTCTGAGAACAGCGCTCAACCCAACAGTATATTCCCAATATGAAATATCGCTGCATCACTGCTCCGGGTGGGACATTCTTCTTCACCCAGGTCATCTTTGAGCGCAGGCGCATCTTCGCCAATAAACAGGCTTTAGCCCTGCTCCACAAGGCTTTTCGTGCCGTTATAATCAGACACCCATTCAAGATCGAAGCTATAGAATGAACGATGGGGTTCGCTACGCTATACCCAACCTACGGACTACGGACTGAATTGGCTAACCACCTGTCAGGATTTAATGTTCACCCGCTTAAACCCCGGCACCAGCATCGGTGTCCTCTTCTGGTATTCGGCGTATGCCGGGCCGAACTCGCGCAGCAGCTTGCGCTCCTCGAAAGTTGCCCCGATGATGATATACACCGTCAGCCCGACGTTCAGCACCAGCAGGTTGAGGGTCATCAGCGGCGTGAGCCAGATGAAGACCAGCCCGGCGGTGTACAGCGGGTGGCGCACCCAGCGATATAATCCACGGATGACCAGCTTTGGGTTGCCCTCCACGGCGGGCCGGACGAGCTGCTCCAGCCCCAGAAACGACCAGGCACCGGTCTGCCACAATCCGATCAGAAGCGCCAGCAGCGCCAACCCTTGCAGCGCCAGGGCAAACAGTGACCAGGGTAGGGGGAGCGTATAAACCGTCCGGTCCGGCAGCAAGGAGACCAGCGCCAGCACGGGCAGCAGCGAGGCCACCGCAAAGATATTGTACGCCAGGCGGTAGCCGCGCCCGGAAGCCTCTCCGAACCAGCGCAGGGAGAGGTCTTTGAGGCGGTTGGAGGCCAGCAGAGAATGTATTACACCGTATGCCAATACGGCGATTAGAATAATCCCGGGGGATGTGCCCAAATCAAAACATTTTCACCGCAGAGATGCTGAGAACGCAGAGTTTTTAAGTATTTCTCTGTGTACTCCGTGTTCTCTGTAGTGATTCCGCCTATAATTCCTTCGGACGCCAGACGTTGACCAGCTTGCCAACCGGGTCGTAGTCGATCTCCGCCCAGCGATCGATGTCCAGGGAGATCTCCGCCAGGGCGGCGGTGGGCATAGGCTCCCACTCGTCGGTCAGCATGGCGACCAGCTCCTCTACGCCCGGGTTGTGCCCCACCACCATCACGCGCCCGAAATGGTCGGGCAGGGTCTTCAGGATCTCGATATAAGCCTCCGGACCGGCGGCATACAGGTCCTCTGACCACTCGACATCCCCATCGAAGCCGCTCTCGTCGACGACATAGGCCACCGTATCGCGCGTCCGCCGCGAGGAGGAGCTGAGGATCAGGTCGGGCACCAGGTCCTGCTCTCTCAGCAAGCGCCCCATGCGTGGGGCGTCAGCCTTGCCGCGCTTGTTGAGCGGGCGGTCGTGGTCGGGGATATCGGCGTCCTTCCAGCTCGATTTGGCATGTCGCAGCACATACAGCGTTTTCACATGCACCTCCGGCAGAACGAAGCGGAAGTCGCAGAAAGCCGCGCCTTCCATGATGGTTTGGGTGCGCGTCAGGCGCACGCCTGGATTGAAGCCCTTGATGAGGGAGAAATCCCGGTTGCAGGAGAGCAGCGTGCCCAGCTCGGGGATGCCCAGCTCCCGGTACATCTCGGCATAGCGGCAGCGGTGCACGTCGAATGAGAACTGTCCCTCGCTCTGCTCGAGGACTTCGATCTGCATGGCATCGTCTAACTTCCAGGCCTCCATCGAAGCGGCAAAGTGAGCCAGGCTGGGATCGCCTACCTGTTCGGCAAGCTGCGCGCCCTGCCAGCGGGCGATGCGGATGATCACCTGGCGCACGATCTCATAGACCTGCTCCTGGCCGAACGCCTCAACTAACTCAGCCAGCAAAGGTGCCAGCAGGCGCGCTTCGATCTCGCGCCGTGTGAGCACACCGATCTGGTTCAGCTTGGCCGGCTCGGGCGGCAGACCCGCCCGCCCGGAGGTCTTACCGCTCACCGGTGATGTACTGCTCGAGCTGTTCGATAACGAACTTCTGCTCGGAGATAATTTCCTTCACCACGTCACCGATCGAGATCACACCGGTCAGCTTCTCGTTCTCCAACACCGGCAGGTGGCGCACGTGGTACTCGGTCATCAGCGCCATACACTCCTCGATCAATTGGTGCTGGTGGACGCAGACCACCCGGGTAGTCATGATCTCACGCAGCGTAGTCTCTTTGGACGATTTGCCTTTGAGAACGACCTTGCGGGCGTAATCGCGCTCGGAGAAAATGCCCGCCAGCTCATCCCCTTCCATCACCAGCAGTGCGCCGATATCTTTCTCCGCCATCAACTGCAGTGCATCGTAAACAGAAGCATCCGGGCCTAACGACCAGACCGTGCGACCTTTGCGCTGCAAACATTGGCTCACCATGACCATCATCCACCTCCATACGAATAAGGATATGACTTACACAATTGGTGGGAGGCGGTGGGTGTCTGGGCGGGTGATGCCCGCCCAGACACCCACCAATTTTTCCCTAGTTGAGAGGGTTATTTGGACAGTTAAACATCAGCA
>JAQBDA010000162.1:0-7826 GCA_032124675.1 Chloroflexota bacterium
ATCGCCACTGCGATTTGCGTGTTGCTAATGCTGGGCGCTTGCGGCAAGAGTGCTCAATTCCCACTTCACGTTTGGTTGCCGGACGCGATGGAGGGGCCGACTCCGGTGAGCGCCCTGATCCATGCGGCGACGATGGTCACCGCTGGCGTCTATATGATCGCCCGAAGCCACGTGCTCTACGACCAGGCACCCGGGGTGCTAACCCTCGTCGCCATCGTCGGGGCCGTCACGGCCCTCTTGGCCGCCGCGATCGCAGTGGTGCAGGTCGATATCAAGCGCGTGCTGGCCTATTCCACCATCAGCCAGCTCGGTTTCATGGTCGCTGCAGTGGGGATGGGTGCGGTCGTGGCCGGCATATTCCACCTGGTAGCGCACGCCTTCTTCAAGGCGCTGCTCTTCCTCTCGGCTGGTTCGGTCATCCAGGGTGTGGAGCGCGGCGAGCATCACATAGAGCACGACCCCAAGCTGAAGAAATCCAGCGCGCATGGGCATTTCGACCCCCAGGACATGCGCAATATGGGCGGTCTGCGCACGCGCATGAAGACCACCTTCTGGGTCTACCTGATCGGCGCTCTTGCACTGGCAGGTGTGCCGCCTTTGGCTGGATTCTGGTCCAAAGACGAGATATTGCTGGAGGCTCAGCATCTGCTGCCAATAGATTATTATCTGCTGGCAATTGCGGCTTTTCTGACCGCCTTTTACATGGGGCGACAGGTGCTGATGGTCTTCTTTGGCGAGGCTCGCTCTCCGGCAGCTGCTCATGCCAGTGAAAGCCCAAGAGTGATGACGGTGCCATTGATCATCTTGGCTGTATTCTCCGCGCTGGGCGGGCTGATGAACCTGCCGGTTCTGCATACCTTCGGTCGCTGGCTGGAGAACACCCTGGCGGCTGAAGGTGCGCATGGCGGTGAGGAAGCCGCGGCAGCAGTATCCGGCTTCGACCCGCTGACAGCGGCTATTGCCACAACCGCTGCCCTGGTGGCGATCGCTCTCGCCTGGTACATATACGACCGCCGCTACAAGCAGATGCTCAAGCAGCCGCCTGCCCGGCGGGTGGATGACCCGCTGAGCCAATGGCTCGGTCCAGTATTTACTGTGCTGGAGAATAAATACTGGATAGATGAGCTGTACTGGGCGATCTTCCTGAATCCATATATTGCACTTTCCCGTTTCCTGGCTTACCAGGTGGATTGGCGCTTCTGGCACGACTGGTTCCATGAGCAGGTGCTCGTGCGGGGGTTCAACTCTCTGGCGGGTCTGCTGACGGTGCAGGTCGACCTGGGCATCATCGATGCCATCGCCAACTGGCTGGGCGCGATCACCCAGCGCATTGCGGGTCGTATGCGCTACCTGGAAACAGGCTACGTGCGCAATTATGCCCTTTCAGTCTTCCTGGGAGTTGTAATTATCTTAGGTTATTTGATCTTGCGTTAGGTTTACTTTCTCCCGGACCTCAGCCTAATCCCGGTACGACCAAGGGATCAGAGCTCCGGGAAACCTGCAGAAGGACAAGGATTGGCTATGAATTTCTTCTTATATCCGCTCAACCTGGTCATATTCTTCCCGCTGCTCGGCGTGCTTGTGCTGCTGTTCTTGAAACCAGAGCAGAAAAACGCGGCCCGCTGGGTGGCGCTGATCACATCCCTGATCACGTTCGCCATATCGATCGCAGTGCTGGCACAGTTCAATCCTGATAATCCGGACCTGCAGCTGGTGGTGAGAGTCCCCTGGATTCAGGTAGCGGGTTGGGAGATCACTTACTTCGTCGGGGTGGATGGATTGAGCATCCTGCTGCTGCTGCTTACCACCTTCCTGACCCCGCTCTCGATCCTATCCACCTGGACGGCGGTAGAAGAGCGGGTGAAAGAGTTTATGATCTTTTTCCTGCTCCTGGAGTTAGGTATGCTGGGTGTGTTCCTGGCGCAAGACCTGTTCTTGTTTTATATCTTTTGGGAATTCACCCTGGTGCCGATGTATTTCCTGATCGGCATTTGGGGCGGCTCACGGCGTATTTACGCCGCCGTGAAGTTCTTCCTGTATACCATGGCGGGCTCGATCCTGATGCTGCTGGCGGTCCTGTGGCTGGGCATCTACGGCGGTACATTCTCGGTCCCCGACCTGATCGCCAAAGGCGGTATTCCTGGGAATATCCAGCTTTGGCTTTTCATAGCCTTCGCCGCGGCATTTGCCATCAAAGTACCCATGTGGCCGCTGCACTCCTGGCTGCCGGATGCCCACGTGGAAGCCCCTACAGCCGGTTCGGTCATCCTGGCTGGCGTGCTGCTGAAGATGGGCACTTATGGCTTCGTGCGCTTCAACATCCCGCTTTTCCCTGAAGCCTCTATCCGCGCCGCACCCTGGATTGCGGCTCTGGCGGTGATCGGCATCCTGTATGGTGCGATGGTCTCGTATCCGCAGAAGGACGTCAAGAAGCTGGTCGCTTATTCCTCGGTCAGCCACCTGGGCTTCGTCATGCTGGGTCTGTTCGCTCTGAATCCGCAGGGAATACAGGGCGGCATCCTGCAGATGGTCAACCATGGCTTGAGCACGGGAGCATTGTTCCTTGTGGTGGGGATGATTTACGAGCGTCGCCACACGCGCGAGATGGACCAGTTTGGCGGTCTATGGAAGGTGATGCCCATCTACGGTACGCTGACCCTGATTGTCGCCCTGTCTTCGATGGGCTTGCCGGGCTTGAATGGCTTTGTCGGCGAGTTTACCATCCTGCTGGGCGCCTGGGATGCTGGCGGGGCGGGCGGTGTGCTCGGCACTTATTGGTTTGCTGCCCTGGCAGCCATCGGCGTCATCCTGGCAGCCGTGTATATCCTGTATATGTTCCAGAAGCTGTTCTTGGGTCCGGTAGATAAGGAAGAGAACCGCGCCCTGAAAGATATCAACTGGCGTGAGATCGTCATTCTGGTGCCGTTGCTGATCCTGATCTTCTGGATCGGCCTCTATCCCAGCCCGTTCTTCACGCTGATGGGTGCTTCTGTCGAAAAGCTGACCGTAGCGCTGCAATCCGCAGCACTGGCGATGCCTTGATGGCTGCTGTCAGAATCGATTTCGGCGATCTGCGAGGCTCCCGATGACCGTTCAAGATTTACTGCAAAACACATATGCCATCCTGCCGATGGTTGTCCTGGTCACCTGGGCGACGCTGCTCGTCCTGGTTGACCTGTTTATAGCCAGGCAGCGCAGACCTTTGATAAGCCTATTGGCAGCACTTGGATTGGTCATCTCATTGGTGGTGGCGCTGACCCAGGCCGGTATGGAACAGGTCGCTTTCAACGGCATGGTCGTCCTGGACGGTTTTGCCATCTTCCTGCAAGTGGTCTTCCTGGTCAGCGGTCTGGTGGCGATCGCCCTGTCTTACGATTACTTGAAGCGCATGGGGATCGATCGCAGCGAATACTATATCCTGCTGCTGTACTCGATCAGCGGGATGATGCTCATGTCGCAGGCTGCCGACCTGATCGTGGTGTTCCTGGCGCTCGAACTGCTTTCGATACCTCTGTATGTCATGGCCGGTTTCGCCCGCCCGCAGCCCAAATCTGAGGAGGCGGCGCTGAAATATTTCTTGCTGGGCGCTTTCGCCGGCGGTTTCGTGGTCTATGGGATCGCAATGGTCTTCGGCGCTACGGCGACGACAGGTCTGGGAGGTGTGGTTGATGCGGTCTCCAGCGGCACTGCCAATCTGGCTCTGCTGACGGTCGGCGCGGCGCTGGTGCTGGTCGGGCTGGGCTTCAAAGTGGCAGTGGTGCCGTTCCATATGTGGACCCCGGATGTCTACGAGGGTTCGCCCAGTGCGGTCACTGCTTTCATGTCGGTGGGGGCCAAGGCAGCCGGCTTCGCGGCTCTGCTGCGTATTTTTGTGACCGCTTTACCTGCCCTTTCAGTTGACCTGACCCCAATCCTGTGGGTTTTAGCGGCCCTGACCATGATCCTGGGCAACTATGTCGCCATTGCTCAGGGCAATATCAAGCGTATGCTGGCATATTCCAGCATCGCACACGCCGGCTATATCCTGATGGCGATTGTACCGTATGGACAGGGTGAGGTCTCTGCGGATGTGGTCGCCGCGGCGCTCTTCTATCTGGTCGCCTATGGTCTGACCAGCTTCGGCGCCTGGTCGGTGGTGATCATCCTCGAGAAGGTGGAGAACCGCGGTCTGGAGCTGCAAGATTACGCCGGGCTGGCGCGCCGCTATCCCGTGCTGGCGGCTGCCATGACGATCTTCATGCTCTCGTTCATCGGCGTGCCGCCCACACTGGGTTTTGTGGGTAAGTTCTACATGTTCAGCAATGTGGTTGAGGGTGGCTTCATCGGGCTGGCGCTGATCGGCGTGCTGACCTCCCTGGTATCGGCATACTACTACCTGCGCGTGGTGGTGTACATGTACATGCGTGAGGGCGAGCCGCAGGTCTACAGCGAGCGCTGGCTGGCGCTTACCGCCGGTCTGACCGCTGTAGCAACCGTGCTGCTGGGCATCTTCTCCGGCCCACTGTTCAATTGGGCCTCCCAGGCGGCATTGATGCTGTTTTAGTTGCCGTAAATAGTTTTATCTGGTTTGTAATAATAAACCTCCCGTGGGGTCTAACCCGCGGGAGGTTTTGTGAGGATATAACTTGGGATGATAATTTACAGCACTATTGTTTATGGCATCGGCATGCTGCCGGGCTGACCGGGCTGCTCCGGACCAATGCGGTAGGGGCGCATCATCTCGTTATCCTCGTGCTCGACGATGTGGCAGTGCCAGACGAACTGCCCGGGGGTATTGAACTGCGCCCGCACGCGCGTCACCTGTCCTGGGTAGGCGGTCACCGTATCCTTGAAGCCGGTCTCCCACGGCTCGGGGGGCGTGATGACGCCGTCCGGCGTGACGGGTTGGGCCACCTCGCCCATCTCATCCAGCACCAGCCCTTCCCGGTTGACCACTTCGAAGACCACCTCGTGCACGTGCATCGGGTGCGCGTCGCCGGTGGTGTTGTAGAACTCCCACAGCTCTGTGGCGCCCAGCGCCGGGTTCTCGGTGACCGGCTCCATCCACTTGCGCTCCGTCCACACGCCGGCCGGGATGGTCGGGTCGATGCTGTCGGGACCCACTGTGCCCAGCAAGGCCTCGACCGGACCTTCGAGGAACTCGCCGGGATTCTCCGGGTCGGGTGTCGTCGACATGCCCATCACCTCGATCAGTGCCAGCGGGCGGGTGACGGTCTCAACTGGCAGCGGTGCTACCGGCGGCAGCACCAGGAACTGCGGCGGGGTGGTCGGGTCGGGCGCCAGCGCCGGGACGACGTTGAACTGCATCACCTGACCTGTTGAGCCAGGATCGGCTGGATCGAAATCCACGCCTGGGATGCCGCCGCCGAAGGGCTCGTCCGGACCGACATTGCCCAGCACATAATTGCCCACAGGCACGTTGGTGAAGTCGACGATCACATCGGCACGCTCCGCCAGGCCCATCAGCAGCTGGTTGCCGTGGTTGGCGGTGATATTGACCGGTGCGGCCAGAAAGCCGCCCTCGTTGCCGATCGCCCACACTTCTACACCGGGGATCTGGCTGAAGTCCAAGATCAGGAAGCGCGACTGGCAGCCGTTCAGGAAGCGCAGGCGGTAGCGGCGCTTCTCGACGGTCTGGAAGGGCCAGGTGTTGCCGTTGATCATCATCATATTGCCGAAGAACTCCGGGTTCCAGATCGGCGAGAACTCTCCTTCAGGGATGAAATCGCCGACGATGCCATCGAAGAACTCGCGCGTGTCCGGATAGAACAGCGAGCCATCAGTGTTGAACGAGCGGTCCTGGATGGCGATGGGGATCTCGTAGTAGGTCTTGTTGGGCGGGAACTTGTCGTTCTCCTTCGGTGCCGGACCGGGCAGCACGGCGGGGGTGCCAAAGCGGCTGTCGATCACCACGTCATCCGGCCCGCCGCGAATGAGGTAAAAGCCTGCCGGACCGGCGTACACGTTCAGGCGGGTCATGCCCAGCGTGTGATCGTGGTACCAGATGGTCGAGGCACGGTTGAGGTTGGGGTATTCGAAGGTGGCGAATCCCGGACCCCAGGTGGCGCCATAGTTACCGGCCGCCTTTCCGGCGAAGAAGTCGTACCAGGTGCCTTCGGTGGCGTAGCCTGCCGGGATGTTACCTGCCGCCGGCAGGTACCAGGCCTCTGCATAGCCGTCGCTCTCATCGCCCACACCCACCGCGCCGTGCACGTGGGTCACCATCGGTACCGGTCCGGTGTAAGCTCCAGGAGTCGGTTGACCGGTGTAATCCGGGCGGGTGTCGCGGCCTGCTGTGCCACCCGGCGGGTTGGCCCAGTGCAGGGTCTGGTCGACCGGCAGCAGGTGCGGCAGGTAGTTGCCTGTCACAGTGTCCACCAGATCGTTGATCCATTTGACGCGCACCGGCGTGTTCCACTTGGCTTCGATGGTGAGCGAGGGGGCGTTGTGCAGCAGTATGCCGCGCTTGCTGTCCGATGCCACTGCCCCGTATCCCCATAACGTGGTCGCCGGTAAGCCAACCGGCAGGACCTGCTGCGGGAACTGCTTCATTGAGATCTCGTAGTAATCGGCGTTCTTGCCCATCATATTCTTGATCTTGCCCGCGGTGGGCATCACCGGCGGGATCAGCATGGGCGTCACGTACTTGGGGACACTATGGGGATCCCGCGTGCCGCCCGGGATCTGGGCGAAGACCCGCTTAACGCCGCCGAAGTAGGTGGTCAGGTACAGCGCAGCTCCGGCTGCGCCGCCCAGCTTGAGAAAACTACGTCTGCTAACCATAATTAATATTTCCTCCTGATCGTACTAAGATTTAATTCCCTGATTATTGATCTAAATCCCACTTGCCAGCGCGATCATGAAGCCCGACCTGTACGCTGGCTACTTAAGTATTTCCCGCTAACTGGCTGATTGATAATGAATGACCCACCTCCTTACTAAGACCATGCTGGCGATGATGCTTCAGTGCTATTATAGAAATAAAACCGGCCTGTCTGGGCCGGTTTCGCTGCTGGCTCCCCAGCAACTTCGCTCCACGGAGCTCAGCGACCAAGATCGCTGCTGGATCATCGCCTCCCACTGCTTTGTCCTGTATATATGACAATGTCCTATATATAGGACAAATCCTACTGTATTGAGTTACTATAACATAATCTTAATATGACTCTCCCCCTCAGTCAAGTAACAAATATCACACCCGAATTGTGATTAAGTAACGATTAAGGAATAACGTGATTATTATTAAATCCCCGCCTGAATAGTGGATTAAGCCGCCGTACAGTTCCCGGTGCACCACGCTCAGGGCGCGCACCTGCTCGGCAGCGTGGTAGGACGAGCGCACCAGCGGGCCGCTCTCCACCCATTGGAAGCCGATGCTCAAGCCGTACTCCTTGATCTCAGCAAACTCATCGGGGGTGTAGTAGCGAGCGATCGGCAGGTGCTGCTTGCTCGGCTGCAGGTACTGCCCCACGGTCAGGATATCTACCCCCCAGCTACGCTGGTCGCGCATCACTTCTTTGACCTCATCCAGGTTCTCGCCCAGGCCGACCATGATGCCCGACTTGGTCAGCACCTCGTGGTCCAGTTTCTTGGCGTTGGTCAGCGTGGCAGCCGCCCACTCGTAGCGGTCCTGCGGCTGCACCATTTTGAACAGCCGCGGCACGGTTTCTACGTTATGGTTCAGGATCTCCGGTCGGGCGTCCACCACGATCTTCAGCGCTTCCAGGCTGCCTTTGAAATCAGGGATCAGCACCTCGATCGAGCAGCCCGGATGGATCTCGCGGATGCGGTGGATGAGCATGGCGAACACCGGCGCTCCGCCATCA
>JAQBDA010000163.1:0-2786 GCA_032124675.1 Chloroflexota bacterium
CGGCGCATCCAGGCCGACATCGACCGGCGCTTCTTCCGCCAAAAGTACAATGCCGAGGTGGTCGTAGCAGCTTTCAGTGCGGGGCTGCGCGAGGCAGTGGACCTGGACGACCTGCAAGACCAGATCCTGGCGGTGGTGGAGGAGACCCTGCAGCCGGAGCAGGTCAGCCTGTGGATGAGACCGAGGGATAGATGAGCGATAAAGAGTACCGGAGTGCGTGGCTCTTGCTGGTGCGGGCTGGCTGGTTGGTGCTGGCTGGCCTGGCAGTGATCTATTACCTGGCGGTAATTCCCGTGGATCTGCAAAAATATCCCGATAACTGGGATGTGGTATTCAGCTATACGGCTGTCGATGGTCTGCTTTCATTCTCCACGTATGCCTTCTATCTACTTGCGACCCGCTACGTGGTACTCCTGCTGTTTTTGTTCGTCGCCTTGCTGTCTACCGTAGAGGTTGGGCGGGGAGGGGGAAGGTATGCGCCGCTCGCTCTGCTCGCCTCGCAGATGCTGATCAACCTGCCTCTGATCCTCTTACTGGGCGATAGCGGCTCCGACCTGCCCTATTCGCGGCCGTGGGACAGCCTGCTTGAGTCGCTCGGTCTTTTCCTCGGACTGCTCGGCTTGCTGCTGCTGATCCTGTTCTATTTCCTCTTTCCAGATGGTAAATGCAGCCCCAGATGGCTGCGCTGGGCGGGGATGGTTCTCTCCCTGGGATTGGGAATTTTCTACACTCTGGTGGCTGCAGATGTGCTAACGGGTGATTGGACGTGGTTCATCTGGATACTGACCTTGCTGCTGGCTATGGCTGCTGGCATCAGCTCACAAATCTACCGCTACCGGGTAGCGGCGGACTCGCAGCAGAAGCAGCAGATGCGCTGGGTTGTCGCCAGTCTGGTCCTTCTGCCCTTGATGGTGATCGCCAGCAGTACCCTATCGGGAACGGGACTGGCGGCACTGGTCAGCGTCCACCTGCAGCTGCTCACACCGGCTATACTGCCGCTCGGCCTGGCTGTGGCGATGCTTGCATGCGGCTTGTGGGGGGTGGATATACCCATCCGGCGGGTGAAGGGCTACAGATACCTGACCGGTGCGGTGGTCATCGTGAGCCTGCTGGGCGTTTTCTGGTTGAACAGCGCAAATCAGGCAGGATCAGCCTCGAGGCTGGAGTTCGAGCCGCTGCCCCAGACCGGCACCCGGCTGCCGGTCGTGGTGGACACCGACATGGCTGCCGACGACTGGCTGGCGATCCTGTTCCTGCTCCAGCGCCCGGATGTGCAGGTTATAGCCATCGCTGTTAACGGCACGGGCGAAGCGCATTGCGAGCCCGGGGTGCGCAATGCGCTGGGGCTGGTGGCGCTGGCAGGGGGCGTACCGATCCCGGTGGCTTGCGGTCAGGAGCTGCCGCTGTCAGGCGAAGAGGAGTTCCCGCAGGCCTGGCGGGAGGGCGTCGACCGGATGCTGGGTCTGCCGCTGCCAGCAGGGAGCAACCCGCTTTCCGGAGGCGATGCGGTGGAGCTGCTGATCTCTGCTGTCGAGGCTTCTCCTGAGAAAGAGATCCTGCTGACGCTTGGCCCGCTGACCAATGTGGCGCAGGCAATCGAGCAGCAACCTGCCTTCCTGGAGAATATCCAGCAGATCTATATCATGGGTGGCGCGCTGCAGGTGCCGGGCAATGTGTTTTACTCGGGAGTGGGCATCGATAATAAAGACGCCGAGTGGAACGTGTTCGTCGATCCTCTGGCCGCGAAAATGGTGATCGAATCGGGCGCTCTGGTCACCCTGGTGCCGCTGGACGCCACCAACAAGGTGCCTGTCGACCTGGAATTCTACCGCCAGCTGCAGAGCAACCGCCGCACACCCGAAGCTGAGTTTGTTTACCAGGTGCTCAGCCGCAAGCTGGATGCGATCCTGCCAGGGTTCTATTATTTCTGGGACCCGCTGTCGGCCGCGCTGGCGGTCGATGAGAGCTTCGGGGATATCGAGGCAGGTACGGTGCGGGTGATCGCCGACCCAGGCGAGCACAGCGGTGCTACGCGGCTGGTTAATAATGGCGTGCCAGTGCGATATGCCAAATCGGCGCACCGCCAGCGCTTCCTGCACGAGTTCCTGCGCGCATTGAACCAGGAATAGGTGAAAATGAAACGAATACCACAGCCTGAAAGCATGAATACACCCGCAGTGAAGCCAACAGCCTGGTACCGTGCCGCACGGCTGGCAGGCGGCCTGATCATCTTGCTTAGCCTGGGTTATTTCGTGATCGAGCTCCCTGGTGAATATCAAGACGTCTTTTGGAGCATGCAGACGGTGCGGATTAGCGTGGCGATCGGCCTGTCCCGCCGCATGGTTGCAGCCCTGTTACTGGCTGTGCAGTATTCGACGCTTTTAGTGGCGGGAATGACCGCGCTGCTGATCTACATAAAACGCGTTTTTGCGTCTCAATCTGTCGATTGGACTGCATTGCTTGCTTCTGTTACTTTGATGCTCTCTATCTTGATCCCATTAGGGCCGCCAGAGGTGGTCTATTACCCTCCCAGCGCGATCGATCAGGTGTTCATGATTTTATACGTATTTATGATGTACCTGCTGCTGGTATTGTTGTCCTACCTGATGCTTGTTTTCCCCACCGGCGAGTTTGTCCCTGTCTGGACGCGCAGGCTGGCTATGGTAGTAACTGTCGCCTGGGTCGGGTTTGGCCTGTTGTTAGTGGCTATACCGGGCATCCTGTGGTACATCGGTATTGTATGGTCCGGATTGAGTAGGTTCGCTGCGGAAATCCCTGACTTCTTA